>CAZLSB010000125.1:0-11751 GCA_964561825.1 uncultured Xanthomonas sp.
CTTGCGGGCCGGGACATGGCTGCGTTGCAACTCGTTGGAATAGAGGAGCTATTCCGCCGGTCTGGCGGCGTAGCCGCCAGCCGTTCAAGCCGGCGCGCGGCATGCCGCGCAAGCTTGCCGGCTTTCACCCTCATTGCGCTTATGCCCTATTCCGGCCTGCAAGCACAGCTTGCAGGCGTTCAAGCCGGCGCGCGGCATGCCGCGCAAGCTTGCCGGCTTTCACCCATAACCGCACACTCTACCCCGTCCAACTGAGGTTTCTAGGTTGAACGGATGGCTGCAAGGCGCGGCGCGCAGGCAATGGCTCTTCCCTTGCCTAGCCTCGCAACAGAGCCGTCCAGACGCGCATTCCGAAGGGCCGGACGGCCTTTTGGCATAGCACAGACTTGAAAGTAGAGCCCAGGCCTTCAAAATCAATCCGAGAGTGCGTAGAAAACGATCGCCAAAAGGACTTCCGGCGCACTCGCGAGGAAAGCCCGACAGGCTGCTAGGTTATAGGTTAAACCCTCATACCTCAGTTCACCGCTCTTTGAGACCGCCAGTGCGATGCTTCGTGTAGCTTTTTGGGTGCTGGGCGGTCTGCCAGCCGACGCGCGGCATGGCGCTCAAGCAGGACTTCCGACCGATTGTCGTCACACTCAATTGCAAGCAATATCGAATCAGATTCTCTAGGAGACAGCCCAATGAAACACCGTAGTTCCTTGTTGCTTGCCGTCGGAATGGCTTTGGCGTCGGTTGCCGCGCATGCGGTGGATAAAGCCCCGCCGACGCTTGCGCCGTTGGAAGCACTCACGCCGCAAGAGGATTCGCGTGATACCGCTGATGTCGACGATTTGATCATGAGCTCCGAGGGTTTTCTAACCCGCCACCCAGATTTGAAATACCGCTTGTTAGCGTTGACCGATTATCGCAAAGGTGAGTTCGCCAAGGCGTTGAGCAAGTTTAAACGCGCCGCGCGTTTTGCCGATAAACCCTCGCAGGGCATGGTTGCTGAGATGCTGTGGGACGGGCGGGGCGTACCAGTTGATCGACCAACCGCTTATATCTGGATGGATTTAGCGGCCGAACGTGGTTACAAAATGATGTTAGTCAAACGCGAGCTGTATTGGGAAGCCCTGACCGCGGCGGAACGCGAACGCGCGTTGGACATGGGTGATGCGCTGTATGGCGAATATGCCGATAAATATGCCAAGCCACGTTTGGAATCTAAATTAAGACAGGCGCGCAGCAAGACAACGGGTAGTCGCACCGGCTTTGCATCCAATTTAAGCATTGAAATTCCTACAGCGACCGGATTACGCACAATCCGCGGCGACGAGTACTACAAAGCTGAGTTCTGGAAGCCCGAGCAATATTGGGCGATGCAAGACAGCGACTGGAAAGACACCGAAGGACGCGTAGACGTCGGTGAAATTCAATTGCTTGACGGCGCAGCCGAGCCCAAAAAAAACGCGGGCGACAACGGTTCAAGTGACTAGCAGCCTGTCGGGCTTCCGGCGCACTCGTGATGAAAGTCCGACAGGCTGCTACGATCAGCGCACCTCCCAATCCAGTTCGCTGCCGCCGCGGCCATCATCGCGCACCGCCAGAGTCAGCTTACGCTGTGGCGATTTGAATTCCACGGTCTCTGATTGCGCGCTGGCGGCGAGCACTTGACTGCTATAACCGGCAGCGCTGAGCTGCTGCGTGTAGTAGGCGACCACCTCCGTATGGGGCGCAGCGCCGACCCAGGACACGCGCAGTCGATCATCTAGCCGGGTGAACGCGGTGCGAATGAAGCCGGGCAAACGCGCAATCCCGGGCGGATCTTCACCGCGGACGTCAGTGCTAGGGCGCGCTGGCGCCAGCCACGACGACACCGTCTGTTCTGCGCTGCTGCGGCCCTGCTGCGTGAGTTGCCGCAAGCCTTCGGCAGCAGCGGGCACGCCCAGTTGCTGCTGCAAGGCTTCGGCTGAGGCTGGAACGGCTGCACGCAGGCGCTCGACCTGCTCTTGCATGCGCTGCTCTGCCTCGCTTTGCAAGGCGCCAAGTGCCGCTTGCGTAGTGGGCAAGTCGTGCGCCAGTTGCTCGACATTGGCCGGTAACACCGACTGCAGCGCCTCGCGCCCCTGCCCCAACCAAGCACTGCCCACTTGCCAAGCACCGCCGAACAGCGACAAGACCAGCCACAGCAGCAACACCGGAATTATAAGCATTGCCAACCCGCCCGCGATCCACACCGAACGCGGTAGCCGCCGCAGTCGCAACCAGACAAACTCCATCAGGCCGACGTGGTTCATACCGTGTGCTCCGCAGCGCGTCTGCGCAGCCGCAAAATCGCGCGGGTCGGGATTGCGGACGCGCTGGGCACAGTGGCGCGCTGCACTTGGCGCAGGCGTCCTAGTCGGCGGGTTATCGTGCTGGCGGCACGTTCTACCGCGCGTGAAACGGCGAGGTACAGGTCGGTTTGCACATCTGCGATAACCACATCGCTGCTGTTCGCCAGTTTCACCTGCACCTGGCAACGTTTATCGATGCCGCCGCGCCGACCGTTGATGTCGGACAAGCGCACCCATACGCGACGGACGCGGTTGTCCAGATGATCGAAAGCGAATCGCAGCTGGCGCTGCAGGTGCGCCTCCATCGCAGCGGTAAGCGCAAAACCGCGGGCTTGAACGTTGATATGCATGACAGAAACCTCCTTGGCTAGTGTTGGCGGCAGATTGGACTTGCCAAGGCTTCGAGAAAAGCAGTAAATATTGATTGTTCATTGCGGTTTTTTCGAAGGATCTCGCAACATGCGACGCGCGCTCAACTACAAGCACTTGCACTACTTCTGGGCGGTGGCGCGCGCCGGCGGAGTCACTCGCGCAGCGGAAAAACTGCATCTCACACCCCAAACGCTGAGCGGGCAGCTCAAGCAGTTGGAAGAAAGTATCGGCGTGCTGCTGTTCACACCAGTCGGCAAACGACTGCAACTGACTGAGGCCGGCCGCGTCGCCTATTCCTATGCGGATGAAATGTTCTCGCTGGCAGCAGAACTTGGCGAGGCGCTCAAAGCGCTTCCGGCCGGGCGGGCGGTGAGCTTTCGCGTGGGCGTGGCCGATGCGGTGCCCAAGTCGGTGGCGCACCGGCTGATCGCCCCCGCACAACAACTGCCTGATCCGATCCGTCTGCTCTGCCGCGAGGGCAAGCTTGAAAACCTGCTGGCGGAGTTGGCCCTGCACCGCCTGGACTGCGTGTTATCGATCCGTCCGGCGCCGTCAGGCTTGAGCTTGCGTAGCTACAGTCACACGCTCGGCAGCAGTCCGATCGGCCTCTACGGGCCGCGTGCGCTGCAACTGCCGGACCTAGCTTTTCCGCATTGCCTGCATGGTCAGCCCTTACTGCTGCCCAGCGAGGACTCGCCGGTGCGTGAGCAGCTGATGGAGTGGTTCGAAGAACAGCGCGTGGTGCCGCACGTAGTGGGTGAGTTCGACGATACCGCGCTGATGAAGACCTTTGCGCGCGCCGGTGCCGGCGTTTTTCCGGCGCCCATCGCAATCCGTGGCGAGATCGACCATGTGTACGACGGGTTGTTGCTCGGACTGGCCGGCGGCATCAAGGAAAGTTATTACGCCATCTCCAGCGAACGGCGCGC
This sequence comes from uncultured Xanthomonas sp., assembly GCA_964561825.1. Taxonomy (GTDB): domain Bacteria; phylum Pseudomonadota; class Gammaproteobacteria; order Xanthomonadales; family SZUA-5; genus JADKFD01. The sequence continues at coordinate 3,620 of CAZLSB010000125.1, forward strand.
CAGCCACCCTGGGGTGCGCGCGATGATCGACGCGGCAGCGGACGCGCTCGCAAATCCGTAATCCTTCGAATTTCTCGAAGATAAGGCGCAGTTAATTCATCTTCTTCGGGAATGGCCGCAGCGGCATGCTGCGCGCTGCGACGGGCCCCTCTGGCAGCACATTGCTGCGATGTCGTCGCCCTCATTTGCCCTTGGAGGGGCTTGCATGGACACTCTCTCGCAACTACTCGCAGAGGATTTTCTTGGCCAGGACCTATGGATCTGGCTGCTCTTTTTCTCCATCGTCGTTGCTTTGCTGGTATTCGACCTTGGCGTGCTCAACAAGACAGACCACGAGATCGACGTCAAAGAAAGCCTGTGGCTGTCGGCTGGTTATATCGCCGTGGCGAGCGCCTTCGGCGCCTGGGTCTGGTGGTATCTGGGCGCCACCAGTGGCATGCACTACTACACCGGGTTTTTGATCGAGAAGTCGCTGGCGCTCGACAATGTCTTTGTGATCGCGTTGATCTTCAGCTATTTCGCCGTGCCGCGCATCTATCAGCACCGCGTGTTGTTCTGGGGCATCCTCGGCGTGATCGTCCTGCGCGCGATCATGATCGGGCTGGGCGCTACGCTGGTCAGCCAATTCGGCTGGGTGATGTACCTGTTCGGCGCTTTCCTGATCCTAACTGGCATCAAGATGCTGTGGATGATCGACAACATGCCCGACATCGGCAACAACCCGCTGCTGAAGATGATGCGTCGGCGCATGCGGGTCACCGACCAGGTACACGGCAACCAGTTCTTCGTGCGCCTGCCGGTGAGCGATGCGCCGGGTGCCAAGACCGTGTGGTGGGCGACGCCGCTGTTCTTCGCGCTGGTCTTGGTCGAGGTTGCCGACGTCATCTTCGCGGTCGATTCGGTCCCGGCGATCTTCGCGATCACCACCGACCCGTTCATCGTCTACACGTCGAATATCTTCGCCATCCTCGGCCTGCGCGCGCTGTACTTTGCCCTGGCAGCCGTCATCCACCGTTTCAAGTACCTGAAGTACGCACTCGCGGCCATCCTGGTGTTTATCGGTGCCAAAATCTTCTATAACCAGATTTACGGCAAGTTGGATCCTGCAATCTCTCTGTCGGTGACCTTCAGCATGCTGGTGATCGGTGTCGCCTACTCGCTGTACAAGACCCGCGCTCAGGCAGTCCAAATAGCAAGCTGAGTTCGAAATCGGTCGACCCTCGCCCGCATAAGCGAGGGTTGACTCGGTTAGGCTACCCGGAGCGCTCTTAGACCCACTCACAATGGATGTGGTCGTTCTGTTTTTCCTACTCGGGTTAGCCGCGGGCTTGGCCCGTTCCGACCTGCGCTTGCCTGCGGCCCTGTACGACTCGCTGTCGGTATTCCTGTTATTGACCATCGGCATGAAGGGTGGCGAGGGTCTGGCGAAACAAGCGCTACTCCCGCTGTTGCCGCAATTGCTGGCGGTCGTATTGCTGGGGGTGCTTCTGACGCTGATCGCCTTCGCAGTTTTGCGTCATCTGGGCCGTCTGAGTCGCGCGGATGCGGCAGCCACCGCGGCGCACTATGGTTCGGTCAGCGTGGCCACCTTCGCTGTGGGGGTGAACTGGCTGATGGTGCGCAATATCGAGTTTGAATCGCAGTTGACGATTTTCCTGGCGGCTATGGAAGTGCCGGCCATCATGGTTGGCATCGTGCTGGTGCGCGGCATTGGTCGCGAAACCGACTGGCGGGCATTGGCACACGAGACCTTTCTCGGCAAGGGCGTCACCCTGCTGCTGGGCGGCATGGCGATCGGCTGGATTGCCGGTCCGGAGGGGCTGGCGCCGATCAAGAGCCTGTTCTTCGATCTTTTCAAAGGCGTGTTAGCGCTCTTTTTGTTGGAGATGGGGCTGATTGTCAGCCACCATGTGAGCGACCTGCGCCGCAATGGCCTGTTCCTGCTGGCCTTCGGCATCGCGATGCCGCTGTTGTCGGGCGCGCTTGGGTTAGGCTGCGGCCTGCTGCTTGGCCTGTCGGTGGGCGGTTTGACCTTATTGGCCACGCTGGCGGCCAGCGCTTCCTACATTGCGGTGCCAGCGGCGATGCGCGTTGCAGTGCCACAAGCCAATCCGGCGCTGTCGCTCGCCATCGTGCTGGGCGTGACCTTTCCGTTCAATATTCTCGTTGGAATCCCGCTTTATCACCGAATTGCCACTCAACTTGTCGGAGCAATCCCATGACATTGCCAACCGAGAAGCGCACCTTGCTCACGGTGATCACCGAAGCCGCTATCGAGCAAACGCTACTGCGCGATCTGGATCGACTGGGTGTGCGCGGTTACACCGTTTCCGACGCGCGTGGTCGCGGCAGCCGCGGCGTGCGCGATGCGGCGTGGACAGGGGCGGCCAACATCCGCATTGAGATAATTTGCCCGCGCCCGCAGGCCGAATCCGTACTCGAACACATCCAGAAACGCTACTACGCTAACTACGCGATGGTGGCCTTCCTGATGGACGTTGAGATTCTGCGCTCTGAAAAGTTTTGATGGGCGCAGCACACTATAATCGTTGGATGTCACCCAGGGATTGTACGACTTTCAAGGCCAATGGCGACCGAGTCGCCAGCCGTTCAAGCCGGCGGGCGGCATGCCGCGCAAGCTTGCGGTCATGGCGGTGCAGGGCAGATTGCACGGTTCTGGCTTCTGGCTTCTGGCGGCGCGGGCTGCGTTGCAACTCGTTGGAATAGAATAACTAGTCCTCCTCATTGCGCCTTGCCCCGTAGCGCACTCACCCAAAAGGTGATTTGATCAAAGTGCTAAAAAGTCAAAAAAATCATCGCGTTATGGGTGATGGGAAGCGGTCAACTGAGGTTTCTAGGTTAAATCAGCGGCGCCGTAGAAAGTCTTCACTTGCGCTGGGATGCGGCACGTCTTGTGCCGTCGACGCGCGCACTTGATCCACGTCATTGGTGGATTGCCCTGCGGCCGCCGAACATGTCTTCATCCCGAATGGAGAGTGTGATGAGTGCTGATCGCAAGCTATGGCTGGGTTTAGCGACCCTGCTGGTGATTTCGTTTTCGGTTTTGTTGTGGGCCGGAACCGAGATTTTTCGCGCCGCGCCGCCGATGCCGGAGCGCGTGGTGGCGGTGGACGGTCGCGTGGTTTACACGCGCGCTGATATTGAGAAAGGTCGACAGGTCTGGCAGTCGATCGGTGGCATGCAGTTGGGCTCGATCTGGGGACACGGCAGTTATGTGGCGCCCGATTGGAGCGCCGATTGGCTGCACCGAGAGGCCATTGAAGTGCTCAATGCGTGGGCGTTGGCCGACTATGCTGTCGCCCATTACGCGTCGCTGAGCGGCGAACAACAAGGCGCACTGCGGGCGCGCTTGCAGCCGTTGATGCGCACCAACACTTACGATCCAACAACCGGGACGATCACACTGCCAGCGGAGCGCGTGGCCGCGGTGGCCACAGTGGCGGCGCATTACGTCAGCCTGTTCGGCAATCAAGCAGACACGGCGGCGCTGCGCGAAGCCTATGCGATGAAAAACAATACGGTTGACACCGATGAACATCGTCGCGCGTTAACCGGTTTTATTTGGTGGACTGCTTGGGCTGCCGCGGCAGAACGTGCCAGCGCTGATCAAGTGGCAGACAGCAAACCCGGTGCGCCGACGGCAGCGCGGGTGACTTACACCAACAACTGGCCGAGCGAACCGCTAATTGGCAATGTGCCACCGCCATCCTTGTGGTTGTGGTCGGTTTTTAGCGTGTTGTTCCTCATCGCTGGCATCGCCGCACTGGGTTGGTATTACGCGGTGACGCATGCGCGCGATCAGGGCACTCATACCATTCCCGCCAACGATCCGTTTGCCAGTCTCAACATCACCCCTTCGATGCGCGCCACCGCTAAGTACTTTTGGCTGGTTTTGGCGTTGTTTGTGACGCAGATTCTGCTCGGCGCAATTACCGCGCATTACCAAGTTGAAGGTCAGGAGGCATACGGGTTTGCATTAGCCGAATACCTGCCGTACTCGCTGGCGCGCACCTGGCATACCCAATTGGCGGTGTTGTGGATCGCGGTCGCTTGGTTGGCGACGGGTTTGTACATCGCGCCCGCCTTGTCTGGCCATGAACCGCGATTTCAGCGCCTGGGCGTCAATTTCCTGTTTGTTAGCTTGTTGATCATCGTGGTTGGCTCCTTTGCGGGCCAATGGTTTGCGGTGATGCAGATGCTCGGCCTGGAAAATAATTTCTGGTTTGGTCATCAGGGCTGGGAGTACGCCGATATGGGGCGCTTCTGGCAGTGGTATTTGTTTATTGGTCTGCTGCTCTGGCTGGTCCTGGTTGGTCGCTCCCTATGGCCTTTGTTGCGCGGCCCAGCGCATGAATCCAAGTCGATCATTGCACTGATGTTTTTGTCGACGGTGGCGATCGGTTTGTTCTTCGGCGCGGCGCTGATGTGGGGCGAGCACACGCATATTTCGGAGGTCGAGTACTGGCGCTGGTGGTTGGTGCATTTGTGGGTGGAAGGTTTCTTCGAAGTGTTTGCCGCCGCGGTGATGGCGCTCATCTTTACCCGTCTCGGCCTGATTAAAACCCAAACGGCAACGGTCGCGGTGTTGTTTGCGACGATCGTTTTCATGGCGGGTGGTGTGCTCGGCACTTTGCACCACCTGTACTTCATAGGTACGCCAACTGCGGTGGTCGCCTTGGGTGCCAGCTTCAGCGCTCTGGAAGTGGTGCCGCTGGTGTTCATCGGCTTTGAGGCGTTTCACACCTACAGGCTAGGCTACGCAACACCATGGATGGCCCGCTATCGCTGGCCAATTTTGTTCTTTGTCGCGGTGTCGTTCTGGAACTTAGTGGGCGCAGGGTTGTTTGGGTTCCTGATCAATCCGCCGCTATCGCTGTATTTCATGCAGGGCCTCAATCTGACGCCATTGCATGGCCATACCGCGCTGTTTGGTGTCTACGGCATGCTGGGAATTGCGCTCATGTTGTTCTGCCTGCGTGGCTTACGCGCACAAATGAACTGGGATACGCGCCCGCTGAAGGTGGCGTTTTGGTCGCTCAACATCGGCTTGTCTTTGATGGCGCTATTGACGTTGCTGCCGATCGGCATTTTGCAACTGATCGCCGCAATCAGTCATGGTTACGCCTACGCCCGCTCGGCTGAATTCATGCAACAGCCGATCATTGAATTGTTGGTATGGATGCGCGTGCCGGGCGATACCATCTTCAGTATCGGCGCGCTGGCACTGTGCTGGTTTGTGTTTCGATTATGGGTGGCGCCAACGCGGGAATCGCCGCCGCTTGAGTCGGCCGTGACGGAATCGGCGCAAGGCTGATCGATGTTAGACACCCACGCGAATGGCCCGGCAACGGCCGTTCGCGTGGCTTCGCTCTTGGACACTGGCGGAGTGTTTTGATGATCGAGTTCTACCCGCAGATCAAAACCGTGCACATCGCCAGCGTGTTGGTGAGTGGCGCTTTGTTCTTGCTGCGCGGCGCATTGGTGCAAACGGGAGGCCAACGCTGGGCCATGGCGGCGCCGTTGCGTTATTTGAGTTACAGCATTGACTGCGTATTGCTAACCGCAGCGCTGATGCTGTTGACCATCTTGCCGCACGCGATGTTTGCCAACGGCTGGTTGTGGATCAAGCTCATGCTGATCGTGATTTATGTGGTTCTAGGGAGTTATGCATTGAAGCGCGGCCGCACCCCGCGTGCGCGCTTGATCAGTTTCGTGTTGGCTCTGTTGGTGTTTGGCTTCGCCTACAGCATTGCTCGCCACCACCAACCGCTCGGTTTTTTTGCTTAAAGTTAGCCGAGCCGCCGACCACGTTCCAACAAGGTCTGGGCAATGGTCTCAAGCGCGGGCCGGTTGAGCAGTTCTAATTCACGCCGTTCGACGGCGATTGAACCCTCGTCTGCCAGTCGCCTCAGCACACGGCTGACCGTCTCTGGCGCGATACTCAAATAATTGGCGATGTCGGTGCGTTGCATGGGCAGCACAAAACGGCGCCCGGAAAATCCGCGATGTGCCAGTCGGTCTGACCAGTTGATCAGAAAAGCCGCGAGGCGCTCTTCAGCGCTGTAGTCACCTTTGCTCAGCGTGGCGGTGCCAATATCTTTCGACAACAGCCGAAACAAGGTTTGTTGGATGGAGGGAATTTGAGTCGCCAGACTGGCCATTGCCGGAAAGGAAAAACGGCACAGCATCACGGTATCCACAGCGACCGCGGTGCATGGGTAACGGGCTGGATAAATGGCATTCAGGCCGACCAGCTCGCCTGGCGTATAGAAGCCGAGCACCTGCTGGTTACCTTTGTCGTCAAGTACGGTGGTTTTGACCACGCCGGCGCGCACCGAATAAATCGCGTTGAAAGCCTCGCCGGTGGTGAAGATCGGATCACCCACATGGTACGGCCCCACATGTTCGATCAGGCAATGCAACTGCGCCAACGCGCTTTTGTTGTACCCATCTGGCAGGCAGAGTTGCCCAAATACGCAGGTTGAGCAGAAATGCTGCTCATCACCGTCGTCAGCGGTTTGTGGCCACAGCGTATCCAATTGCACGAGACTCCCATTGCCAGTTCGCCGCAAGTCTGCACGTCAAAGTGGCAATGGGATAGGGGCGCGGGGCGTCCCGGCGTTGCCCCAGGCTGGTTTAGAACGGGCCGTTGGCCCTTCATCAAAGCGCCATTTCCCCTTCACCAGGCAGTTGGCCCTTCATCAAAAGCGCCATTGCCCTTCACCAAGCCGTTGGCCGTTCACCAAGCCATTGGGCAAAGCAACTGGATCCCCAACAAAAAACGCTCGGGGACGACGCATTGCAGTCTAACTCAATGGCATTGGGGCGGCCCGTGCGGGCCCGGTCCTCAAAATAAATAACGCACACTGGCGTCGGCGCGCTTGGTAAATCAGTTCCTTCGCCCAAACCAGATTGGTCGAATGGTCTTCCACGTAAAGCTAAGGTGCGCACGAGCGGGTCAATGGGGCTAGCCGCTGGTGCCAGCGCCACATGCGCAGCTACACCACGTCAGGCAACACAGCGCTGGTCAGCTGCAATTCAAACCAGAACACGCTGCCTACTCCAGCGACACTATCGACCCCCATACGGCCACCCATCAATTTAACCAGTCGTTTGGTCACCACCAGCCCAATGCCCGTGCCTTGTTCGGCACCACGTTCTTTGCCGAGTCGATTGAAGGGCTCAAAGAGTTGCACCAGCTGCTCCGGCGTCAAACCCTCACCGGTGTCGCGCACGCCGATGCGAATCGCATGGGGCGGGCTCAGGTAGCTCTCCACGATCACTGAACCATCTGCCCGGTTGTACTTGATGGCATTAGACAGCAAATTGACCAGCACCTGCTTGATGCGGATTCGATCTGCAAAGACAAAGCAGTGTTTTTCCATATGCGGGAACGTCATGCTGATGCCGCGCTTCTTGGCCTGTGTCTCGACCAAATTTTGGCACTCCAGCAACACCTCGTGCAGTGAAACAGGTTCTTGGAACAAGGTCACCCGATCAGAATCAACCATTGCAAGGTCAAGGATTTCATTGATGAGTTCCAGCAGGTACCAGCCGGCCTTGAGTATCTGATCCACGCTGCGCTTCTGGCCGGGCGATGGCGGTGGCGCAGCGGCCTCAAGCAGTTGAGCAAAACCCAGAATCGCGTTGAGCGGGGTGCGCAATTCATGGCTCATGCTAGACAGAAAATCCGATTTGGCGCGACTCGCTTTTTCCGCTGCGGCCAAGGCATCCTGAAGATCCGAATCGACACGCTTGCGCACGCTGATGTCTTTGAAGATCACCGCGACCCGACTTTGCGTCTCGCCTTCGACCCGAAACGCATACAGTTCCATCACCGGCCCACCAGCGCAGAGTTCGAGTTCAAGCCTGCTTGGTTCGCCCGTTTCGAGAATGCGGTCGTAGGTGGCGTACCACTGCTCGGTAAGGTCGGGAAATGTTTGGCGCAGCGTTTTCCCGACGACATTGCTCACGCCTGCTTGAATCTCGAATGCGGGGTTCACTTCGATGTGGCGAAAATCGAGCTGCGCGTCCGTGCCCGTGTGACTATGGACCCTCTCGATAATGCAAAAGCCTTCATCAATCGAGTCGAACAGACTGCGATATTTTTC
>CAZLSB010000126.1:0-11718 GCA_964561825.1 uncultured Xanthomonas sp.
ATCGCGCTGGGAGCGACTTTAGTTTTGGCGGTCGCCGCCAGCCGCGTTTACCTAGGCGCGCACTACCTGAGCGATGTTGCGGCTGGCATTGCGCTCGCGCTTGTTTGGACTTGCCTTTGCTGGCTAATTCGAGACCTTTTGTGGAAATCCACCTAGTGAATAGCTCCAGCCGACCCAGCATCTCAATCGGCAGGTGGATGTCGGTCTTTCGATCGCCTTTTTTGCTGACGCACGCCGTACTGCCAGCCATAGCCCTAACGTTATGGTCCGGCGTGTTCATGGCTTTGGGCGGCGACTTTGCCATCGCCGATGCCATTTTCTCGTTACAAAACCACACTTGGTCGTTCCGGGAGTCCTGGCTCGCTGTGGACGTTATCCATGCAGGCGGTCGTGCACTCAGCATGTGCGTGTGGGCGCTGGTGGTGCTCGCCTGGGCTTGTACTTTCCTCAGCCCCAAATTACGGCAGTGGCGACGCGCTTTGGCCTATCTGATCTTGGCGACACTCGCTGGCGTCGCGGTGGCGTCGGCACTCAAGGCCACCTCGAACATGGATTGTCCATGGGACCTGACACGCTACGGCGGGACGCGAGCCTACTTCTCACTTTTCTCTGCACGCCCAGAAGGCCTGTCGCGTGGGGGATGTTTTCCGGCCGGGCACTCCAGCGCGGGCTACTGCTGGATCGCGCTATACTTCTTTCTTGCGAAAGTCAGGCCCAGGCTGCGCTTTTGGGGTCTCGCGGCTGGCCTTGTAACGGGATTCGTTTTCGGTGTTTCCCAACAATTTCGCGGCGCCCATTTCCTTTCACATGATGTCTGGACGCTGGCCATCTGCTGGTTTTCTGCGTTGGCCTTGTATTTGGCCATGTTTGGACAACCCGATCGCCCGCCGCATCTTAAGGACCAGATTGCAGATGGCAGATGAATACGGTCATGTACCCAGAGGGCCCGCCCGCCTGTGGTCGGCGACGCGCTGGTCTATGCAAGGACTGCGCGCAGCTTGGTTGCATGAGTCCTCGTTCCGCCTGGAAGTCTGCCTAGCGGCGATCCTGGTCCCAGCCGCTATCTTGCTTGGTCGCAGCGGGGTTGAGCGTGCGCTGCTGGTCGGCAGCGTGCTGCTGATCCTGGCAATCGAGTTATTGAACTCCGCCATTGAGGCCGTCATTGAGCGTTATGGCCCCGAGCACCACGCGCTCGCCGGGCGCGCCAAGGATATGGGTTCGGCTGCGGTGTTTATCGTCGCGATAAGTGCGTTCGCGACTTGGACTTTGATACTGATGGGGCAGTGAGTGGGCTGATTGCCCTGTATGCCGACGCGGGGAGAAGCGTTCGATCACAGATCGAACCGACCAAAGGCCCCGCTCTGCTGCCATTAACGCGTCAAACTCTCGTGTTTTTGTGCCTCACCCCGCGGCTTGCCATTCAGCAACTCAAAGATCACCGGCAGCACCAGCAGCACCAGCGGAACCGCCACCACCAAGCCAGAGATGATGGTGATCGCCAGCGGGCGCTGCATCTGTGAGCCTGAACCTATACCCAGCGCCAAGGGCAGCAGCGCCAGCACGGCGATGCTGGTGGTCATCAGGATGGGCCGCAGACGCGCGCTGGCGGCGTTCGCCAGATCGTTGGCGGTGATTGCGCTGCGGGTGTCAATCTCGGCAAAGTAGAAGACCGCGACTTCGGTGACGATGCCGAGCACCATGGTCAGTCCGATCATCGACGACAGATCGAGTTCGCTGCCCGTCAGCCAGAGCCCCAGAAAAACCCCTGGCACGGTCAGCAGCGAGGTCAGCACAATCGCGATCACGATCGCCACGCGCTCATACAGCACCATCAGGGTCAGCGCGACCAGCATGAGCGCCGCCAGGAACACCAGTGCAAGCTCGCGAAAGGACTGCTGCTGTTGCTGATAAATGCCGCCGTATTCGGCCGTATAACCCACCGGAAGCCCGAGCATGGCAACGGTTTCTTGTACCTCATGCATCGCCGATCCGAGATCGCGGCCTTCCAGTCTTGCGGTGATCACCACGGTGGAGCGCAGATTGTCCCGCGCCTGTTGCGCTTCGCCGATGACGATCGCGACCTCGGCAACCCGCTCCAGCGGCAGATAGTGACCCGCCTGCGCGCGTAAAGCTAAGGTCTTAATCTGGCTGACCCGGGCGCGCTGTTGCTCGGGTGTCCAGACGCGAATGTCGAGCATTTTTTCCCCGACCTGAATGCTGCTGGCGAGCGAGCCTTCGAGCAGCTCCGCGAGCTGATCATTGACCGCCTCTACACTCAATCCTTCGATTGCCGCACGTTGCTGATCGACGCGAATCGCAATGGTGTCGCCGGCGACCAGCGTGCCATCAAAGACCTCGACCACCCCATGAATCTGGCCGATCGCCGCTGCGACGGTTGCGCCGAGCGTGCGCAACTGGGCATCGTCGGGGCCGAAGAGCTTGATCTCGATGGGTTGTGGGTTGGAGATCAAATCGCCGATGAGATCCTCCATCAGTTGTGCGGTCTCGATTTCGAGGCCCGGCACGCTGGCGTGCACGCGCGCCCGCAGATCGCGCATCACGGCTTCAATCGGCCGGCGCGGCATCGGGCGCAGCTTGATGAAGATGTCGCCTTCGTTGGCCTCGGTCAGCCCGCCGCCGAGTTGCATGCCTGCCCGTCGAGAGTAGCTCTCCACTTCCGGCAAGGTGCGCACGATGTCTTCAACTTGGCGCGCCAGACGGTCGGTCTCAGTGATCGAGGTGCCCGGCGGCGCCCAAAAGTCGAGAATGAATCCGCCTTCGTCCATGTGGGGAATAAAGCCCCTGCCGACCTGCGTGAAGGCAAACGCGCCACCGAGTACGAGCAGACCGAGCGGCAAGACCAGCCAGCCGGCCCGTGCCAGGATGAACGCGACACTGGCCTCGGTACGGCGCTTGGCCGCACGCAACCAGCGACCATCGGTCTCAAGTTGCCGAGCATCCTGTAGTCGGATGGCGCTGCGCGCCATGATCGGTAGCAGACATGCGGCGGCCGCGTAGGAAATGCCAAGCGCGATCGCCATGGTGATCGCCAGCGGTCGAAAGAAACTGCCAGCGAGCCCACCGAGAAAAGTCAGCGGCAGAAAGACCACGACCGTGGCCGCTGAGGATCCGGCCAGCGGCGCAAACATTTCCGCAGCGTACGCCAGGGTCAAACTGGGCGTGTCGTCGGAGGATTGCGCCTGTGCCAAGCGCCGCGCGATGTGTTCGATCATCACCACCGCGTCGTCGACGATCAGGCCCACGGCCGCGGCCATGCCGCCGAGCGTCATGATGTTGAAGCCATGGCCCAGCAGATGCAGCACGCCACAGGTAATCAGCAACACCAGCGGCAGCAACAGGCTGACGACCAGCGTCACCCGCAGATTGCGCAAGCCCAGCCAAAGCACCAGGGCCGCGAGCAGAGCACCGATCAGGATGGCATCGCGCACGCTGTTCGCCGCGGCGACGATCAGCTCTGACTGGTCGTAGTACGGCACCAATTGCGCATCTGCGGGCAGCAAGCCTTGCAGTTGCCGCACACGCGCGCGCACCTCGGTCGCCAGCGCCACGGTGTTGGCGCCGCGTTGCTGCAGCACATTGATCAGCACGGCATCTTGGCCATCGGCATTGACGCGCGTCCATTCGGGCAACTCGCCGAGGCGGATCTGCGCGACGTCAGAAAGTCGCAGCAGGCCTTGCGCAGTGGCCCTGAGCACCGTGTTACCGATTTCCTTCTTCGACCGAAGGCGGGTATCGACCAGCCCCAGATACAGCCGATGGCGATCTTCGAGCCGCCCGACGGCACTCACGACATTGCTGGTGCGCAGCGCCGCAACGACGTCCGCCGCCGTCAACGCGTGTGCTTGCAGCGCGGTTGGATCAAGCAGGACCTGGTATTCGGACTGGCGGCCGCCGAGCACCTCCACTTGAGCAATGCCGGAGAGCGCCGACAGCGCTGGTGCAAGCTCGAAGTTAGCGAGATCGCGCAGCTCGGTTAGCGGCCGGGTCTGGGAAGTCAGGCTCAGGCCGAGCACCGGGAACACCGTGGGATCCATGCGGCGAATGGTGAACCGGGTGCCCGCAGGCAGCTCTGCCAGCGCGCGATTGACCACCGACTCGGCCTGCAACAGGGCCGTGACCATGTCCGTCTCCCACCCGAAGGAGACCGACACCTCGGCACTGCCGCGGGTATTGGCGGAGCGCACCGCGGTCACTTCAGGAACCGAACGCAGCGCGAGTTCGAGTGGGCGCGTGACCTCGATCACCATGCGGTCAACCGGTCGGTCACCGGCCTCGACACTGACCACAATGCGCGGAAAGTCGACCAGCGGAAACAGCCCGACCGGCATGCGCGAAATCGTCAAGGCGCCCAGAACGCCCAGTAACAAGAAAGCACACACCACCGAGCGACGATGGCAGTCCAACCAAGCTAGTTTCATGGTCGGCAGCCACTCACGGCTGAGCCCCGTTCATTGGGCCGGCCACCACCGCTGCCATGCCATCCTCCAGGACATAATTGCCCTCGACGACAACCTGCTCGCCCCCCAGCAGTCCAGATTCGATTTCGATGCGCTCGCCTTGGTCCTGACCAATCTCAACTGCGGTGCGCTTGGCGAGCCCATCGCGCAGCACATACAGAAAAGGGCTCTCATCGGCGTCGTACAGCACCGCCTCGTGCGGCACCGTGATGACATCAGCGCGCTCCGCCAGTTCGATGCGCGCGCGAACCAGCGAGCCAGGCCTCAGGCTCCCCTTGATATCGACGAGCACAGTGCAAAGGCGGGTATCCGGATCGACTTGCGAGAGGATTTCCGTAACGTGGCCAGTGGCATCGGCGATCTCGTCACGATCGGCATACAGCTTGGCAATCAGGCCGGCGTGAATAAGGTTGAGCGCAGCGGGTTCGATTCCCAGCCGTGCCTGCAGAGCCGAGCTCGCGATATGCGCGAGCGGTGTCCCCGCGGGCAAGATGGCACCGGCCGTGACATCAATGGAGACCAGCAAACCCGCGGCTTGCGCGCGCAGCAGCTGTTCGCCGTCAACGGAACGCGCGCGCAGACTGGCAAGATTGGCTTGCGCAAGCGCCAGCGCTTCGCGCGCCTGCGCTAGGTCCGCATTGGTCGCAAGCTGCTGCGCGAACAAACGGGCAACGCGCTGCTGCGCCTGACCGGCGTAAATAGCCTCCGTGGCGGCGCGGGAAAGCTCCAGCGCCGAGGCCGCGCTAGCACGCACGCGCAGCAAGGCTTGGCCGGCGGCTAGCGTCTGGCCGGGCTCGACCAGAACTTGAGCGACCTGCACCTCGGTCGCCATCACGACGATCTGGGTCCCGCTCGGCGCTGGCGCCACGCGACCCCAGACGTCCAGGTATTCCTGGACGCTGTGCGCCGCTGCCACCTCGGTCACCACGGTGGCAGTTGGTGCCGGCCCGTCCTCGTCCTCTGGTTGCGCACTGCAACCGGCCAGACAGAGAAACGCAGCGATCATCCCTGCGCAGCGCGGGTCTCTCATGAACTAGGCTCCTCGAGAAAATCTCCGACACTGGTGTCCAGATTGATGCGCGCCTCCAAGGACGCCTGTTCCAGCTCCAGCAGCTGCAGCTCCTTATCGAGCAAGGCGGCGCGCACGCTCTCGGCGGCCATCTGCGCGACGGCGCCATCGCGAGCTGCGGCGGTCAATCGGGCATTTGCATCGCGCAACGCGGGCAGCTCCTCGGCAAGCGCGCTGCGCTGTTGCGAAATCAAATCAAGCTCGGCGAACAGCGCAAAAATGTCGGCATAAGCCTGGCTGGCGCGCGCGGCATATTCGGCCGCAAGTTGCGCGCGCGTGGCATCGGCGATGGCAATGTCGCCTCGGTGGCCATTCCACAGCGGCAAATCGGCAGCAATTGAGATGCCGCGGGTCCAGACTGCGCTGCTATCGCGTTCCCGGCTCAAGCTGAGCTGCGGCAGTGGCAGCGCTGAGCGCTTTTGCAGCGCCAGCCCGGCGTCTGCAGCGTGCACGCCCTCGCGCAATGCTTTGAAATCGTAGCGCGCATCAAGCGCCCGTTGCGCCAGCTCAAGCGCAGCGCCTGCGGGAATGGGCCTGCGCTCGGCGGCGGTCGGGTCAAGCCGCAAGCGCACGCCGGGCGGTACACCAAGGGCGGCATTCAGCGCCAGACGTGCGCCCGTCAGTGCACGTTCCAGCGCGGCGCTGCGCGTGCGCGTGTCGAGATCGGCGATCAAGCTCAGACTGACTTCATCAATGCGCGCGTCGCCGCGGGCCAGGTTGCTGCGCTGAAGGGCGAGCAGCTTCGCGCTGATCGCAGTCGCGGCGCCCACCAACTCACGCTGACGCTCCAGCGACTGGATACGACAGACCAGCAGACGCACTTGATTGATCGCCAGCCATTCGGTCCAGGCGACGTCATTGCGTATTTGGTCGGCTGCGGCGGCGGCCGCAGCGCGGCGCGGCGCGCGGCTCAGCAGTGCCGACAATTCGGTCACGATACCGACGCCCAGCGCACTCACCAGCCCCGCGGCAGAGCCTGTGGCAAAACTCAAGCTGAGCTGCGGATCAGCTAACAGGCCAGACGCTAACAGCTGTGCATCGGCGACCCCTACCTGGGAACGCGCTGCCGCCAGCGCCGGGCTGACCGCCAGCGCGATACGCGCCAAGTCCCACTGATCGAGCGGACCGTTAAGATCAAGCGCCGCGACCGCCAGGCGCGGATGCGCGCGCGGCGCTATTGCCTGATCAAGCGGATTGGCGGTCAGATCGGGAACGGCCAAGGGGCGCACAGGTTCAACGGCGCAAGCACTCAACACGCTCGCAAGGCACACCAGGTAAAGGCTGCGAAATGGCAGAGACAGCGTCATGGATGGCGTTCGGAATTGGCGCAGCGTGTAGTCTCGGTCTCGGAAGTCGGGGAAATGTCGCAATCAATGCGACCTCGTGCCGACAGTGTTTGACTAAACTCCTAGCTTGAAGATCGTCCGGTTGACCAGCGAACCTATCGGTCAAACACGCATGGTGTGCAAGCATGTCGATTTCCTGGCCATTTCCAGCATGAGCGCGACCCCACTGAATATCCTCATTGTTGAGGACCATCCGGGCCTGGTGGCCAATCTCTATGATTTCTTCGAAAGCCGCGGCCACCACATCGATGCGGCGGCGAACGGCGTTCTGGCCCTCAATCTGCTCAGCCAGCACAGCTATGACGTGGTCATCGTCGACTGGATGATGCCGCGGCTCAATGGCATTGGCCTAGTCAGCAAGATGCGCAATGGACTCGGACTGGAGACGCCGGTGATCATGGTGACGGCCAAGGGCACTTTGGACGACAAGATTGAGGGCTTTGCGGCTGGCGTGGATGATTACCTCGTCAAACCCTTCGAAATGGCCGAGCTTGAACTGCGCTGCCGGGCGCTGTCCTTCCGTAAGCCGCGCCGCCAACGCACGCTACAGGTGGGCGAACTCAGATTGGATCTAGACACCTTTGAGTGCAGACGCGGTGGGCGGCAGGTCTCTTTGTTCCCGGTATTGCGAACGCTGCTGACTCTGCTGATGCAGGAAGCTCCGAAAGTCGTGAGCCGCGAGCGGCTGATCGACGCGGTCTGGCCGGGTACGCCTCCGGCGACTGATTTGTTGCGCCGACATATCCACGAATTGCGCCGCCAACTCGTGCAGGGCGATGAAACACCCTTACTGCACAGCGTTTCTGGCGTCGGCTACGTGCTCAGAGTATCGGAAGTCCCGTGAGACCGCGTTCACTACAGCAGCGCATCGCCATTTATCTGACGTTCTTTTCGCTGCTCGTCGCTTTTCCGCTGATCTTGGTCGGCGCTTTCATGAATGAGCGCGCCGAACAGGAATTCTGGAAACAGATGCTCAGCGCGGAACTCAATGCCGTGGACCTCAACCATCCGCAGAATGTCGCCAGCCATCATGGCGCATTGAATTCCTATGTGTGGCGCAGCGGCGAGACCACGCAAGTGCCGCCGCAGATCGCCGCGCTCGGCGTCGGCGTCCACGACGGTGTGCATTATGCCGGCCGCCAATGGGCGGTGCTGGTGCGCGAGCACGCAGGCGTGCGCGCCGCAGCGAGTATCGATATCACTGAACTCGAATCCGAGGAGGCGACGCTGTCGGCGTGGGCGATTGCGTTGACGGTGCTGGCGATTGGATTGCTGCTGGCCGCCCTGCATTGGCTCGCGAAACGTGCGGTCGACCCGGTGACCGAACTTTCTGCGCAACTGCAGACCCGTGCTCCTACTACCACCACAGCGGTCATCACGCGCTTTGAAGAGCGGGAAATCACCGCGGTCGTCGATTCACTGAATGGATTCATCGCGCGCCTGCATGAGCATGTGCAGCGCGAGAGACAGTTCGTCGAAACCATGAGCCATGAGCTGCGCACGCCGTTAGCCGTGATCCTCGGCGCGGTGGAAGTTCTGGAATTGCCCGGCATTCATGAGGTGCGCCGCAAGGCTGCGCTCGCGCGGGTGCGGCAGACTGCGCGCGGCCTGTTTGAGCTGGCGCAGGTGCTGCTATTTCTTTCCGACCGCAAGGATGCCTCGGTCGCCCAAACGCCAGTCGCACTGAACGAGGTGCTGAAGCGCAGCCTGGAACTCTTCGAACAGGAGTTCGCCGCCAAAGGAATGCACGTTGAACTCGCCACGCAAGAATCCGTTGTGGTCGATGCGGAACCTTCATTGTGCGCTACCGTGATCAACAATCTGATTCGCAACTGTTGCGATCACGGCAGCGGTGCGGTCGAGATCAGCCTATCCGCGCATAGCCTGACGATCTCTAACCGCATCGACAGCGCAGCCGAACCCGAAGACCTCGCGTGGCGCGGCAACATTGGCCTTGGTCTAGACCTCATCGGGCGGATCTGCGCGCAACTCGGCTGGCGCTTGCAGATCCTCAGCGAAGGCGATGTCTTTCGGGTCGAAGTGGTCATCGGCCCTTCCGCAGGGCACGAGTCAAATTGATGTGATACCCAGGGTCGTTGCCATTGCGCGCCCAGTCGCGCAATGATCTAACGACGCTTTGCGCGGGTCTTGGTTCTGGCGAACCAGCGGGACAGGATGCGCACGCGCTCAAAGCGGTGTTCGCGCCCCTTTTGCCAGCGCAGCAGATTGCTGCGATGCGTAAAGGTCAGGAACATCGCTGCCCCGAGCGCCAACGCGGCTAGATTGGCGCTCAGCGGCGCATAGAACAGCAAAAGCGCCAACGGGAAGACCAGGCCCGCGACCACCGTGCTCAGGCCCACGACGCCGGTGCTGGTGAGCACCAATAGCCAGGCCAGCAGCATGAGTAACGCGGACCACGGAAATAGCCAAAGCACTACGCCGAACAGCGTGCCAGCGCCTTTGCCGCCCCGAAAGCGGTAAAACCAAGGGTAACAATGCCCAATTGCCGCTGCAAATCCACAGGCCATTTGCGTTTCAAGCAAGCTCAGCGGTGAAGTCGGGCTGCCGTAATCGAGCGGTGCGATCAGCGCTGCCGCGACCACGCCTTTGCCGAAGTCAATCAACGCAGTACCCAGCGCAAACCATTTACCTTGCGTGCGTAGCGCATTAGTCGCACCTGCATTGCCACTGCCTTGCTGGCGAATATCGACGCCACGCAAGCGACCGAGGATCAAACTTCCAATAATGCTGCCGAGCAAGTAACTGCAAACCAGTTTTACAATTAGGAAAATCACGTTTGATCCCACTGCAAACCAACCACCAATGAACCCGGACCCGCGTGGCAACCAATGCCTGGGCCGGTTTCTACCACCCAAATCTTGCCGAGTTTCGGTAGCACCAGCCGCAGCGTGGCGGCTAAGGCGGCGGCGTCATCACTGGCGTCACAATGACCAACAATCGCGCGACAACGCTGATGTTCGGGTATGCGTCTGGCGATGACGGCCGCGTAGCGCTCGACTAGGCGCTGTTTGCCGATCAGCGCAGAAAACGGCCGCACCAAACCTTGTTTGTTGGCGATCATCACAGTCAGCCCAAACCAACGCGCGATGGTCTCCGCCACTTTCGGAATGCGGCCGCCGCGCACGCCATAACGCAGGTCACGGATCAGTGCGAAAGTGCGGGTGCGGGTCATCGCATCGCGTGCCGCCGCGATCACCGTTGCGGCATCCGCCCCGGTTTGTGCGCATTCGGCCGCCGCCATGGTGATCAGTCCTTGTCCAGACGAGGCTTGCAGCGTATCGACAACCTGAATTCGAGATTTGCCACTTTCTTTGGCGGCGGTCTGCGCGGCCTGGAAAGTCCCCGACAATCGACTTGATATATCCACAGAAACCAATTGCTCGCAGTGCGCCAACACCAAGTCAAAGGCGCGCCGGAAATCACCCGGCGGCGGCTGCGAGGTCCGCGGATGCATGGGGTCTTGGCGCAGGCGCGTGTAGAGCTCGCGTGGCGAGATGGTAATCCGGTCTAAAAAGTCATCAGCACCAAAATTGACCCTGACCGGGACCACCGTAATGCCCAGACGCTCCGCTTCAGATGCCGGCAGATCGCCGGCGGAATCGGTCACCACGCGCACTTTTTGAAATGGCGAGGCGCGTAACTTGGACTGCGCCTGCATGTCATCCGCCTTGCGCTGAGCGACCGAGGCAATGGATGACAGCGTTTCAAACAGTTGATTGGGGCGGTCGATGTGTGCATGCACACGCACACGATCACTACTGCCCGCCACCACGAGGGAATCCAATTGCAAGGTCGCCAGCACTCCGCGCACCCGATTGAGGTCGAGGTCAGCGCCGCTCAACACACACTCCGTGCAATATCGATAAAGGCTGGCTGCTTCGACCGCCTCCAGATGCACGTCATCGTGTGCGTAGGCGCCGGAATCACGGGCATCCGGCGCTAAACGCAATGCGCCACGCCCACGGTCAATAAAATCCTGCACGCCTTCGAGGAAGTCGACAAAACCAGCAGCGCCCGCATCAACAACGCCCGCAGCGCGCAACACCGGCAATTGATTGGGTGTATTCGCCAATGATTGGCGAGCTCGCACAAGCGCATGGCGGAACAGGATATCGAGCTGCGCGACGCCGGCTTCCACTTGTCCGCGCAGCTCGCTGGCGAAATCCGTAATCACACTCAACATGGTGCCTTCGCGCGGATCGGCCAGACAGGCGCGCGCGGCGAGCGCCGCACCAATGGCCGCATCGGCGATCTCACGCGCCCCAATTTCCTTGCAGCGGCCCACACCTTGCGCCAAGCCTTGGAAGAACTGCGCCAGGATGGCGCCCGAGTTTCCACGCGCCCCGTCTATCGCTTCGTGCGCGACCCGCCCGAGAACCGTCCCGACATCCGCGCCGCGCATACGTCGCACGGTTTTTAGCACCGCCAGCATCGTGAACGCCAAGTTGGTGCCGGTGTCACCGTCGGCAACCGGAAACACGTTGATGCGATTCAGATCGTCGCGTTTAGACAGCACGCGACCCGCGCCAGCGATCAACGCACCTTTCAGGCGCGCGCCACTCAAGCGTTCGAGCGTTGTAGACATCGGCCAAGCAGTCACTGCATGCATAGGCTGCGGAGCATAAGGTGCTTGGCGCGCTGGGTCGTGCTGCAGTGCAGCGACCCTGTCCGCAGGCGGACACTGCGCTGTACGCGAGTGGACACTAGCCCGCACGTAGGTCTTTCAGTTCGGCGCGTCGTGCAGCCATTTGGTCGGTTTTTTAGCCCGCATATTTCATAAATTGCACGCGCCCGCGCTAGTCTA
>CAZLSB010000127.1:0-11660 GCA_964561825.1 uncultured Xanthomonas sp.
ACGTGCACACATGCGCTCGCGCCACGCGGGTGCAACGATGGCAACCGAATGCACGCCTAAAAAAATCAAGATGCCGGCAAACAACAAGGTCATGATCAGCTCCGTTCAGGCATAGAGCGAACCTACATCCCCACACTCACCCGATTACGACCTTCTAATTTTGCTCGATAGAGTGCTTTGTCGGCGCGATTGATGCAGCGATCAAGGGTGTCCAAGCCGGTGAACTCCGCAATGCCAATGCTGATCGTGATTTGTGGGCCATTCGGGTACATCTTTGTACCACCAATGGTTTCGCGCAGGTCGTTGGCCAGTCTTTCGCCTTCAGTAATAGTCAAACCCACCCACAGCAGCAGGAACTCTTCACCACCCCAACGACCCGCAACGTCGTGGTGACGCAAAGCGTTTTTGATGCGCCGCCCCAACGCAATCAACACCTGATCACCGACGGAATGACCGTGTTGATCATTGATGCGCTTGAAATGGTCGATGTCGGCAATGGCAATGATGAACGAGCTCTTGTGGCGACGCGCTTGCTCAGCCGTGTGCTCGAGTGCCTCCAGCATGCCGCGGCGATTAAGCAATCGCGTCATGGTGTCGGTGGCGGCGGCTTCCGCCAGCGCGGCTTCCAGTTGACAGCGTTGTTCGATCTCCGAGCGCAGCATCACGTTTAGCCGTTCCAATTCGGCACTGCGTTCGCGAACCATATTTTCCAGGCGATCACGCGCTGCTTTCAGGTCATGCAAGGCACCTTCGCGTTCGCGTTGCGACAAATCCAGGCGGCTGGACATTTCGTTCAGCGCGACGCCCAGATCGGCGAATTCATCGTTGCCACCGAGATCCAGTTTTTGTCCCAGTTGGCCTTCAGCGATCTCTCGAAAGCGCGTCGCAAAGCGCCGCAATACGTGGCGCGCCGATTGCGCCAGCCAAATGCTCATCGCCAGCGCCAACGCAACCGCCAACACGAATGACACTGCCGACTTGGTGCGCAAATCGGCGAGCTTCTCCGAAATGTCTTCAACCGGCACGCGTAAGGCCAAAAGGTAAACAGTGCTGCTTTGCAAAGGCGCTAGGGCATTGAAGCCTTCAAAACCTGCAAGCGCGCGTGCCGCCGTCAGCTTCTCACCGGATGGCAGCAAGGATGCAGCTAAGCTATCGCCGGGCGAATAACCACTGGTTGCGCCTTCGGAATCGGCAATCACCTGCAACTGGCCGTCGGCATTTCGAATCAGCAGCAAACGGTTGATAGCGCGGTTGCGCGCGACGATGCTGCTGAATTTGCTGATTAGCTCGGCATATTCAGGCCTCTGGGTGTCGCTGGGCGAGCGGATTGCGTCCCAATTGGCCAGTGTGATTGCTTCGGCGGCGAGCGTGGCATTGTCGATGAGCCGGGCGTTCAATGAGCTGCGAAGCTCGGCTTCAGCGGCCCAATGCAGATAGGAGCCCAAGCCGATGGCGACCAGCAGGGCAACCAGCAGATGGGTGTAAAACAGCCGTCGACCGATCGTCAGTCTGCGCTGCGGCGGGGTCGACACTATGGGTGAAACCTCGGCGACCATGCGGCGCTCGATGCGTTTGACGGGACGCTGCTGATGTTAGCAGCCTGCCGGACTTTCCTCGCCAGTGCGCTTTGCTTCTTTGCACGTGCAGCTCACAGATGTACGACGTGAAAGACGCGTAAATAGGGATAGGAAATTGCCGGACGCCGCACTAGTCTCGCGCATCTGGCCGCATGGGGTGCGGCTGCAATCTTTGGGGAGAGCAGCATGTTGGGTCAAATCGCGTTTGGCTTTTTTGGGTTGGCAACTTTGCTGGGCATTGCTTGGCTCTTTTCGAACAATAAACGCGCGGTTGATTGGCGACTGGTCGCCATTGGGATCGGATTGCAGATCGCTTTTGCTGCGCTGGTGATCTTGGTGCCCGGTGGCAAAGACGTATTCGATGCGCTGGGCCAGGGTTTTGTTAAGGTGCTGAGTTTTGTTAATGAAGGGTCCAAGTTCATTTTCGGCAGTTTGATGGACACCAGCAAATTTGGATTTATCTTCGCTTTTCAGGTGCTGCCGACGATTATCTTCTTTGCAGCGCTCATGGGTGTGCTCTATCACCTAGGCGTCATGCAGTGGCTGGTGCGCATCATGGCGCTGGCGATCACCAAAGTGATGCGCGTGTCTGGTGCCGAAACCACGTCGGTTTGTGCCAGCGTATTCATTGGTCAGACTGAAGCGCCGCTCACAGTGCGGCCTTACATTCCGAAGATGACCGAATCGGAATTATTGACGATGATGATCGGCGGCATGGCGCATATCGCTGGCGGCGTGCTTGCAGCTTATGTCGGCATGCTCGGTGGCGGCGATCCGGTGCAGAGCGCGTATTACGCCAAACATTTACTCGCAGCATCGATTATGGCGGCGCCAGCGACCTTGGTGATTGCCAAGATTCTGATCCCGGAAACGGGCGAGCCATTGACCCGCGGTGTGGTGAAAATGGAGGTCGAAAAAACCTCCAGCAATATTATTGATGCCGCGGCCGGCGGCGCTGCCGATGGTTTGCGCTTGGCATTGAATATTGGTGCGATGTTGTTGGCCTTTATTGCGCTGATTGCGTTGTTGAATTGGCCGCTGACCTGGATTGGCGAAATCACTGGTTTGCAGGAAATGTTCGGTAAACCGACCGATATGGCGATGATTCTGGGCTATTTATTGGCGCCATTGGCGTGGGTGATCGGCGTGCCCTGGCAAGACGCGACGATCGTTGGCAGTTTGATCGGCCAAAAAATTGTCATTAACGAGTTTGTGGCCTATATGCAATTGGCTGACATCATCAAGAACGGGGCCGATGGTGTGATGCTGACCGAGCAGGGTAAATTGATTGCCACCTATGCCTTGTGTGGGTTTGCCAACTTTTCATCCATCGCCATCCAGATTGGTGGCATCGGTGGTCTGGCCCCGGAACGGCGCGCCGATCTCGCCCGATTTGGCATGCGCGCGGTGCTGGGTGGATCGCTGGCGACCTTCATGACCGCGACGATAGCCGGCGTGTTAACCCAAATTAGCTGACCGGTCACGGCAAGCCATGTCTGAATCCACTCCGCTAGTCACCATCCTTGGCAGCTACGTTCAGGATCACTGTTGGAGCGTCGATCGCTTTCCGGCGGTCGGCGAAACCCGCGTTGGCCGGTTTTCCACCGGTCCCGGTGGTAAGGGCTTCAATCAGGCCGTGGCGGCGCATCGCCAGGGTGTCGCCACGCGATTTGTGGGTGCCATTGGCGCTGATCCGCTCGGCGACACGGCGCGTCGTTTTGCCTTGGCCGAAGGCTTGGACTGCGTCTGGCAGGTTGTCAACGAAGTACCCACCGCGACCGCCAGCATTTTGGTCGATGACGCCGGACGCAATCTGATCGTGGTTGATCTGGCCGCCAATCGCAGTTTGAGTGCCAGCGACGCAGCCGGGCACATCGTCGCTGGCACGCGCGTGGTGCTGGCGCAGTTGGAGACCAGCATTGCGTTAGTCACTGCAGCGCTGCGCGCCGCGCGATCGGTCGGCGCGCTGGCGATGTTGAATCCGGCGCCATTGCAGCCCGATTTGACGCCCGAAGTGCTCGCACTAGCCGATTTGATCACCCCGAACGAGACGGAATTTGCGCTGCTGCTAGCGATGTTGGGTGTGCCAGACGATGTGTCCGAGCTCTGGCAGATCGACGATCTGGACTTGCATGCGTTGTGCCGCACCACGGGTGTGCCAAGCGTGGTGATCACTTTGGGTGAACACGGTTGTTTTGTATCGCATGGCCGCGATCGGCGCGGCGACGCGGCAGCCTATTACCGCGTTAAGCGTGAGTCCGTGCGGGCCGTGGATACCACTGGCGCGGGCGATGCGTTTTCCGGCGCCTTGGCTGCCGCGTTGGCGTTCGCCGATTCGGGCAGGCCATTTAGCGCAGCGGTCATGCATGCCAATCGCGTTGCGGCGATCAGCACCGAGCAGGTAGGCGCAGCCTGCGCGATGCCCACGCGCGCGCAGGTACTCGCTCGATTTGCTTAAAACTGCCGTTCCATCGTGCTTGGATCGGGTCCGGGCGGTTCGCGTTCGATCCAATAAGTGCTTGCCTGTGGATCGAAATGCCGGCGCATCGGGTCTGCACCGCGCCAACGCGCGAGCAGCGCAATCGGCGTGACCACGCCAAAGTAAATCAGACCCATGACAATCGGGCTAACGATGCGGCCAAGCACATGACCCAATCCCATCCACAGCCGATTGAACGGCGCCAATAGCCGCGGGAAAAAGCGGCCGATCAGCGCCAAGCTACAGCCGGCGATCACGAATGCGAACGTCCATCGACTGTGGTGGGCGTAGGCAAAGGCGGCCAGCACGAACAGTACGACGCCGATCAAATAGCCAAAGGCCCGCGGGCTACCGTGCTCCGCGGTGCTTTCGAATGCCGCGTCAATCGCGGTGCCTTTGCGCGTGCTCATATGAGAGCGCTCACGCCGGTAACTTCGCCAGCGCCGCATCCATCCGCTTGAGCGCCTCTGCTTGGCCGGCCAAGTACACGGTATGGTCAATGGACGGACTGACCTGCGTGCCGGTGATCGCCACGCGCAGCGGCTGCGCGACTTTGCCCAAGCCCAATCCCACACTTTGCGCCGCCGCATTGAGGGCGTCGTGCACGCCGGTGACGCTCCAATCGCTGACCGCACTGAGGGCCGCATGGGCGGCTTGCAAGGGCGCGCGAGCCGCTGCGGTGAGGTGCTTGGCTACTGCAGCGTCATCGTACACTTCCAGCGGATCGAACCACAGCCGCGCGCGCTGCGCCATCTCCTGCAGCGTATGCACGCGTTCACGCAGCGCGACGATGAGGTCCTCGGCCCGTGGCCCACGGTTTGCATCCAGGCCTAGTCGACTCAAATGCCAGCGTAACTCGGGCGCGATCAGGGCCGGATCCAGCGTTTTCAGATAATGCTGGTTGAGCCAACGCAGCTTTTCGACATCAAAGCGGGATGCCGAATGATTAACATCGTCGGCTGAGAATAACTCGATCATCTGTGCCATCGAGAAGATTTCCTGATCGCCATACGACCAGCCCAAACGCACCAGATAGTTCAATAACGCAGCCGGCAAAAAGCCATCTTCGCGATAACCAAGCACATTGACCGCGCCGTGGCGTTTGCTGAGTTTGGCGCCGTCTGGCCCCAAAATCATCGGCAGATGGGCAAAACGTGGCGCTTGGTGACCTAGCGCTGCATAAATGTTCATTTGGCGCGGCGTGTTGTTTAGATGATCGTCACCACGAATGACATCGGTGATGCGCATATCGGCGTCATCGACCACCACGCCAAAGTTGTAAGTCGGCGAGTCGTCAGAACGCCAGATGATCAAATCGTCTAGTTCGGCGTTATCAAACACCACCCGGCCGCGCACCCGATCGTCCACCACCACGTCGCCGTGCAAGGGATTTTTGAAGCGAATCACCGGCGTGACGCCTGCCGGCGGCGTCGCCGTGCTCTCGCGCCAAAGGCCGTTGTAGCGCGGTTTCAGGCCACGCGCTTCCTGATCGGCGCGCATCGCCTCCAAATCTTCTTTGCTGCACCAGCAGTGATAGGCCTTACCGGCGGCGAGCAATTCCTGGGCCACTTGGCGATAACGCTCAAAACGCTGCGTTTGGTAAAACGGACCCTCATCGTGATCCAAGCCCAACCATTGCATGCCATCGATAATCGCCTGCACCGCGGCATCGGTGGAGCGCTCACGATCGGTGTCTTCGACCCGCAAAATAAACTGACCGCCGTTACGACGCGCTTCCAAATAGCTAAACAGCGCGGTACGGGCACCGCCTACATGCAAAAAACCGGTCGGGCTGGGGGCGAAACGAGTGCGAACGAGGGTCATGGGTTGGACACAAAAAACGGGGCATGCAGGTTAGCACTGGCTAGCGTGGCTTCCCACTTTGCGGCGTGTGCGAGTCAAACTAATGTGGTCACCCTTAATTTAGGTCGAGAGCAAGGCTCGGAGCCAGCAAGAAACTCACAATGCAGGAAAAGCGTCAGCGCACAGCGCCGACCCACCAGAGCGGGCCTTTGCCTAACCCGTGCGAACAGCGGCAATTTCGGCGCGCATGCGGGCGATCGTCTGTGCGTAGTCGCCAGCATTGAATATCGCTGAGCCGGCGACGAAGGTATCCGCCCCCGCGGCGGCGATTGCGCCAATATTGTCGACTTTGACGCCACCATCGATCTCCAGGCGGATTGCCCGGCCACTGGCATCGATACGGCGGCGCGCTTCGCGCAGTTTGGGCAAGGCGCCAGGAATGAACGATTGCCCGCCAAAGCCTGGATTCACCGACATCAGCAAAATCAAATCCAGTTTGTCGATGACATGATCTAACCAAACCAGCGGCGTAGCCGGGTTAAAAACCAATCCCACTTGCAGACCCTGTTCGCGAATCAAGCCGATGGTGCGATCGACATGTTCGCTGGCTTCGGGGTGAAAACTAATCGAACTGGCGCCCGCTTTAGCAAAATCCGGCACGATACGATCGACCGGCTTGACCATCAAATGCACATCAATTGGCACCGTAATGCCGTAACTGCGCAAGGCATCACAAACCAACGGGCCAATGGTCAAATTTGGCACGTAGTGATTGTCCATTACGTCAAAATGCAGCCAATCTGCGCCCGCCGCTAACACCTTCGCAGTGTCTTCACCCAAGCGCGCGAAATCAGCGGACAAGATCGATGGCGCGATCACCGGGCTCTGCATGATGGAAATCCGCTTCAGGGGTGCGAGATGCTAGCAGTGTAGGCACGGGACACGGGACTGCGCGAACGACAAGGTCGATTTGAGTCGGCGCTGCGAATAGCCCTCTGGAGCGCCGAGTTGTACTCGGCATGCTTTCACCCAAATTTCTACAGGCGTTCCTTCAGCCCGCGAATCGGTTCGAGCGCCAGTTCGAGCAGGGTTCGGCGGCCAACCAGGATGCGGGCTTCGCCGGTCATGCCGATGCGTATCGGCAGCTTGCCAGGATTGGATTGTAGCGAGGCGAGGGCGACGAAGCCGGGCGTGCTGGCGTTGCTGACCGGTGCCGGGCTGATCCAGGCAATTTCTACTTGCACCGAGCCGTAGCGCTGATAGGGATAGGCGGTCAGGAACAGGCGCGCGTGCTGGCCGATTTGCAGGCGTTGCATCTGCGCCTCCGGCAACACCAAGCGCGCTTGGCCGGCGGCATCCTGACGCGCCAGTTGGCAGAGTTCCGCGCCGAGCGCGATGACACTGCCGATGGTTTGTGTAGCGACACTGAGGACGACGGCGTCATAAGGTGCCCGGATCGACTGCAAATCGCCGTCGCTAGTTTTCAGTTGCGTGGTCAGCGCGGCAATCTGCAGGCGCAGCTTTTCGGCGCCGGCGACTTCTTCGGTCTGTTCGCCTGAGCGCTGCTCAATCTGCTGCTGGCGGCGCAGTTTCACCTGCTGCAGCTGCTGCTCAGCCAATACGCGCGCAGTTTCAGATTCGGCAAGAATCAAACGGTCGGAGAGCACGGTGAGTTGCGGCAGCAAGCCTTCTTTGACGGCTTTTTCCTTGCGTTCGAGAATGCTGAGCGTGGCCTGATGGTGCTGCTGGCGAAAGCCGAGCTCCCGTTCGCCAAGCGCGATCTGCGCGTCGTTGGCGGAAAGTTCAAACTGCAGCGCGCGCTCGCGCTTGGCCACCTGTTCGGCCAGCGCGCGCTGGTCCTCCAGCAATAGGCGCAGCCGAGCGTCGGCGTCGCGCAGGGCATCGCTGCGCAGCACGAAGAGTTCGTCGCCGGCTTTGACCTGCTGTCCCGCTTGCACACGTACGGCGGCGAGTTGGCCGGCGACCGGCGCCTGGATAGGCGCGCTGCCTTCGATAGGCACGATCACGAAAGGCGCGACCACCACGTTCGGTAGCTGAAAGCTCACCGCAAAGATCATAGTGGCGAGCGCCAGCGCCAGCATCAGCCAGCCGGTCCAGCGCACCGCGCGCCCTGGCGCTTCGGTCGGCAACAGGCCCGAAGGCTGATCGAAGGACGGCTGATCGATTGGACGCAAAGTCGTCATTGTGCGGGCCCGATCTGCTGACTGGACAGGTAAAAATACAATCCGCGTTTTTCCATCAGCTCGTCGTGCGTGCCGACCTCAGCGATGCGGCCGGCGTCCATCACTACGATGCGATCGGCGTCGCGGATGGTGCTTAAGCGGTGCGCGATGACCAAGCAGGTCCGGCCGCGGGTGAGCTGCGCGAAGTTCTTCTGGATGGCGCGCTCGCTCTCGGTGTCGAGTGCGCTGGTGGCCTCGTCGAAGATCAGCACCGGCGGGTCATGGTAGATCGCGCGAGCGATGGCGATGCGCTGGCGCTGGCCGCCGGAAATCGCCAAGCCGGTTTCCCCGACGCGCGATTCATAACCGAGCGGCAGGCGCTGAATGAAGTCGTGCGCATTGGCCATTTGCGCGGCCCACAACACGCGCTTCATATCGGGCTGCGGGTCGCCGAAGGCGATGTTGTTGAGGATGGTGTTGTCGAATAGGTGGTTTTCCTGCAGCACAAAGCCAATCTGGCGCCGCAAATCGCGATGATTGAGGGTGCGGCTGTCGATGCGATCAAAGTAAATTTCACCCGCCGTCGGGTCGAGCAGGCCACAAATAAGCTTGACCAGACTGGTCTTGCCGCAGCCGCTGCGCCCGACCAGCGCGTAAGTTTTTCCGGGTGGAATCTCTAGCGAGATCGACGACAGGATTTCCGGTGATTGCGGGCCGCCAAAACGCAGCCCGACGTTATGCAAACGAATATGGCCTTCGAGTGAACGCACTGGCGCTAATCGGGAGCGATCAAAGCCCTGTTCGGGCTCGGGCTCGATGACGTCGTTCAATCGATTCAGCAGTACGCTCATGAACTGCAGGCCGTCCCAGACGCCGAGCGCACGCAGGATCGCGCTGGAGGCCATCGCCATGATGCTGCTGAAGGCAACAAAGGCGCCGACGGTCATCTCACCTTCGACCACGCGATGCGCGCCTGCCCACAGGAACAGCACGGTAGACATGAAGCCAACCGCCTGCAGTGCGCTCTGATAGCTCATGACGGTGAAATTGCCGCGGAACTGTTGCTGGCTGACCTTGAGGAATTGCGCCAGCATGTCGTCGCGAAAGCTAGATTCAGCACCGGCGGCCTTGACCGCCTCAATGCCCTTGATCGCGTCAATCTGGTGCGAGGCGTAGCGGCCGTGAGCACTTTCTAGCGCCGTATAAAGCGGCCGCAAGACCTTGCGCGAGAACAGCATCAAGCCTGCGTAGAGCGGCGCGACCAGCAAAAACAGAAAGGTCAGCTGCAGCGAATAGATCGCCATCAAGCCCAGGCAGCCGAGCAGTTGCACGCTGGCCAGCAACCCGTCGACACCGCTGTCGACGAGGAACTGACGTACTTGGCGCGCGCCGTCGAGGCGCCGCTGGATATCACCGGTGCGGCGCGATTTGAAATAGCTCATCGGCAGGGCCAGCAGCCGTCGCGTCAGAAAGTCCAGCACGGCGCTGTCGATACGCACCGCGACGAAACTCAGCAGATATTGCTGGATCAAGCTGGCGAGCAGCAGGAACACCAGCACCGCGACCATCGCCGGCAACATCACGGCGAGCAGATCAAGATCGGCGTCGACGATGACCTTGTCGACCACGAATTGCGTGAACACCGGAAACAGCAAGCCGAGGAAACTCACCAGGGCCGCAAGGCCGGTCGCCAAGCGCAGCGCCGCGGCATGTTCGCGCAGAAAAGGCCACAGCCAGGCCAGACTCGGCGCACTTTCAGGGGCGTTGGCGAAGGTCTGGGTGTAGTCGAACAGCGCCGCGTAGCCGCTCCATTTCTTCAGGAATTCGGCGCGCGGCAGCGTCAGGCAGCTGCGCGCGGGATCGGCGATGTGCACGCGCGTCGCGTCGACGCGATACACCACGACCCAATGATTGCCTTCCCAGTGGCAGATCGCCGGCAGCGGCATCTGATCCAGATGCTGCGGCGAGATTTTCAGCGCGCGCGCCGCCAGTCCTAGCTCATTGCCGGCCGCGCACAGGGCTTTCAGGCTGGTGCCGTCGCTCGCGGTGTCGCACAGTTCACGAATGCGCGAGAGGCTGACCGCGCGCCCAAAATGCCGGCAGACCATCGCAAAACAAGCGGCGCCGCAATCCATTTCGTCGATCTGCGCAATGTGCTTAAAACGCCGGATGCGCGCGCGCGGCCCGGATTCGCTGGTATCAGCGCTGTCGACGGCGTCGGCGGTTTTGTCGCTGACGCGCGCGTCTGCGGGCAGCAACTCCTCGGCAAAATCGAGGGGAATACGCGCTTCGCCCGCACCCTGGTACTGCGCGATGCGCTCCGTGAGCAGCCGGTCAAACTCGGCAAAGCGTG
The DNA here is from genome assembly GCA_964561825.1 of uncultured Xanthomonas sp. Lineage (GTDB taxonomy): Bacteria > Pseudomonadota > Gammaproteobacteria > Xanthomonadales > SZUA-5 > JADKFD01. The sequence continues at coordinate 10,396 of CAZLSB010000127.1, forward strand.
CGCGCAGAGCGCTCACCGAATCTGGCTTGAGCAACAACAGCTCGCAGTCGCTGACCGCTTGCGCGCTGGCGGCGCGCGGCGCGTTGTTGAGCATGGCGAGCTCGCCGAAATACTCGCCCTCCCGGTAGAACGCGAGGTGGACCGGATTCTCGCGCGCGCCGCTGTAGATCCACACGCGTCCGGCGCGCAGCAGATACATCGGTCCGGCGCCGTCGCCTTCGCGCAGGATGAGTTCGCCCTTGCGCACCTGCAGGGGCACCAGTTCAGCCATCAGCGCGCGCAGCGCGGGCGCGGGCAGTCGGCCGAAGTTGCTGAATTCATATAGAAAAGAGTGCAGGCTGCGCCAGCGGGCAAGCAGTTCTATCGCCTCGCGCAGCGCCGGAAACTCGTTGGCAAGATCAAGAAAGCGCGCGCGGTCCAGGCGCAGCGCCTCGACCGTCGTGCTGGCGCGCACGCTCGCCGCGCGCACGCCGCCTTCGAGCAACGCGCCCTCACCAAACTCGTCGCCCGGCGCCAACCGATTGAGCGCCAGCTCCGCGCCTTCGGCGCTGGTCTTGAGCACCCGCGCGCGGCCGCTGACCAGCATGAAAAACGCGTCGGCAGAATCACCTTGGCGGACAATGACCTCGCCGAATTCATAGCGCTCCACGGTGAAGCTGTCGCGCAAACGCGCGTAATGCGCCTCGGGCACGAACTTCATCATTGCGCCGCCGCGCAGGGTGTCTTCGAATCGTGGGTTCACTCAGGCGGGCTGCGTGGCGAGGGGCTTTCCATAATGCACAGAGTACGCGCGCAGGTGTCGGCAGAGATCATTGGGGGAAGGGTCAAAGTGATTTGGTGGTCCTTGATGGGCCGGCCCTGTGCGCTGACGCGTTTCCGGCAACGTGGATCTCTTGCTTGCTCAAAGCGTTGCTCTGGGCCCGCAATCACGACACCCGTTTGCCCCGCACGCGTTCAAGCTTGGCAAAATTGGCGCGGCAGGTGGTCCGGCGCGGATGCTCGGCGGGTAGTGTCTGCTCGAAGATGCCGAGCGCGCGGCTGTACAACTGCGCCGCCTCGGCGAATTCGCCTTGCTGCTTGCGCAGCAGCGCTAGATTATTCAAGGTCAGGGCGACGTCTGGGTGTTCTGGTCCGAGTAGCTGCTCTTTGAGCGCCAGCGCGCGCCGGTAGTGGGGCAGCGCCTCGTCGAGCGCGCCGCGGGCGACGCAAACGGCGTTGCTGCTCATCACTTTGTCTGCCAATTCGGTGCAAGACGAGCGCGTTCT
>CAZLSB010000128.1:0-11647 GCA_964561825.1 uncultured Xanthomonas sp.
ATCGCGCCTCGCATCGCATCCCAATCCGACGGCCAAAAGTCCAAGTTATTTCCTCTCGAGCACTGAGGGCTCGTTCGTCAAAAACTTGGACTTTTTGCTCGCCGGCTTGGGCGCGCTGCGTCGTTGCGACTCGCTTATGTGGCGCGCCACACCGCACTCATCGCGCCTCGCATCGCATCCCAATCCGACGGCCAAAAGTCCGAGTTATTTCCTCTCGAGCACTGAGATAAACGCGTCAGCGAAAGCCCGCCGCGTAACCGAGATTGGCCACGTGATTAACCAGTTCGTGGCAAAGAATGATCGAACGCTCAGCGCCGTTCCAATAAGCGTTTGGCACACCACAATCTTGTGCAATCAGGCGCACCATCACCGCACCTTCGGGAAACTTGAATTGCCCCAACAGCGCTTGCAGCTCATCCAATAACTTCATTTCGTGAATCAATTGTGCGGCCGCTTTATTGTCAGCGCTGCCTGGTTCCTCATATTTAATCGGCACCAGAAATCCATCCAACTGGTGAATTAACTGGGTGGCTTGGCCACTCAAATACGCCGACCATGAGGCCGCATTTTGCTGCGCTTCCGGGATACAGGTCTCGCGCCGCTCCTGTGGCACACCCAATCGACCCGCTAGTGGCCCCATGGTTTCTGGATCACTGCCATACAGTAAGCAGGCGATTTGGTAACCGCGCTGCTCGTCAATGCTGTGCTCACCCCACCAAGCTAGCTCTTCGCGTGTTGCACCACTGAACTTGCCGGATGCCATCCACCATTCAATGGCAGCGATCGCATCGGTGCCGTCCTCGTTGCCATCGGGTGACAACCACCAAGTCGCAAACCGGTCGGCAGCGTCCTCCTCGCGACCCAGCACCGGAATTTGATACAAATCGACAAAACCGTGCCCCAATTCATGTAACAACACGAAACGCAAAGTGCCGCGCACAAACTGCTTCAGCGTAATGCTTTCCTTGAACATGGCCTGCGGCGGCGCCAAACGAACTTCGGCCGCCGGCAGCGCTGCACTGCAGAGCAGCAGCACAACAGCCAAAGCGCGCAAGTACCCAAGACGAAGAATGTGTGGGCCAAAAAACGTTGCGCGCATGTGATCACCATCCCATTGACGGGCGCAGTCTGCGCATATTGCGCCGTGTTGGAAACCCCGGGTGTTGCAAACTAATGTGCGGCGGCTGGGACCAAGATCGTTTGCTTGCCTTGTTGATCCGAGCAGTCTGTCGGACTTTCCTCGCGTGTGCGCCGGAAGTCCGACAGGCTGCTAGAAACCTCTGTTGACCGCTTTCGAGTGGCGTTGCTCGATGATTCTTTCGATATTTCAGCAGATTGACTCGTGCACCAGTTGGGTGAATGCGCTACGGGGGGCAGATTGCACGGTTCTGGCTGATCAAGCCGCGGTGGGTTCGACCTGCGCTTCATCGGTCGAACGCTTTTGGCCGCTGGAGCGCGCAAGCGTCTGCGATCTTGCCGTTAGAATCGCGCGATAACTCCACCCAAGGATCCCCCAATGCAAGTCGCAGCTTCCATCTTTAAGGCCTATGACATTCGTGGCGTGGTCGGCCAGACCTTGAACGAGGATTTCGCCGAACACTTAGGGCGCGCGTTTGGCTCGCAAGCACGCCAACTGGGCGAGGTCGCGGTTGCGGTGGGTCGCGATGGTCGGCTGTCCGGGCCGGCGCTGAGCGCGGCGCTAATCAGCGGTTTGCGCGCCAGTGGCCTCAATGTCATTGATCTAGGCGCGGTCACCACACCAATGCTTTATTACGTGGCGGCCACCCGCTCAGAACACGGTTGCAGCAGCGGTATTCAAGTGACTGGCAGTCACAACCCGAAAGATTACAACGGCTTCAAAATGGTGCTCGCCGGCCGCGCGATTTATGGCGACGATATTCAAGCGCTGCGTCAGCGCATCGAAACGGAAAACTATAGCGAGGGCGCCGGGGTTTTAAGCACACTGGACGTGCTGGCCGAATACACGCAGCGAATTGTGAGCGATTGCAAGTTAGCGCGCCCACTCAACATCGTGGTCGATTCTGGCAATGGTATTCCCGGCGCGTCGGCGCCGGGCATTCTGCGCGCGCTGGGCTGTCAGGTCACCGAGTTGTATTCGGAGGTGGATGGCGATTTTCCCAATCACCATCCAGATCCGTCTAAACCAGAAAATCTGGTCGATCTGATTGCTGAAGTAAAAAAGCAAGGTGCCGATTTGGGTTTGGCTTTTGATGGTGATGGCGACCGGCTGGGTCTAGTGACACGCGACGGCCATACTATTTACCCAGATCGCCAGATCATGCTGTTTGCGCGCGACGTGTTATTGCGCGTGCCCGGCGGTGAGATTATCTTCGACGTCAAATGCAGCCAACGCTTGGCGATGGACATTCGCGATGCGGGTGGTATAGCAACGATGTATAAAACCGGTCACTCGTTAATCAAAGCCAAGCTCAAAGAAAGCGGCGCTCCATTAGCCGGGGAAATGAGCGGCCATATCTTTTTTGCCGAACGCTGGTATGGATTTGACGATGCCACCTATACCGCCGGTCGATTATTGGAAATCTTAAGCAGATATGCTGATCCCAGCGCAATATTGGACGCGCTGCCCAGCAGTTTCAGCACGCCGGAATTAAATATCAGCTGCGCTGAAGGGGAAAATCATCAATTGATCGAGAAATTACGTCACAGCGCGCATTTCGAGGGAGCGTTGGAGGTCATCACTCTCGATGGACTGCGCGCCGAATACGCCGACGGTTTTGGTCTGGTGCGTGCATCCAATACCACGCCGGTATTAGTGCTGCGCTTTGAAGGCCATACCGCGCAAGCGCTAGCACGCATTCAAAATCAATTCATGGCGGCGATTTTGGCAGTCAAACCGGATGCAATAATCGGCGCTGGGCACTGAGTGCAGTTTCTGGTATCCAACCGCAACGCCCGTTGCGGTCGATTACCCACAGCCAGCCGCTGAATTGATCGAGTTCGAGAATCTCGTCACCGGCGCTGACGGCCAATTCGCGCGCGCTGTAGTTGCGTAAAGCGTGGGCATAACCGCTCGCATCATTCGGGCCGAAATACAAACGCGGCACCCAGCCGCCGCGGTCGTCTGCTTGCGCCCATTTCCAACCAGCAAATTCACCATCGTCGGAGCGGTCCAAAAAACGCACGCGCTGACCGGGAGTGACGCTAATCGGATCACCGTACTGCGTGCAATAGTCGTGCCGAACTGCCTGCCATGGCAGGCCCTGTCCGGCTTCAAGCGCTAGCAGGGCGCGTTTACGGCCTAAGCCGCCGGCATAACCGGTTAGCGCACCGTTGGCGCCCAACACCCGATGGCAGGGAATTAAAATTGAAATTGGATTTCGCCCGACCGCCGCGGCACTGGCGCGCGCGGCATCCGGTCTGCCAATGGCATTCGCCAGCGCGCCGTAACTGCACATTTCACTTGGCGAAATACCACGCAATTGCTGCCACACTAGCCGTTGAAAATCGCTGCCGCGCGGATTCAATGAAATATCCACTCGATTAGCACGCCCGGCGAAATAATCGTTTAGCCAGTGCACAACCGATTGCAATAGCGGGCTATCCAGACTGGTGCCATCAGTTTGTTTAGGCGGTTCGTACTTTTGACCGCTAAACCACAAACCGATTAGCTGTTCATTCTGCGCGACCAAGCGCAGCGGTCCGAGCGGCGTCTGAGTAAAACATTCGATAATCGTAGTCATGCTTGTTTCCATAGATGCAAAGTGGCATAAGCTCGCCACGGTCGCCAAATCTCCGCCGCGTCCAATACCGCTTGCGGTTTCAAGCCAGGGAATGCGCGGCGAATGATTAAGTCGGTATGCGGGAACGCATCTGGCCAAGACAAACAGCGCATCGCAATATACTGCGCGGTCCATTCGCCAATCCCAGGTAATTCGCGCAAGCTGGCTAAAGTCCGTTCGAGCGGCGCTTCGCAATCCAAGCGCAAATGCTGTCCGGCAACTGCACGCGCTAAGGCCAAAATGCTGCGCGCACGGGTGGCTAGAATGCCCAGCTCACTGAGTTCATTCTCCGGCAAAGCAGCTACCGTCTCGGCGCTGGGAAACAATCGGCTCAGCGCCGGATACACAGTGACAATCGGCGTGCCGTGACGCAGCGCGATGCGCCCCGCCAACGTCGTCGCCGCGGCGACGCTCACCTGCTGCCCAAGAATCGCTCGAACCGCTTGTTCAAAGCTATCGATGGCGCCCGGCAGGCGCAGACCGGGATGCGCCTGCGCCAGACTACCCAACGCCTCGCTAATTCTTGTTGGATCACAATCCAGATCAAATTGCCGACGCACCGCCGCAATCAACGGCACAAGGTCGGCGCGCAAACCATCCGACACCCTGAGCTGCAAGCGCGCACGGGCCGCATCGTGACAAACTTCGATCCATCCGCCCTGCGCCGGATTGACCCAACTGCGCACGCAACGTCGATAGACGCCCGCCTCCACGTGTTCGACTTGCGGGACCGCACGGGCAGTAAAAAAATCCAAAAGCGCCACCCAGTTTAACGGTGGTCGATAATCCAAACTTAACACCAGCGCCTCCGAATGAGCACGAGAAGCACGCTTTTTGCGCATATCACTGGGCGTTAGGTGATAGCGCGTGCGAATCAGCACATTAAACCTAGAAACCTCAGTTGACCGCTCATTCTCGCTTGCAGCTTTCTGATTTCGATAAGGATTTCGCAGCTGATAGCCTTCACCCATTGGGTGAGTACGCTACGGGGCAGATTGCACGGTTCTGGCTGCGCATGGCTGCGTTGCAACTCGTTGGAATGGAACAACCATTCCGTCTCATTGCGCTTATGCCTGCACACCCATAACCGCACACTCTACCCCGTCCAACTGAGGATTCTAGGTTAAACCGCCGCAAACTACCAAAACCGGCCATCAACGCAATTTCTGCGACGCCCAAATCGGTTTCGGTCAACAGGCGCTTCGCCACTAACAAGCGCTGGGTTTGTGCATAGGCAATCAGCGATACGCCAAAATGCGCTTGAAATACACGCCGCAAATGCCGCTCACCCACGCCGGTGCGCACCGCGAGCTGCGCCAAACCTTGCTGACCGGCGCCAGCATCCAACATGCGTGCCGCCGCGCAAGCCAAAGCATCCGAGCTATCGACCAAAGAGACGCCGGGCGCCAGTTCGGGTCGGCAGCGCAAACACGGACGAAAACCGGCCGCCTCGGCCGCCGCGGCGCTGTCATGGAAGGTGCAAGAGCTGGCCTTCGGCGCGCGCACCCGACAAATCGGACGGCAGTAAATCCCGGTGGTTTTGACTCCAACGAAGAATCGCCCATCAAAACGGTGGTCACGACTGAGCAAAGCTTGGTAGGCGCTGGCTGGATCGAGCTTCATGTTTGGGGCGCCAAACGCATCAGAAGAGCCCATCTTGACGATCGATCACAGCGCTGGCTCGCCATTTTCGGACCTACGCTTTTTGACGTGGCTCACATTGACCGCTCGGGAACCGAATTGAAGCATATGAGGTCTACACTCTTGCGGCTACAATTGCAGCTGGCTCTGTGGGCGACTTGGCGTCGCGACCAAGCCTGCTGCGGCAAGCATTGCGCGGCAAATTGTTCACCGTTGCACGCCGCTCAGTCCCTGCAACCCACGCTGTACGGCACCAATACCCTTGCTCATTGAGGTTAAATAGATGATCGAATTTCTCCAAGGCCTATTAACCGGTGCGCCAAAGATCATCGCCTTGTGTTTGGCCGGATTGGCGGTTGAATATGTGCGTCGCGCAGAAAAGTCGCAGCCCAAATCGGCGATTTCTTTTAATCTGATTTGGATTATCCATTTCGTTGTGATGACCAATTTAGTCATGCTGATAGTTGGGCATTGGGTGCCGCAGGGTATCGCCGCGTTAAATGGCCCGCTATTTTCCATGAAGTTCCCAGATACGATTTTGGGTGGCGTTGGACAGTTCTTTTTACTGTTAATCGTCCACGATTTTTTCTACTATATTTTTCATCGCTGCCAACACACTTGGGCATGGTTTTGGGCGCATCATAAGATGCACCACACCGAAGTCCACATGAACGCAACGACGAGCTTCCGCCATCATTGGATGGAAAACGTTTACCGCATACCGTTTATCTTTATCCCGATGGGATTATTCAATATCGATGGCGCTTACACGGTGCTGGTTTGGGATGCGGCGTTAGTCTGGGCGGTTTTCACCCACTTGAATATGCGTCTGAGCTTGGGCCGACTCACGCCCTACTTCGCCGGCCCGCAGTTCCATCGCATTCATCATTCAGCACTGCCTGAACATTTTAATCGCAACTTTTCGGCCTTTTTTCCGATTTGGGATGTGATTTTCCGTAGTTACCATCGCCCGCAGAAGGCCGAGTACCCGCCGGTGGGCTTGAGCGACGGCGTTACCACCACCACAGTTTGGCAAGCGCATACTGACGTGTTCAAAGACTGGCATAAATTGTGGAAGGGTCGCAGGCAGCGCTCCAATGATGTGGTGGCAGACAACAGTTAACCCGCAGGTGGGTTAAGTATCCTTAAGCCCACTGGCCGTTCGCCGCCGTTTTGTCAATGTCCACAGCGTTGCAAACATAAGGATTTCCACTATGTTCAGACCCTTCAGCCTTAGCGCAGCCCTCGCCATGACCTTGCCCGCCGCTAGCATCGCCGCTGATGCCGATTACGCGCTGACCATTTACAGTTCCGCGCAGCCCGGCCAAATCAACGTTGGCGCGCTGTCCAATTACGGCGCCAGCGGCCTGCCCGGTTATGCGCTGGTGCGCGACCAACGTCAGATGGCGGTACCCAAAGGTCGCGGAGAAGTGCGCTTTACCGACGTCGCGAAGCTGATCGATCCCACCACGGTAAGTTTTGCATCGATCACTGATCCAGAAGGTACTCGCGTACTCGAACAGAACTTCCAGTTCGATTTGGTCAGTTCGGAAAAGCTGATGGATCGATACATCGGCCAGCGCATCAGTGTTGAACGTGCTGATGGTGAGCAAATTCAACGCGTTGAGGGTATTTTGTTGGGCACCCAGGGCGCTTTGTTGCTACAACTGGATTCCGGCGAAGTCAGTTCGATGCTGCGCTACGACAACGTGCGCTTTCCATCCTTGCCTGGCGGCTTGATCACGCGCCCAACTTTAGTGTGGTTGACCGACAGCGCGCGCGGCGGCAATCACGACGCGCAAGTCGCCTACCAAACCCAAGGCATGACCTGGTGGGCCGATTACAACGTCATCCTCAATGAATCGGCGACCGGCTGCTCGATGGACTTGGCCGCGTGGGTCACCATCGTCAATCAATCCGGCGGAAGCTTCCCACAGGCCAAACTCAAACTAGTGGCTGGGCAAGTCAACCGCGCGCCAGCGGCACCGGCGCCGACTTTCAAACGCATGGAGGTCATGTCGATGGCCGCGCCGGCCGAATCGGACGGTTTTCAGGAATCGCAGTTGTTCGAATACCATTTGTACACATTGGGCCGACGCAGCGATTTGCCGGATAACTCGACCAAACAGGTTGAACTTTTTCCAGCGTCGATTGGCGTAGGCTGCAAAAAGCAGTTGGTATTTACTGCCAGTCCCTTTGCTTACCCGATGTGGGGCGGCGAGCCAAATTTCGATCAGAATCTCGGCGCGACCAATAAAGGGCAGGTCGGCGCCTTTCTGGAGTTTAGCAATAAGACCGAAAACCGCATGGGCATGCCATTGCCGGCAGGGCGCGTCCGCGTCAATCAAGCCTCGGTCGATGGCTCGCTGGAGTTTATCGGCGAAGATGTGATTGCCCACACCCCACGCAATGAAACATTGCGCATCAAACTGGGTAATTCCTTTGATGTGGTCGGCGAGCGCAAGCAAGTCGATTTCAAGCTTGATACCACCAATAAAACGCTGGATGAAACCTTTGAAATCGAAGTTCGTAACCGCAAATTGGTCGCCGCCGAAGTGGTGCTGCGCGAGTATTTCTACCGTTGGAGCAGCTGGGAACTGCTACAAAGCACGCACAAAGGCGAGAAACGTGACCAACAAACGCTGGACTTCGTAACCCAAATCCCTGCTGACGGCACCGCGAAGGTGCGCTACACGGTGCGCTATCGCTGGTAAGAGGGTGGGGGTACGAGTCAAACTTGATGTGGCGAGCCATGGCTTTGGTGGGTTAGCGCTGCGCTGACGCTTTCCGTGCGTAGTGCGGGAGATGAGTTAGATCATAGATCGAACCCACCAAATCCCGGCAGATCGGCGCTGTGCGCTGACACTTTTCTTGTATGGAAGTGTGGCTCACACCCACCAATCCCCAGCCCCATTGCAATTGCGCCTACGCGGACCAACATCAGCGGGCTGCGTCTCCCCTCTCCCGCCGATCACCGCCTCGTGTCCGAAAAATCTGCTTCAGTCAAGCCGCTCAAAGCGCTAGCGCCGTTTTTGCGTCCTTATCGTGGCCTGATGGCCGGTGCATTGGGCTTTTTGCTGTTGGCATCGACTGCGTCCTTGTCGCTGCCCAGCGCCGTTGGCCAAATGATCGACCACGGTTTTTCTAAGGCCAATGCAGAATATGTCGACGGCTATTTCTTAGCGCTACTCGCGGTGGCCATTCTATTGGCGATTGGTACCGCCGCCCGTTTCTATTTTGTCACGCGCCTAGGCGAACAGGTGATGGCCGATTTGCGGCGCGCGGTGTATGACCATCTGCTGCATTTAGACCTGGGATTTTACGAAACCACCCGCACCGGTGAATTGCTCAGTCGCCTAACTGCCGATACCGAGTTAATCCAAACGGTGGTGGGATCCAGCGCGTCAGTGGCTTTGCGCAGCGTAGTAATGTTGTTTGGCGCGATGATCATGTTGATCATTACCAGTCCAAAATTATCGATGCTGATTGTTTTGGGTATTCCGGTGGTGGTAGCGCCGATTTTAATTTTTGGGCGACGCGTTGAGAAATTATCGCGGGAGAGCCAAGATCGCATTGCCGACAGTTCAGCGATAGCCGGCGAGACCTTTAATGCAATGCATACCGTGCAAGCCAATGTGGCGGAAAATCGTGAATCCGAGCGTTTTGGTGACGCGGTGCGCGCCACCTTGGCGACCGCCAAACGGCGGATCCGGATGCGCGCCAGCCTGACCGCGATCGCGATCATGTTGGTGTTTGGCGCGGTGACTGTGGTGCTGTGGATTGGCGCCAAATCGGTGTTGGCCGGCACCTTGTCGGGCGGCGAATTAGGTCAGTTTGTGTTGTACGCAGTATTGGCCGCCGGTTCGGTAGGCGCGGTCTCTGAGGTGTGGGGCGATGTGCAGCGCGCGTCTGGCGCGATGGGCCGCCTAGCCGAATTATTGGCGATCCTGCCGCGCGTGGCCGAACCGACCAGCGCCATAGCATCTCCTGGCGCATTGCGAGAATCGATCCATATCGAGGGTTTACGCTTCCACTATGCGTCCAGACCGGATAGTGCCGCACTGGAGGGCATCGATCTGCGCGTCAGCGCGGGTGAAACGGTCGCTTTGGTTGGCCCGTCGGGCGCCGGTAAGAGCACGCTGTTCCAGTTGCTGTTGCGCTTTTACGATCCATCCGCAGGCCGCATCACGATCGACGGCGTCGACTTGAAGGATTTGCGCATTGCCGATCTGCGCGATTTGTACGCATTAGTCCCACAAGATCCGGTGATCTTCGGCACCAGCGCGCTAGAGAACATCCGCTACGGACGTCCAACCGCCAGCCGCGAAGAAGTCGAAGCTGCCGCGCGTGCCGCCGAAGCCTATGATTTTCTTAAATTATTACCGGGAGGATTGGACACCTATCTGGGTGAACGTGGCGTGCGCCTGTCCGGCGGCCAACAGCAGCGCGTGGTGATCGCCCGCGCTTTATTACGCGATGCGTCGATCTTGCTGCTCGATGAAGCCACCAGTGCGCTGGACGCGCAAAGCGAACGCGCCGTTCAACAAGCGCTGGAGCGCCTGATGGCCGGCCGCACCACGCTGGTCATCGCGCATCGATTGGCCACCGTCAAAAAAGCCGACCGCATCGTCGTACTTGATCACGGCCGCATCGTCGCACAGGGCAAACATGAAGAGCTGCTGGCGCAGGGCGGGCTGTACGCCGAACTGGCGCGGCTGCAGTTCACACACACTTGATCTGCGCCCAGTCCGGAAAATGCACGCGCACCGTGGTGCCTTGGCCGGGTTCGCTTTGGTAGTCGATGGGCCATCGAAAACGGTCAGACAGCCTCTTGACGATCGTTAAACCGACACCGTGGCCGCCGCGCCTGCCGTGTTGGGCGCGGAAGAAGGGCTGGAAGATCTGTTTCAGGTCTTCGGCAGACATGCCGACACCGGTGTCCTGCACGGTCACCACGCCGGGTTCGACTGTCACGCGCACAAAACCCGCATCAGTGTAGGCCGCCGCGTTGCGGATCAAATTACCGATCAACACCGCCACCACTTTGGACGGCGCGTGCAGACAAAACTGCGCCCGTTCAACCAGTTCCAAGCGTACGGGCTTGCCGACTACCAAGGCCTCAGCGCGCTCAATTTCGTCGCGAACCACGGTGTTGACCGCAAAATCATCGGCTGGCAGCGCTTGATCGGCCTCCCGCGCCATCAGCAAAAAGGCCTCAATTAAAACCTCCATTTCGTTGGCCGAGCGCGCAATACGCTGGGCATTGCGCATCGCGTAATCGTCGAGTTGACCGTCGCTGATCAGCACTTCGCTGGCCATTTTGATCACCGTCAGCGGCGTGCGTAACTCGTGGCTGGCATCGCGCGTGAAGTTTCTTTCGCGCTCGACAAACTCGCCAATGCGCTTGCCAAAACCGTAAATCGCCTCCGACAATGACAGCGTTTCACCTTCAATATCCGGCGGCACCCGATCCGGGGCCAGTGCGCTGAAATCCGGATTTTTCGGATCCCAACTGCGCACTTCATTGGCCAGCCAAATCACCGGTGAAATCGCGCGCCTGGATAATCGATAGGTTAGCCAAGTCGCCAAATAGATAAATAGTAAGACCAGGGTGAGCGGCACCAGTCCAAAAAACAGCGCCAGTTGACCGATATGTGCCTGATCGATCAATAAGTACAAACGCCCGGGCTTGGCATCAGACACATAGGCCAATGCCCGGCTGCGATCTTTGCGCAACACATGAAAACCCAAGGCCAGCCCACGCAGTTCCTTCGGGACCACGTCGTCGGTCTCGCCAGGACGCTGTAAAAAGCCCTTCATATTGTGCGTATCCGGCGTTGGATGCATCGGTTCACGCTGCAGCAGCTCGACGTAATGCGCCGTTTCTTCGCGCAAAGCACGCTTCATCAACACATCTTCGAGCACCGCTGCAGCGCCGTACACACCCAACACGGTGCCACAGGAGATCGCGGCGGCCTGCAAGATGAAAGCAACACCGAGTTTTGCGCGAAGGCCGGATTGACCCGATTGCGACATGACCATCCTCAATTTGAAAAGTTGCCCTAGTCTGCGGCCTGCGAGTTGCAGGATTCGCGAAGACGTGCAGGGCTGTTAGGGCTGGTGAGGAAATAACTTGGACTTTTGGCCGTCGGATTGGGATGCGATGCGGCGCGCCCCACAAGCGAGTCGTAACGAAGCAGCGCGCCCAAGGCGGCGAGCAAAAAGTCCAAGTTATTGACGAACGA
>CAZLSB010000129.1:0-11631 GCA_964561825.1 uncultured Xanthomonas sp.
AAGCGCCCTACTCTTTGTAGGAAATTTCCGATTTTTGACTGTCCCGGTCTTCCGACTGAGCTGGTAACGCACCCTGCCCTGCGGCGAAAGCGATAGCCGCTTTTTCGAAATCGCCGGGCGCGCGATGTAGCGGCACAGGCGCTCGAGCTTCTGGCCCTCGTGCGGAAACCTGGACCGGAAACCTGGACAGCCATCACATTCCGGTCGGTGGCTGTCCCGCAGTTCCGCGATGCCTTCACCTGCTTGCGCAGTTCCGGCACGAGCGGCGGCATCAGCTTTTCAAAACTGGATGTTCGCAATGCTTCATCCGCCGGGAACCAGCGGATAGATGGGTCAAGAATGGCGTGAGGTGAATCAGGGAAGTCTTTATGCAGAGCCATCAGATATTCTCCACCGCTGCGCCAACCGCCACTTGCGGCTTGATCCTGGCACGAATCTGCTGATAGATTGGGATATCGACTCCCTCAGCAACTTCTAGTGTTACGGCTAGTCCATATGGGATTGCATCGTCTAGTTTCTCAGTTGCATCCTTCTTGCAAATTACTTGCAGCCTAATATCGTCCCCATCCTGAAAAACCTTGATCTGGCTTCCCCCTTCAAGAACCTCATGCTGGACTGTGCCGCGCAAAACCTGATGGTGGTCCGAATCCTGCCGCTCAAGCCCTAGTGGCACGCCTTTCCAGTTGCCGACGGGCGAGAGTTCAAGCTTGGCCTCGCGTAAATTCCGGTGCGCCGGATTGATCCGTGAAAACCATGCAAGCGTCACGACCATGCGCCGCCAGTCATTTTTCTCTGACAAGCCTACTGGCAGTGGAAAACGATATTCGTGAATCTCATTTTCCCGAATCTCACCGCATCCAAGAACGGTGGCTCTCTGTTCGGTACAGGCCAGCACACGCTCGATATCCACAGCGCCATAACCCATGTATCGGGCGACAGCTTCTTTGAGGTTGACACGTTTTGAATTGTTTTTACTTTTCAGAGCTTTGGTCAGATGTATCTTTGCTTGTTCTGGATGTTGCGCGCCATGCACCAGCAATGCCTTGATGAGGACTGCCATTAGGTCTTCGTGAATTTGCTCTTCATGCCTCGCTTGCAAGCCTGAAAGCACCTCATAAATTCTCGCTCCACTCCGAGTCGCTAGGGCCGTGGCGTTGCTGGTTCCGTGTGTATGCGCTATTTCAGAGAGAACACCCTCTTGCTTGCTGTCATTGGCAACTTTTTGACCAGGCGCATGAGGAGACTTGTGACGCTGATAATGATGTCCATTGACTTGAAAATCGTTGTATAGCTGCCGCCCGGCAGGAAAAAGAATTTCCGGTTTGGTAGAACGACAAAAGCCATGCCCAAAGCGGGAAACTGGGCTAAACAATGCGCTGCTCGGCAACAAGTCTATACGCTGACCCAGCAGATAGTCGCCAGATTCATCCGCGTGTAAGGCACCGACAGTGAGTGCGTTTAGGGATTCGGCAGGTGAGAGCAAGCGTCGTTGCGACAACTGCTGTTTAATACACTTAAGGACACAAGCGATTTTTTGTTCATCGGTCAACACAGAAAACTCGCTGTGCCGAATACCCACGTCGATGTCATCCACATAATTTCCCGCGCTCACACAAAACAGCACACGGTATTTCCAGGACAGCCAGTCAAGCAGCCTTGCCCAAGGACTCGGCGTATGAATAAATGGACGTTCTGGGTCGCCAATGGAAAGATTGATGATTTTTACATCCGGCGCTTGCGGGGGCGTATTGCCTTCCCCCTTGAGCATGCGTAACACGGCGCGCTCAATCCGATCTTCGAAGAAAATCGTGTCTGGAATATGTTCTCGTGTACGGTCATGCGGATCGGGCTGCATGACCGCAAAATGATAAACCTTGCGAGATAGTGAATTATCTTGCCCCTCCGCCCACTCACCATGTACTACCAATGAAGCCATTGACGTACCATGTTTCTTTTCGCCGAGCCGATACTCGGCTTCCAGATTATCGGGGTCATCGAAAAGCAGCCGGTCTTTTAACGCCTCATGTTGAAGGTTCGGCACCCCATCGAGAATCGCCACCACGGGCGGCAATTCCGGGCTACCTTCGGGGAATTCCGCTGCTTCCCCGGCTTCACCGTCTGAAATCACCATGCTCTGTCCGGTTGGGCGAAAATACATCACCCCTGGAAACTTGAATAAATGAATGTCCACCTCGGCGGTGGGCGACTCCAGCACTTCCAGCAGATGGCGCACCTTGTCGGCGGGCAATTTGGCCTTGACCGCGTGAAATGCAATGCTCGGCTTGTCGGTAAATGGGGCCGGGCCATGGGTTTGGCCTCCCATCTCTGCCAGTAACGCGGCAATTGTTACCTCGTGCCGTTTTCGATCTTCAGGAGTCCGCCGATAGAATAATTCGATCTGGCAATAAACTTCCTGGGCTGGGTTAATAGGATCGAGCAAATCGTGCCAACGGTCGATCATGCCGGTTTCGCGCAGGGTTTCTTCGATGCCCCAACGCCGGATTCTTAGGGTTTGGTCGAATACATCGCGCCACTTGGCTTTCCCCTGTGGCAACCCTTCTCCTTTTTTCCAGTGCTCCCATAATGTTAGCAACTCGCGCAGTCCTTGCTCATTGCTTAGCGACAGAAATAATCGCCCTTTCAGCAGTTTATCTTTTGCACTATTAACGGCCTGGATAATGTCTGTACTAAGATGTACCAAATGAACAGGCAGCGATAATTCCGGTATCTCGTCGGCAATTATATTCCCATCATCATCAATGAATCCGTGTTTCTTCAGAATCTCTCGAATTTCTTTCGATTGCGCTCCATTGGTTATGCTGTCAATTTTGTTCTTGAAAAAATCGACGCCAATTTTTGGAGCTTCGTAAAAATCGTCATCCGGCTCGATATCCTCAACATCCCTCTCTCCAAGCCATTCCAGCCCCTCGGTGGCATTTACGGCTTGTGTGAATTTATCTACGCTTCCGGCAATTTCTATAACCAACACCGTTTCCGGCTCAAGTCCAGCCACAACGCCACTGACGCTCGCCTTATACCTAGAGAAATCCTGCTGCAACTCATCCATCTGCTGTGACAAACGCTCAACTTGCCGGGCGTGCTCTGGAAAATGCAGCGCGCTCGGCGGAACGCTTTTCCCCTTTGGAGGAGCGATTGTTTTTGCCTTGGGGAAAACCAGAAGTGGGAGATGGTCAGCCATAAATTATTTTTCCACGCTCTGGCTGTTCGAAACTGGTTTCAACCTGCCACTCCATTGCTCCAGCTTTTTCTTGGTAATTGCCTTTGCGTTGTCGGTCATCCGGTCGAGCACTGCACGGCGTACCACACTCAGACAAAACTCTTCAACCTCGGCGAAATTCAGGCCAAGAAAATGTTTCGCCAATGTCTCTGGTGCATAGCCTAAATTGGTCTGACAACGTTTACCGATGGATTCAATATGCTGGGTCAGTTGCTGGCGTGTTGGCATGGGCAACTCGACGCGCACCTGGAAACGCCGCCACACCGCCCGATCCAGCAATTCCGGGTGGTTGCTGGCTGCCACCACGACCACATAATCCGGCAAGTCATCTATCTGCAAGAGTAGTGAACTCACTACCCGCTTAATCTCGCCTGTTTCGTGTGTATCGCCGCGCTCCTTGCCGAGCGTCTCAAACTCATCGAAGAACAACACGCAACGCTGCGTCTTGGCATAATCCAGCAGGTTCTTCAACCTGCTGGAAGTTTCACCAAGATAACTCCCGACCAAGGTTTCATAGCGAACGACAAGCAATGGATACATCAACTCATAAGCCAGCGCCTCAGCCAATGTTGTCTTGCCGTTGCCTGGAGGCCCCGCAAACATAACCCGATTTCGTGCGCGCAGGTTGTGCGCGTGCAGTAATTCGGCACGGTGCTGTTCTTCTACCACTTCCCTGATTTGTTCCCGGATGCCGTCGGGCAGCACAAGGCTGTCGAGCGAGCGCTCTGGGGTAATCTCATAGATCAAATCCTTATGCGGCCCACCATTTCCGTTCAGCTTGGGCACGGGTGCACGCCCCGTGGTGGAAATTCCTGGCTGCAAGGACTTAACAAGTCGCTCCGCCAAAACACGGTGCCCTTTGGACTTCTCTTCTTGAATGAGCGCCTCAGCGGTTTTTCGAAACGCCAATTGATCGCCACTGCTGGCGCTCTTAATCAAATCCACCAATAAATCAGCCTGTGCCATTTAGATTCTCACCTCTACAATCGTCATCGTATCATTACCGAATATATCCACTACCTTGGCGGCGATTTTCGTGCGTCCCGGCGGGCATTCCTGAAACACGCTTTGCATTTCCAGCGAGAGGTCTTTCTTGGTGCGGAAGGATTGCCACTCGTTCTCGAACACATAGTCACCCGTCCAGACTTCTTGCCACTCGCCGTTATCTGGATTTTTCACCCGGATAATTTCCCGCTTGCTCTCGAAGTCAAAGTCCACCGACCAGTAATCAATCCAGTCCGTCCACTGTTTGGTCAATACTTCGCGGCTGACGATACCGCCCCGAAACACCACGCGGATTCCGCCGCCCAACCCGCGACAAGGCACCGTTCGAGTTGTCGTCGGCCCCCGAATCGGTGGAATCCGCACGATGAAGCGTGTGCGGGATCCACCCTACCCGGGAACCCGCCTTACGCGCGTTCAAAGAGGCAGGCCGTCGGGACACGGCCCGGCCTACAGTTGCCCGACATCAAAAAGGCAAAATCACTGTCCGCCGCGCACCAACCGCGCCCGGTAGGCAGCGCCCCGATAGTCGTCGCCGGCGCTGCCAGAATTGAAGTAGAAGCCCCACGCGCCGCTCGAACCGCCGGCACTGGGCGAACCCGACCAAAAATCCGAACTCGGCGTGTTCGGAAACACCGTATTGTTGATTGCCGGAGAACTCCGGCATTCCTCTACCAGGCTGGTTAGCGCCTTGATATCGGCCAAGCGCCAGTCGCCGAGGCCAGCAAAGGTGCTGGCCTCGGCAAGCGCCAGCGCCTGGTTCCAGGTGTGGACGCTGGCCGATCCCGCGCAGGTGGTGCCTGTCCAACTCTGGCCCTCGCTGCAGCGTTTCCACATCAGGCCGGTGCGGGTATCGGTGACGGTGCCGTCGGCATGGCCCTGATAGATGCTGTCGGGGTTACTGGCCGGGATGTTGTTTTGACAATCGACCCCTAGGGCCAGGGGCGATACCAGCGCAAGGGCGACAATAAGCAAGGATGCAGCAAGACATTTCATGGTTGGACTCCAGGAACGTGGGTATTGATTGCCGGCGCGGCTGAGCCCGGCGCCGGTTCGGTCGGTACGTATAGGGCGCGCAATTGGCGCCGCTTGAGCCGGGCCTTGACCCAGCCATGTTCGGCGATACAGGCATAGGCGATCTGCCGGCGGCGCAGTGCCGCCAGCAATGCATCGCCGGCCGATAGCGGCCAGGACAGACCGGCGGGCAAACCGCGGCGGGCGATGGACTGTCCGTCGCCTCGGCCATGCGTGGGCGGATCCGTGCGAGCGGATTTTCTGGCCTCCGCCTGTTGATCGGGCACCTGCACCGGGCCGGGTAGCGCCGAGCGGCCAGCGGCGGCGCTTTGGGCTGGCGCGCCGCCAGCGGCTACCGGACGACGCCATGGGCGCGGCTGCGAGAACCCGCCCCAAGGGGCTGGCGGCGGGCGCGCGGCGGCCTGCAGGCACTCCGCGTCAGCGCCATAGGCTTCCCAGCGGTTACCCACCTGCACGATCAACAGGTGCTGGGGAAGTCGAGCGCGGAACCAGCGCACCTGCATTGCCAGCGACTCCGGCTTGGCCGGCCGGTCGAGCCGCCGCAGGCGTGCCGGCGGGCCGCGGCGACCGCCGCCGGTAACTCGCAACAGCGGCGCCAGCCACGGCGCGCTACGAAACACCGCGGCGCGCAGGCGGGCGGCCTGGGCGTGCCGGAAATGGCCGAAATAGGAAGCAAGCGTCGCCTGCAGCGCATCGACTCGGCCGGGCGGAAGCTCCCACAGGCTGGCGCTGCGGCAGATGCGGCGGCGATGACGCGCCAGCCGATCGCGCAAATGACCCACCACGCGCCGACGCACCAGGCGGTAGTGCGGGCGCACGATGTAGCCGAGAAAATCGATGCCGTTGCTGACCGGCGCCAGCCGGCCCTGATCGCGCAGGGCCAGACCCAAGCGCTCGGCCAGAAACGCCTCGATCCGCTCGCGCCAGCCAGCGAGTGCGGCGGGATCATCGGCCAGCAACACGAAATCATCCACGTAGCGTAGGTAGTGACGCACCTTCAGTTGGTGTTTGACGAACGGGTCGAGTTCGTTCAAGTACACATTGGAAAAAAACTGGCTGCTGAGATTGCCGATTGGCAGGCCCTTCTCGGCCGGGGCGTTCAGCAGTTGCTTGTGCGCCGGCACGCGCTTCAGGTTTGCCACCGGGCCCTGGTAGCGTGCTTGCAGTGCCGGGTTGCCGGTGAGCAGCACCCGCGCCAACCAGAGCATCTCGCCGGCCTCGGCAGGGTCGGCCCAACGCGGATCAGCACGCCGACGGCGCAGGTCGCGTTCGACGCGACCGCGAAGCAGGCCGAACAGGCGGCGTCGGTCGATACTGATAAAAAAGTTGGCAATATCGAGCTGCAGGTAGTAGGCGGGGCGATGGCCGTTGGCCGTGGCCGCACGGGTGAAGGCCTGCAGTCGCGCTACCGCAGCATGGCTGCCCTTACCACGGCGGTTGGCGAAGCTGTCGGCGATGAACACCGGCTCAAACAGGCGTTCGAACCACGGCACCAACAGGTGGTGCACCACCCGATCGCCAAATTCCGATGCGTGGATCTCGCGCGGCTTGGGATGGATGGTGATGAAGCGAATGGCGCGGGAGGGGCGCCAGGTGTGCTGTTGCAGCGCCTGGACGGTGTCCACCAGATTGTCCAGCAACCGGGTTTCGTACCGCTGGGCCTTGCGGGTGCCGCGCTTGCCGCGCCGACAGGCCTGCCAAGCCCGATACAGTGCGGCAAAGGTGAAGGGGGTGGCGCTAACTTGCCCCCCACTTCGGTGATCGGCGCCCGCGTCATCACGCTCCGCCGCGCACCAACCGCGCCCGGTTGGTATTGCTCCGATTGTTGTTGTTGACGTTACCATTATCGAAGTTGACGTTCCACGCGTTGCTCGAATTGTTGGCATTGGGCGAACCCGACCAGACATTCGAACTCGATGACCCATGCACTTGTCGGGGCCGAAACCCCGCCGCTGGCGCATCCCGAAGGTAGCCCCGGCGGCATCGCAATGCCGGACTTCCCTTGCGGGACGACCCGGCGGCATGGGCGCACAGTGATGTCGGTACACGCTCAGGAAGCCCCCACGCGGGATGCGCCCTGCGCTGCTGACCGTGCCCGTTTCCACCACCCCCCGCTCTGCTTGCCCAGGACCACCGCCTGTTCGGACAGGCGCTGGAACTGGGCGAATGAACAAAAAACCTGCAATTCCTTAGCCAACTGTACGCTCATCTTGGCGTCTTCCACCTGCCACACCAGCGACTCCACTAGGCGTTCGCGCTGGGCGGTCTCTGCGCACTGCGCCGCGCGTGCCACCAGCCGGCAGATCTGCATCGCCTGGCGGCGCAACTCGCTGCCCAAGGTGTACTTGTGATAGCGCGGAAAGCGCCGAACCGCCTGCTCGACCTCGAGCAAAAACTGGCTGGCATCACGCCACAACGGCAACTGCCGATAGCGCGGACCCTTGGCGACGTTCATGACATTCGCTCAGCTAAGCCTCAAAAGTGCCAAATCACTGTCCGCCGCGCACCAACCGCGCCCGGCTGGTATCGCTCCGAACGTAGCCGCTGCCGGCGCCGCCATCACCGAAGCCGACGACCCACGCGCGGCTCGAATTGCCGGCACTAGGCGAACCCGACCAAAAAAACGAACTCGTCGTATTCACGAAATACGTGCCGTCGATCGCCGGAGCAAACCGGCCATAGTCGACGATGCCCTGCAACTCCTTACGGGTAGGCATGCGCCAGTCGCTGGCCCCGCACAGCCCGGCAGCGTTCACCGCCTGGGTGTAGCTCTGCGTGTTGCATGCGTTGCCGCCCAAGGTATTGCCGCAGGAACTGGTGCTGCCGACGCTGCCAGGGTTACCGTCAGGGCTGCTAGGGTTGTACCAAGTGTAGTTGTGCGCCATATGCCGCGCATGCGCGGCATTGTTGACCTTCACCTCCCAGATCAAGCCGGTGACGTTGTCGCGCGTGCAAGCCCAGTCGTTAGCCGCGCTGCCAAGCGCGGCACTGGCCGGGAGCGGCTGGCCGCTGTTGGCGATCTTGGTGTAGTCGAAGCCGGCATTGCCGCCGCCGATCTTGGTCAGTTGGCCTGCTGCGGCCAGCGCATCGCGCCCGTAGTAGGCGTCTTGGCCTTGCGGGCTGCTGCCGGTGCAGGTTCCGTTACCGCTGGTTGCCGCGCCGCAGAACTGGATGCCGGTGTCGTTGAGCAGGCCAGTGGCGGTAGGTGGCGGATTGGGGGCGGTGAAGGATGCGGTGACGTATGCAATTGAGCCGGATGGGCCCGCCGGAAATTGACACAACGGAACCGACCCGCCGCACCTACCCGACCATTGCAGGAAGTTACCTTCAGCAGTGGTTAGCGTCGCGTTGTTTCCGGGCAAAAGACTAAACGTGCAGTCGTCAGTGCACGACCAAAGGGTTCCATTGACATTGATCCGCCCTTGTCCCTGAACCTTGATGTTCAGCAGCGGTTGATTACTGGAAAATGTAGCCTCCACACTTTCGTAGGCACCGATCCGGCGCGAACAGCCAATGGTCGGGCTGCCGCAGGTGGGCAAGAACTTGGCCACGTTCATCCCCACGGCGGGAGATGCCCGCAAGCTCGCCTGTGCACTGTTGATGACAATCAAGCACTTGGTCGAGACATCGGGTGATGGGCTGGTCGATTGGCAGGATTCAGTCACGCCGTCAGCGACAATCAATACCGTACCGAGTCCCCGGACATCTACGTCGATGTATCTGGACGACGGTTCGACATCGCGCTCAACGATCCAAGACAAAACACGGTTGAAGGTGTCGTGGGTGGCACCATCGTGGCGGAGGCTCAGCGGCCTGCTGGCGGCCAGTCCTGGAAGGTGACTGGATTTCTGTACGCCGGGCTCCGTCGCCACCCCAGTCCGCTGAACCAACCCCGCGCTATGGCGATAAGTCGGGATGACCGTTTGCGCCGCAAGCACGTTGCCCGGCAGCGGCTGGGAATTGCTGCGCGGTGCGCCGAGAATTTGTTCGTAGAGACAGTGCCCAAGCTCCTGCCCGCCAATGCCCTGGATCGGCGCCAACCCAATGGGGACATTCGAGCAACCCGCCGATGTGCAGGACTGCCGTGGCGAAAAGCGTTGACCCTGATAGGAGATCAGACCATCGCCTTCACTTGCAGTCGGGTTAGACGAACCACTACCTGCTTCATGCAACAGTCCAACCAATACCAAGGTGGGCACCGGAAGCGGATTCTGCGTGAAGTTATCCAGTGCGGCGATGACCTCACCGGGGGCATCAGCAACGCCGTAGGTAGATCGGAAAAGGCGTTCAACATCGTTGTCAAACGCCTCATCCTCGCCCGCCTGCCAGCACGTCAACTGATGGCAGAGGCCTATCAACGCTCCGCCTATGCCCACTCGGCCGTCCGGCACATCCAAACCGAAAACCGTTTTCTCTTCTCGGGAGATTCCAGAATGGGGTGTACCCACGGTCACTAGGCGCTCTACGTAGGGATGGCGGCTGGCCGCTGCGCAATTGTTTCCGACGGGGCTGAGCGTGGCGGCGTTGCTAGTAAGCCCTTGCAAATAGGTACGGGCCACCAAGCCACCAAACGAATGAGCAACAATGCGAACCTTGTTCCCAGTCTGGTTGTAAATCTCCTCGATGACGCGACCTAAATCGCTGCCTATTTGCTTGAACTGCGCATTGCTGCGATAGCTGAACTCGTAGGCAGCGAACTGCCCTTGGTCAAACTCATGCACCAGTTGCGGCAAGTCTCCCCATGTTCCCTTGCCGCCGCCGATGCCGCTTCGGGTAAATCCATGAACAAACAACACCGGCAGTCGCCCTGCTGCGCAGTTGCTCTCGCAGCGGCTTGAAAGCGTATACGCCGGCTGAAATGTGCGGGTGATCGAATACGTCGAGTCGGGAGGAAGCTCTGTCCCCGAGAGAGCAATTCTGTTTTCGGGCACGACGACGACCTGGTTAAAAGTCAATGGATTTCGCTGGCCGATACTTCCGTAGTTTGCCCTCTCGCAACGCTCTGGGCGCCAGCCCGGCTCGGCAACAAATGTACAGTCACCCGTGGGCCCCTCTGTTGCGGCTCCCGGGGGATCGGCGAAGACGATCCGAACCGGCAGCAAGAACACCTGTCCAAGAGGCATTGTCCGAAACAGATTGGCCGTCTCGCCCTCTGCGTTGGGATAGTCGACCCACTGCAAGACAGTGGGCTGATCGAGTGACCCGGCGGGCACTTCGACGCCTATGTTCCCATTGGGATGCCAGAAGGTTCCTCCCGCGACGCCGAAGGTCGCCTGCGCGGCGACCGTGCCATCCTCTATGCGAAAATCGATGTTTAGATCGCGGCCAGCGCTCGTCACAGGGTCGCTAACTCGAACTTCGAGACTCAGCACAGCAGACATTTCGTTTTCTGGCACCAAAAATGTCAGCTCACCTTGCGGCGAAAGCGTCATCCAAGCCGGTAGATTGAGTGCATCAAAAACCCATGAAGGCGGCGCCTCCCGGACATGGTCCACTAGCAGCTGCACTTGTCCTTCGTCCCCGGGCAGCCAGCTTTCGGCACCGCCGGCTATCGCGACATCCAAGACCCCGCCGTTGGCCAAGGGAAAGGTGCTCATGAAAGCACCGTCGATGCTGCCGGCCTGTACTTGAGCGAGCAGCGTAGCGACCCAATTCTGAATTCCGTTTGCCGCCGAGACAGCATCGTCGATGGGATAGCGCACGCGTTCCGGGCTGCCCATGCGCCAATCATCATCGATCAGCCCAAAGCTCCTGAGCAGAGCAACCGCGTTGGCAAGCCGCTCAGCGGGCGTGCTGCCCTGCACTTGGTCCGAGCCCGCCAGGGTACTGACCAAGGTGGTGATGGCACCAATGTTCTGTGGCGCGGGCGATCCGTCCAGCAAAAGTCGGAACTCGCCGGCGAAGGCATCCGCGCCCCAGATTCCCCCGTAGGCCACGATGCTGTCGCCGGCAACAATCTGGGGCGCCGGGAACAAAGGGAACAATCCCCAGGGCTCTGATTGGGTGGACGCCTTCACCGTGCCGTCGCTGGCGCGCAGCTCGACCGTGGCACCGTCGATCGGCACCAGGCCGGCGGGCTCGAAGCCTGAGAAGAAGATGTCGTTGGCCTGCACGCCGATGGGCAGCGCGATGGACACGGTGAAGAAAAGACGGGTGACTAGGTTCAAGTGCTTCCCCTGGTGCGCGATGCAGCCCCTGAGGACGTCGAACCGCCCTCATTTGTGTGCCAATCAATCGACTGCCGAGTATAGGAAATTCAAACGCCCTTTTCGGACAGTCTGCGCGGTAGCCAGAGGCGGTGCAAGCGTCGGTTTGGCCGTGGTTGGGGCGTCATTGCAGAGCGTTTGGGCGGGTTG
>CAZLSB010000130.1:0-11510 GCA_964561825.1 uncultured Xanthomonas sp.
CACCATGGCTATCTAGGCGTGCGTTTTGCTCTCCCAGAGCGGAGCGCGCTCCGCTGCTTTTGCCTTTACAGCACCCGGCCCGATACCGGACTCAAGCGCCAATCCGCCCGAAAAAATCCTTCACGCTATCCAGCCAGGAACTGGAACGTGGGCTGTGATCGGCCGATTCTCCGGTTAAACTGGTTTCCAGTTGCGCCAATAAATCGCGCTGCTCAGCATTCAAACGAATCGGCGTTTCGACCACCACCCGGCACATCAAATCGCCCTTGTTATTGCTACGAATCGATTGCACGCCTTTACCGCGTAAGCGAAAGGTTTTGCCGGTCTGCGTTCCATCGGGAATTTTTAATACCGCGCTGCCATCCAACGTCGGCACTTTCATTTCTCCGCCCAATGATGCCGTGGTAATACGAATTGGAATCTCGCAATATAAATCGTCGCCATCGCGTTTGAATATTGGATGCTCTTTGACCGCCATTTCGACATACAAATCACCCGCGGAACTACCCGCCGGCCCCGCTTCGCCCTCGCCCGACAGCCGAATTCGATCGCCATGATCGACACCCGCTGGCACTTTGACGCGCACAATTTTTTCTTCTTCCAAACGACCCGCACCGTGGCAATAAGTGCATGGATTAGCAATAACTTTGCCGCTGCCACCGCAGGTTGGGCACGCTTGCTGGATGGAGAAAATGCCATTTTGCATGCGCACCCGGCCATGACCTGCGCAAGTTTTACAGGTGCTGGTTTTGCCGTCTGCTGAGCCACTGCTATTGCAATGATGGCAACTCACCAGCGTAGGCAAGGAAATTTCGCGCTCTACGCCGCTGACCGCTTCTTCCAGATTTAATTCGAACACGTAGCGTAAATCAGCACCACGGCGCTGCCTTTGTGCGCCAGCACCGCGGCCGCCAAAAATATCGCCGAAAATATCGCCGAAAATATCGCCCAGATCGCCAGGGCCGGCTCGACCGCCACCGCCGCCACTCAGACCTGCATGTCCATGGCGATCGTAAACTGCCCTCTGTTGCGCATTGGACAAAATCTCGTAAGCCTCTTTGGCCTCCTTGAATTTATCTTGCGTCGCTGGATCGTCTGGATTGCGATCCGGATGCAATTTCATCGCCAGACGTCGAAACGCCTTTTTCAACTCTTCGTCGGTCGCCGTTTTTTCGACGCCGAGGATTTCGTAATAGTCGCGTTTCGACATGGGATCAAGACAGTGGGTAGTTTTGGAAAGTGGAGTACGCCAATAGAAAAAAGAAGGGCACCAGCGGCAAGTGTCAAACTTGCCAACGGTCAGCCCTTCCTATTCCATGCTGAGTTACTCGCTTCAGTATAGACGCGCGGCCACCTTAGGCCGCGCGTCTAGGGATTACTTAGCGCTTGTCGCCGTCAACTTCGGTGAATTCGGCATCCACCACATCGTCCTGCGGCTTGCCGCCTGCCTTATCGGCTCCTGGCGCACCGCCCTGCCCTGCCGCTGCCGCCGCGCGCAAACTCTGCGAGGCTTCGGCCAAGGCCTGAGTCTTCGCTTCGATGGCGACCTTGCTATCGCCCTTCATCGCGATATCCAGATCGGCCAGCGCAGCTTCGATCTTGGCGATCTGCGCGCCGTCAACTTTGTCGCCGGCTTCTTTGATCACCCGACGGGTTTCATGCAACAAGGCGTCTGCTTGGTTGCGTGAGCCGACCAGTTCGTGGAACTTCTTGTCCTCATCGCGATGCACTTCGGCGTCTTTAACCATCTGCTGAATCTCTTCCTCAGACAAGCCAGACCCCGCTTTGATCTCGATGCGCTGCTCTTTGCCGGTCTTTTTGTCCTTCGCCGACACGTGCAAAATGCCGTTAGCGTCGATATCAAACGTGACTTCCACCTGCGGCATTCCGCGCGGCGCCGGTTCAATGCCGGCCAGATCAAACTTCGCCAAGGACTTGTTGAAACGCGCCTGCTCACGCTCACCCTGCAATACATGCACGGTCACCGCAGTTTGGCTGTCTTCGGCCGTTGAGAAAGTCTGCGCCGCACGCGTCGGGATGGTGGTGTTCTTTTCGATCAGCTTGGTCATCACGCCACCGAGCGTTTCGATACCGAGCGACAGCGGCGTCACATCGAGCAACAACACGTCTTTGACGGTACCGGCCAACACGCCGCCTTGAATCGCCGCACCCATCGCGACGGCTTCGTCTGGGTTGACGTCTTTACGTGGTTCCTTGCCGAAAAACTCCTTGACTGCTTCTTGCACGCGCGGCATGCGCGTTTGGCCACCGACCAGGATCACCTCGGCCACATCGCCGACGCGCAATCCTGCGTCTTGCAGCGCGATGCGGCAGGGTTCGATGGTGCGCTTGACCAAGTCTTCGACAATCGATTCCAGCTTGGCGCGGGTCAATTTAACGTTCAAATGTTTCGGGCCGCTGGCGTCCATCGTCACGTACGGCAGGTTCACGTCGGTTTGCATCGACGAAGACAATTCAATCTTGGCGCGCTCGGCGGCGTCTTTCAGGCGCTGCAGCGCGAGTGGATCGTTGCGCAGATCAATGCCCTGCTCCTTGCGGAAGGCGTCAACCAGGAAATCGATGACGCGCATATCGAAATCTTCGCCGCCCAAGAAGGTATCGCCGTTGGTTGCGAGCACTTCGAACTGTTTCTCACCATCCACTTCGGCAATTTCGATGATCGACACATCGAAAGTACCACCGCCCAAGTCATACACTGCAATCTTGCGATCGCCAGCGCCCTTCTTGTCCATACCATAAGCCAGCGCGGCCGCAGTGGGCTCATTGATGATGCGCTTGACATCCAGACCGGCGATGCGGCCGGCATCCTTGGTGGCTTGGCGCTGACTGTCGTTGAAATACGCCGGCACCGTGATGACCGCCTCAGTGACCGGTTCACCGAGATAATCTTCGGCGGTCTTTTTCATTTTCATCAGCACGCGGGCGGAAATTTCCGGCGGCGCCATCTTCTTGCCACCGGCATCAATCCACGCGTCGCCGTTATCGGCTTCGATGATGTTGTACGGCACCATGTTGATGTCTTTTTGTACGACTTGCTCGCTAAACTTGCGGCCAATCAGCCGCTTGACGGCGTACAGCGTGTTTTTGGCATTGGTCACTGCCTGCCGCTTAGCCGGCGCGCCGACCAGGACTTCGCCGTCTTTGGTGAATGCCACCACCGAAGGCGTCGTGCGATCGCCCTCTGAGTTCTCGATAACCTTAACAGTGCCACCTTCAATAATGGCAACGCATGAGTTGGTGGTCCCGAGATCGATACCGATGATCCTACCCATAAAAATTCCTCCTAAGTCGATTCGTTCTGGGGACGAGCCCCAACTGACGCATTAAATGGGGACGAAATTGCGCAGCCCAAGGCCTCGCTGCTTGGCGTTCGCGCGCCATGGCGGGCAAGCGTCCGCGCTCACCCCTGACTGACCAGAACCAGGGCGGGGCGGACGAGGCGGTCGTGCAGGCGATAACCTTTCTGCAACACCATCAACACATGATCGGCGGGCACCGCGGGAGATGGCTGCATGCCCATTGCTTGGTGCTGGTCCGGGTTGAATGGCAGACCCTGTGGATCAATCGCCATCAGCCCATGCGAATCAGCGGCTTTTTGCAGCAATTTCAATGTCATATCGGAGCCCAGCTTCAAGCTATCGAGGCCCGCACCGGGAACCTCGGCGGCCTTGATGCCTTGCTCCAGGCTATCAATGACCGGCAGTAAGTCGTTCAACAAGCGTTCAACGCCAAACTTGCGCGCTTGTTCAAACTCGCGAATCCAGCGCTTGCGCTGATTCTCGGTTTCGGCGCGTTCGCGCAGTTGTTCAGCCTCCAGTTCCGCCACGCGTATACGCAAGCCTTCCAGCGACTCGGCGGGACCAAAGCCGTCGGCGTCATCCGAGGATGAACCTGAGCCCTCTTGCTCGGGGGATGTGTGCATCGTGGGGTACTCCGTAATTTAAGTGACGATCGCGGCAACGCGCGAAAGTCTGGAAACGGGGAAACGACCGGTAGGCCGCGCAACTCAACTGCGGATGGGTTGGGGACGCTTAAGCCAGATTCAAGGCAGCGCCGACTGCCTGCGCGGTCGCGCGCACCACTGGGATGACCCGTTGGTAGTCCAACCGGGTGGGCCCAATGACGCCCAAAACGCCAATTGGCCGGCCATCCCGACGGTATGGCGAGGTGATAATCGAACAGGCTGCGAATGGCTCAAAGCCGGATTCTTCACCGATAAACAGCCGCACATCGTCAGCGCGCACGGCATTTTCAACCAATTCCAGCAAATCGCGCTGTCGCTCAAAGGCTTCAAAAAGGCCACGCAGACGATTTGCGTCGGCCAAGTCTTCATGTGCCGCCAAACGACCCTCGCCAGAGATCAATACTTCATCTTCACTGGGCACGCGCAGTGCCGATTCGGCGGCATCGACCACCGGGCCACTAGTCGCATCCAAGCTGGCGCGCGCTAAAGCTAATTCTTCGGCCAGACAGCTCTGAATAGCGGGCAAACTCAAACCGGCAAAGCGTTGGTTTAATGCCTGCGCAGCGCGTTGTAATTGCTGCACATCGAAACTGTGCTCGGTCTGTACCAAGCGGTTTTGCACTTGACCATCGTCAAACACCAAAATCACCAGCAACCGCCGCGGCGCCAATTGCACAAAATCAATCAGCCGCAGCGGCAATCGCTCGCGGCGCGGCACCGAAACGATGCCCGCACAACCGGTCAAATCGGACAAAATGCGGCTTGCGCAACGCAGCACTTGATCCGGGCAACCATCGGCCGGCAAGCGGCTCTGAATGGTGTCCACCAACGGCGCGGCTGGTGTTTCTACTTCAATTAATGAGTCGACAAATAACCGATAGCCCAGCGGCGTAGGGATTCGCCCAGCCGAAGTATGCGGCGAGCGAATCAATCCACCGGCTTCCAAATCGGCCAAGATGTTGCGAATGGTTGCCGGACTCAAATCCAGCCCACAATCTTTGGCTAAACGCCCGGACGCGACCGGTTCGCCGGCCTCGATATAGCGCGCGATCAAATCGTGCAACAACTTGCGTGCGCGAGGGTCGAGCGTGTTGACCAAGTCGGCGTGCCTGCTGGGAAGGGAAGCGGCGCACTGCGCTGCCGTGACGTATTAGTGGGGGCGATACTGCCAGGGTCAAGGCACGGTGAGTGGGGCTTGTTAGTATGGCTTGGGCTGTTCGCTCAGGCGTTTCGCAAACTGGCTGATACCGAGATCGACTGCCAGCAGGGCGTTTCGGCCGTCAAAGAAGCGCGGATGTGCCGGCGTCATCTGCAACGCGTCGGTCACCGTAGATGAGAAAGTTCGCCATACTTGAGAGCCATCGACGGTCAGCAGCGCACGCGGATGATCATGCTTAACACGCCCATCAACGGCGCCCTGGGCGAGGGCCGCGCGCAACTGATCCGGGTAACGCTGGAGTTAGCGGTATGACCGAGCCCGGACCGCTGCCGAGCGGCTTGACCCAACTGCTGCAGTCGTGGCACAACGGCGATAATGCGTCATTCGACCGCGTTTTCGATCTCGCCTATGCGGAACTGCGGCGCATCGCGGCCCAGCGCCTGCGGGCCGCGGAGCACGGCGCCACCTTGTCACCAACCGAGCTGCTGCACGAAGCCGTGGTGCGTGTCATCGGCAGCAAGCCAGCTTGGCAGAACCGGGCGCATTTTCTTGCTTCGATGTCCTTGTACATGCGAGCCGTCCTGGTCGACCACGCCAGAGCGCGGCATAGCGAACGGCGCGGCGGCGGCGTGCTGCACATCACGCTGAGCCAGGTGGACGTGGGCATGGAATCGTCAATGATGGATCTATTGTCCCTGGACAGCGCGCTGCAGCGCTTGCAGATGCAGGATGAGCGCAGTAGTTCGGTATTGCACTTAAGCTACTTCGCCGGGCTGGATCGGCAAGAGATCGCCGAGGTTCTGAAGGTGTCGGTGCAAATTGTCGACCGCGAGCTGCGCTTCGCGAAATCATGGTTGAATGCGCATATCGGCACCGACCTGTAGCCCGCTGTTTGACTTGCTAGTCAATCATTCTCTGGGATCCTGATGCAGCGCCTAACGGGATTTTGCATGCTCAACTCTGACCAGTTTGCCCGCGTCAAAACCTTGTTCGCGGCCTTGTGCGATCTGCCGCCGACCGAGCAGCGCGCCAGGCTGGCAATCGCTGGCGATGACGCGCAGGTGATTGCCGAAGTCCGTCTGCTGCTGGAAAAAACCGAGATGGACAGCCGGCCTGCGATCGTACCGCTGGCAAGTGCGCTGTCGGCATTGGCCGACGCGCCCCGCAGCGGCGACCAACTGGGCGCCTGGACCTTGTGCGAGGAGATTGGCGAAGGCGGCATGGGCAAGGTGTTTCTGGCCCGCCGCAGCGATGGGCACTTCGAGCAGGTTGCCGCGGTCAAGCTGCTGGCCGGCTTACCCAGTGGCAGAGCGCTGCGTTACTTGGCACGCGAACGACAGATTCTCGCCTCGCTGTCGCACCCCAATATCGCCCGCCTGCTGGACGGCGGCAGCACGCCGCACGGGCAACCCTATTTGGTGATGGAGTACATCCAAGGCCTGCCGATGCACGATTATTGCCAGCAGCAGGGGCTGTCGACCGCGGCGCGGCTGCAGCTGCTGATCGAAGTCTGCGCGGCGCTGGCGCATGCTCACCAGCTGTTAGTGGTGCACTGCGATCTGAAACCAGCAAACATCCTAGTGACCGCAGGCGGGCGTCCGCTGCTGCTGGACTTCGGAATCTCGCGCCTGCTGGACGCGGCCGACTGGGCCGGCAGCAAGGATGACGAGATCGCCCCGCAGGACTCCGCGGTGACCGGCGCGGCCTATACACCACGCTACGCCAGCCCGGAACAGAAAGCGCGCGAACGGGTCGGCACGGCAACCGACATCTACAGCCTGGGATTGGTGCTTGCCGAACTGCTGGACGTTGAATGGTCAGAGGGCAAGCCGCTGGGCTTGCACGTACTGCCGCGCGAACTGCGCGACATTGTCGAACGGGCCACGAAGCCCGCCATGCCGGACCGCTACGCCAGTGCAGACGAATTCGCGGCCGACCTGCGACGCTATCTGACGCACCAGGTGGTGCTGGCGCGGCCACCAACCGCGCCGTATATCCTGCGTAAATGGTTGCGTCGCAACTGGAACTGGACGCTGGCGGCAATGGCGTTTGTCGCCATGCTGCTGGGGTTTTCCCTGCAGATGCGCCAGCAGCGCGACCAAGCGCT
Organism: uncultured Xanthomonas sp.; assembly: GCA_964561825.1. GTDB lineage: Bacteria > Pseudomonadota > Gammaproteobacteria > Xanthomonadales > SZUA-5 > JADKFD01. The sequence goes on from CAZLSB010000130.1 coordinate 7,252, forward strand.
CAGTGCCGAGCGGACCACGCGTGCGGTGAAGGACTACATGGTCTCGGTATTCCAGGGCGCCGATCCAGAAATGTCTGGACAGCGCGACCTGCCGGTCTCCGAGCTACTGAACGCCGGTAGCGCGCGGCTGCAGAGCGCGCTGGCGGATCAGCCACAAACGCGCGCTGAGCTGTCCAGCATTCTGGGCAGCGTGTACCAAAGTATCGGCCAGCGCGAGCAGGCACTTGAGTTATTTGACCAGGCGATCGCACTTGCCCGCACCCACGCCGCGCAACTAGTGCTGGCGGAAGTTCTCCACAAGAAAGCCTATTCGCTGTACGACATGGGTGAGTTCACGGCCGCCCTGCCGCTGGCCCGCGAAGCGCTTGCACTGCGCCAAGAACATGCCCCGGAGGGCATTGAGCGGATCGCCAGCATGCGCCTGCTCGGCTCTATTCTTGGCTATTCCGGCGAGCAAAGAGAGGCCCCGCAGCTGTTGGCACAGGCTTTGGAATTGTCCACCCTGGCTAGTGGCGCCGAGAGTATCGAAGCCGGCTTGGCGCATCTGGACTTGGCCCGCTATTTCGGTGGCATCGGCGGACACGCCGAGCAAGTTTTGCAGCATGCCAGCCGCGCTGGCGAGATCTTCGTGCGCGAGTTGGGTGAGCAGCATTTCCGGGTCGCCGACGCGCTGGAAATACGCATCCTTGGCATGGTGCAGTCCGGCGACACCGAGCTCGCCATTCCGTTGGCCCACGATCTAACTGCCAAGCGCACCGAGCTGTACGGAGAAATCAGCCATCAGCGCAGTTACGCGCTGCATGTGCTGGGTTCGGTACTAAGGCGCGCCGGCCATCATCGGCAAGCCATTCCGGTTTTCCAGAACAGTCTGCATATCCATGATCAGCTGGACGGCCCGGACTCGGTGGCCAGCCTGGTGCCCACGCTCAACCTGGCGCACGTGCTGGAGGAAGCGGGTGCGCACGATCAGGCGCTGGCGCTGTTCCAGCGGCAACTGCGCATCCACCTGCGGCACGCAGCGGTCACGACGATCACCCCGCTGCGCCTGCGCATGCATATCGGCAGAAATCTGCGCCTATTGGGTCGCCTGGACGAGGCCCATAGCGAACTGCTGGGTGTTTTGGCTGCGTACCGGGCGGAGGCCAAGGCCGATCCGCTCGAGCGGATCGATGCGCAGATCGAGATGGCCGCGGTTTTGCGCCAGCGCACCGAGCTGGCTGGCGCTGAGACGCTGCTGGACAGCATCGAGCCCGGCCTGCTCAGCGAGGAACCCGCCCGCCGCGGCTGGCTGGCCGCCGAGCGTGCGCGCATTGCGCTTGCACGCGGCATGCCCGAGCAAGCGGCGCCGCTGTACGCGCAGGCGCAGGCCAGCATCGAGGCGGCATTCGGCAAGGATGCCGCGGAAGCTTGGTTGCTGCGCATCGATGAAGCAGAGCAGCTGGCGCGCAGCGGTGCAGACCAAGCCGCACGCGCGCTGGCCATCCAGATCGCCGCACAGGTCAAGCTGATCATCGAGCCCTCGGGATTGTGGGCGCGGCGGTTGTACCAGTTGGGGATAACACCGGCCAGCCTGCAGCCGGCTGCAGACGCTACTTCGCCGGCGTCCATCGAAAATAGCAATAACGCCTGATAAAACGACCAGCGCATTCCGCTAAGCACTGGTAGGAACGCTAGGGAAGGCCGGCCGGATGGCAGCTGTCGAACAGGTAGCAGGATCGCCGCCACAAGCGCTCCGTGCATTGCCGCGCGGCGTGACTTACAGGGTTGCTGCCCGCCGCGTGCTGGTCTCGATCTGCGCGATCGCCGCATCCTCCATCCTGATCGCGCTGGCAGCTCCCGGCGTCGGTGAGCACCCGCTGTTGGCCTGGGTGGCTTTTGCACCGTGGCTGGCATCGCTGCGCAATCTGTCGCCGCTTACGGCCGCAGTCTCCGGGCTGCTGATGGGCCTGGCCTACATCGTGCCCGGCCGCTGGGACACGTTCGCGGCGGCGGTTCAGGCGGCCGGTTATTTCGGTGTTTGGCGTGAGCTGTACACGCTGCTGTTCTTCGCGAGCTATGCGCTGCCGTTTGCACTGTTCGGCTTGTTGGATAGCCGCTTGCAAAGCTGGGCGCAGGGCTCGCTGCAGGTTGCGGCCCTGCTGCGCGCGGGCGTGCTGGCCAGCTTGGTCTGCGGGCTGTGGTCACCCTTTCCATACACACCAGTCAGCGCCATCGTGGACAGCACGGCGCTGCTGCAACTGGCGTCCTTGGGCGGTGAACCGCTGCTGCTGTTGCTGCTGTTGTGGCCCAGCGCGCTGCTGGGCCTGATCCATGCCCGCTCGTCGCTGCGCAGAACGGGACTGGCCATTGTCCCGTTCGCGCTCGTGCTGCTGGCGGTCGCAGGCTACGGACATTGGCGTATCGCCGTCATGGACCAAGCCGAGGCCAGCGGCCAAGGCATCCGCTTATCCGCCCTGCCCCTGCAACTGGACCTGCCCGCGCACCCGGCGCCGATGCTGCTAACGCGCGATCGGACCGGCGCGAGCCTGTCAGCGCTGGAACTCAGTCGTTCGGGTCTGCAACGCGCACCCCACTGCGAGCTGGTGGTGTGGCCGGAGACGCCGCTTGATGCCGCGCCCAGCGCGCAGGTCTGTGCGCGTGCCCAGGCCATGGCGCACAGTTTGGGTCGGCCACTGCTGATGCAGTGCGTCCGTGCACTGGGCACGCGCCTGCAGTTAACCGCCGAACTGACCTTGCCGGGCGCGAGCAGCCCGGCTGTGCACGGCAAATCCAGTTTGGTGCCGATGTATGAGCAGCCGCTGTGGGGCGCAGGGCGATTTAGCGCCGGACAACCCGGCACCGTAATGGCGCTGGATGCGCAGCGCAAATTGATTCCCACCCTATGCTACGAGCTGCACGCGCGCGAGCACCTGCGCGCCGGTGTGCTCGCTGGCGGCAACCTGATCGTGCACATGGCCAGCTTCACACCGTTCGACCGCCATCCCATTGATGTCTGGGACCAGGGCATGGCGCGGCTGCGCGCGGTCGAATTCGGTCTGCCCATCGTGCGTGCGGCCAATCGTGCGCCGGTGGGTTGGATCGACGCCAACGGGCGCCTGCGCCACGTGAGTGCGCGCTTCGGCAGACAAGCCGAGTGCGTGTCCGCCTGGTCGCCAGCCAGCGGCCCCACCACCTATTCCCGATTGCCCGCATTCGCGGCCTGGTTGCCGGCGTTGTCGACTTTGCTGCTGGCCACCGGGCTGCACCTCCGATCCGCACGACGGCGCGCGCGGCTCCTCTGCACTGTTGCAATTTCCACTGTCATAACCAGGAGTCCATTATGAAACCCACAGGCTCTTGCGCACTGCTTTTCGCAAGGTGCATCCACGCCAGCTGCACGACTGGCATTGCTGCGGCACTACGATCGCTGGCTCTCGTCGGCGAGGCTTAGGGCTCGTAAGGAAATAACTTGGACTTTTGGCCGTCGGATTGGGATGCGATGCGAGGCGCGATGAGCGCGGTGTGGCGCGCCACACAAGCGATTCGCAACGAGGCAGCGCGCCCAATCCGGCGAGCAAAAAGTTCAAGTTATTGACGAACGAGCCCTAAGGCTGGCGCCGGCTCCACGTCTGGACCTAGTCAAATACAATACGGGCGAATTACTGGGGTTGCCGCCAAGTCTGCGGAATTGCTGCGTGAGCGCACCCTGCGGCGCAGCGCAGCGCTGCTCAACCGCGGACAATCACCCTTAAGCGAACTGACGCTGTTCGGCGAAATTTCCGCTATTTGGGAATACGTTGACGCCTATGTCGCCTTCAGTTTCGACGTCAGCGCAAGCAATCCGCAGCTCGGGGTGCTGCAGGTGCTGGTGCGCGGGTTTCCGGCGGCGAATGTGATTGGAACCGATCAATACAAAGTCAACTGGGATCGGTGCTGCCGGTCCTGGAGTTATCCGCTTATCAACCGCTAGCCAATGGCGATCCGTTCCCGGAGTTCGCCAGCAATCCGCATGTCATCAGCGCATGCACCAGCAACAGTCCGTGCAGCGTCAACATCTCCTCGCTTTTGCTGTACCGCCTGCCCGGCGTGGATTAGAGGCGTTTGGACAAATCCAAACCCACGAAAAGTGGCGATGCGCCGCCGAGCACCGCGGGTCAATCCATCGAGCTTTGCGCAATAACGGCTCTTTGTTCAGGTGCGCTTGGGCAGGATGAAGCCGCGTTGTTCTGCGGAGTCGTTCATGAGTCAGCCTTATCGTGCCCTAGTGTGGATGTTGGGTT
>CAZLSB010000131.1:0-11434 GCA_964561825.1 uncultured Xanthomonas sp.
GTCGGCAACTATGCGCCGATGACGGACGTGCAAAAACAGCGCGCGCTGGCGGCCGGGATAGCAATAGAACAACCGGAAAGCTTAAAAGACGCCGCCACGCAGGCCCAGTTGGCGAATTACGCGCCCGATTTGATCGTCGTGGTGGCTTACGGTTTGATTTTGCCACGCGCTGTGTTGGCAGTGCCGCGCCACGGCTGCTGGAATGTGCACGCCAGTTTGTTGCCACGCTGGCGCGGTGCGGCGCCGATTCAGCGCGCCATTTTGGCCGGCGATGCGCAAACCGGCGTCAACCTGATGCAAATGGAAGCCGGCTTGGATACCGGTCCGGTGTTGCTGGAAAGCCGCACCGCCATCTTGCCCGATGACAGCAGCGGCCGTCTGCACGATCGTTTGGCGATCCTCGGCGCTGCGCTGTTGAGCGAGGGGCTGCAGCGTTTGCAAAATGGCGATTCCTTGGCGGCGCGCACGCAGCCAGAGGACGGCGTTTGTTACGCCCACAAGCTGGATAAGGCCGAGGCTTTGCTCGATTGGCGTGAATCGGCCGTCGTGCTCGACCGCAAAATTCGCGCTTTTCATCCGTGGCCAGTGGCTGAGGCCGAGGTGGGTGGTGAACGTTTGCGCATACACGCGGCAGAGCCGGTCGACGCCAGCGGTGAGCCTGGTAGCCCGGTCAAAGTGACGCGCTGCCGCCTGGCGATCGCCTGCGGAACAGGTGCATTGGCGCTGCTGCGCGTGCAGCGCGCCGGCGGCAAAGTGATTGACGCAACCGATTACGTGAACGCACGACCGCAACTAAAAGCCGCGCACCCGTCTAAATGAGTGCCGAGCCGATTCGTGTGCAAGTGGCGCGCGTGCTGCACGCGGTCACCCAGGGTGCCTCGTTAGACACCGCGTTGGCGCAGTACATCAGCGGCGCCGATCGTGAGCAGCCATTTGCGCGGGCCTTGTGTTACAGCAGCTTGCGCCAGGGCTGGTCGAATGCTGCGCTGCTGGCGCGCCTGAGCGCGCGCGCACCCAAACCGCTGATTGCCGCTCTGTTGCGCGCCGCGTTGTCCGAATTGCGCTTTCTGGCTACGCCAGACCATGCGGTGCTTGCGCAGAGTGTGGCCGCCGCGCGCATCTTGGATAGCGCCGCGGCGGGCTTTGTGAATGCGATCCTGCGGCGCTTCCTGCGTGAGCGGGTCAGCCTGGAAGCGGGCTTAAACGACGATCTACAAGCGCGTCTGGAGCATCCGCGTTGGTTGATTGAGCAGTTCGCCAAAGACTGGCCCGACGATGTAGACCGCTTGTGCGCTGCCGGCAATCGCGCGGCGCCGATGTGGCTGCGGGTGGATGCGCGCAGTGGCAGTCGCGACGCCTTTCAGGCCGAACTTGCAGACCTGGGTATTGCCAGCACAGCGGCGCAAGCGCCTTACGGCCTGCTGTTGGCGCAAGCAGTCGCGGTGGAACGCCTGCCGGGTTTCGCGCAAGGGCGAGTATCGGTGCAAGATGCGTCGGCACAATGGGTGGTTGAGGCGCTAGCTGCGCAACCCGGCCAGCGGGTGTTGGACGCGTGTGCGGCGCCGGGTGGCAAAACCGCGGCCTTGGCGGAGCGCGTCGCTGATTTGCAACTGATCGCGATGGACTTTGCTGGCGCACGCATGGCCCGTTTGCACGATACATTGGCGCGTTGTCGGGTCGCAGCGCAGGTGTTGCTGGCTGATGCTGCGCAGCCGTCGACTTGGTGGGATGGCCAGCCGTTTGATCGCATTCTCATTGACGCGCCTTGCACGGGCACCGGCGTCATCCGTCGACACCCAGATATCAAACATTTACGCCGCGCCAGCGATGTCGCCAAGCTGGCCGCGCAACAAGCGCGCTTGTTGGACGCACTGTGGCCTATGCTGGCTCGCGGCGGACGTCTAACCTACGCAACGTGTTCAGTCCTCGCCACCGAGAACCAAGCCCAGATCGAGGGCTTCTTGCAACGCACGCCTTTGGCGCGCGCGTTGCCACTGCGGCTGCCCGGCTTTTTGCCCGCAGGATCCGGCTACCAGATCCTGTCGGGAGTCGGCGAGCAGGACGGTTTTTTCTATGCCTCCTTGCAGCGTTTGGACTAAGCGTTGATCTGCACGCGCAGAGCCTGAGCGTTCGTCTCATACAGGAGCGCAACAGCGCGGCGCCTAGTTTACAGTTGGATATGGCCATTGAGCTGGGTGCACGCGCCACCGCGGCTTTGCGGGCCGGATTGCTGCTGGCTTTTGATGTGGAATGGCAACTGGCGGACGGTCGCCATTTGCAGCGCACTTTGGCTTTGCGCTATTCCCCCCTGTTGCGCAGCTATCAATTGGCCAATGACGGGCAGGCAACGCAGGCCTTCGATTTGCGCAATAGCGTGTTAGCGGCGCTAGAAAACGCGCGTTTGAGTTGGCCAGATGCAGCCGCCTGCGCTGAAGCGTGCGGCGGTCGCGTGCGGGTGCGCTTGGACAAAGCCGCACTGCCCGCCCCGTTGCGCTTGCCGGCGCTGACGAACCGCGATTGGCGTTTTGACAGCGGCTGGATTGAAGTTCAGCCCGATCCTTCAGCCGACGCTAAGGCGCGCAAATGAAGATTGCCTGGAAGCGTTTGTTGCCACTGCTGGCTTTGGCGATCCTAGCCTCTGGCGCGGTGTATTTGTCCGGTCGCGATGCCGAAGTTGGACCCCGCATGGGCGCCGAATGGGCATGGGTGCTGGCCGCTATGGGCGCGGCGCTCGCCATGCTGCTCGGCGCGCTGGGCCTAGAGGCTTGGCGCCTGCACCGTGATGTGCGTACGCGCGCGCCGGGCGCCCGGCTGAGCTGGCGTTTGCTGAAGCGCCTAGCACTGTTGGTTCTGGTGCCGCTCGGCATGTTGTTTATTTTTTCATTGCGATTTGTGCACGGCGCCGTCGACGGCTGGTTCCGGGTCGATGTAGCGGCAGCCTTAGATGACAGCTTGACCGTCGCCCGTCGGGCGATTGATCTCAGCGAGCAACACGCTTTGGGTCGCGTGCGTTTGTACGGTGTGCGCATTGATGGCGCTGAGCTGGGCGCTGATGATGCCAGTCTGACCGAAGCGCTGGACCAATTGGATGCGCTCGAACTGGCTATTTACAGCCCGCAACGCCAAGTGCTTTCCCGCGCCGCCGCCGATCCGCGCTTTCTGGCGCCGAGCGCGCCGGATGACGGTCTGTGGCGAGCGGTGCGCAGCAGCGGTGAGGCATCGACAATTGATCGCAGCGGGGAATTGCTGACCATTCTGGCGCTGGTGGATATGCCGGGGCGCGATGAAGTGGTGCTCGGTCGGTTTGCGCTCGATAATGAGATCGCAACGCTCGCGCAGACCATCGAAAAGCACTACTACGACTATCAACAGCTGGCATTTTTGCGAGGTGCGCTGAAATACACCTTGAGCGTAGTGCTGAGCGTGGTGTTGGTCGCCGCGCTGTTGTTTGCGCTGTACTTGGCATTTGCGCTGGCGCGTGGACTGGTCGATCCACTGCGGCGTTTGGTAGAAGCCACGCGCGCGGTGGCGCAGGGCGACTACCGCATCACCGTGCCGGAGCTTAGCGACGATGAATTGGGCGGTTTGGCGCGCGCCTTCAATCAAATGGCGCGTGAGCTGGACGAAGCCAATCAACGTTTGCTGCGCGCCGCGGGTGATGCGGAGGCCGGTCGACGCTATTTCGAAGGGGTGCTTGATCGCATTTCTTCTGGCGTACTGAGCTTGGACGGCAGTGGTCGTTTGCGCACCTCAAACGGGTCCGCGCAGGAAATTTTGGGTGTCGACCTGTCGCCTTGGAACGGTTTGCCGATCGAACGCCTAGGCAAAGCCGATCCGCCCTTGTTGCCGTTAGTGCAGCGTTTGGTCGAGGCGCTGGCCCGTGAACCCGGCGATTGGCGCGAGGAAGTGCGTTTGCAGCGCGGCCAGGTCGAACAACGCCTGCTGCTGCGCGGCGCGCGTTTACCCGGTGGTGATGGTGAGGTGGGCGGTTTGGTTTTGGTGTTTGAAGACGAATCCGAATACGCCCGCGCAACCCGCGATTCGGCTTGGTCGGAGGTGGCTCGGCGCCTCGCCCATGAGATTAAGAATCCGCTCACGCCGATCCAATTGGCCGCCGAGCGTTTGCGGCGCAAGTTTTTGGATCGCTTGCCCGAGGCCGACCGCGAGATTCTGGATCGTTCCACCCACATCATCGTTGCGCAGGTTGAAGCACTGAAATCGATGGTCAACGCGTTCAGCGACTACGCCAGACCCCCACGACTGGAGCTCAAGCCGATCCGCCTGTCAAAGGTGATGCGTGAGGTGGTTGATCTGTACAGCGGTGACGCCGGGCGCGTGGATATACATTTGCGGATTCCCGATGACGAACCACCGGTGCGCGCCGATGTCGGCCGCGTACGCCAATTGCTGCACAATCTGTTGCGCAACGCCGAAGAAGCCCAACCGGAAGGCCGCGCGCAAGTCGATGTGGCGCTGCACAGCGCCGCCGAAGGCAGTCGCAATTATTTGGAGTTAGACGTGCGCGATCACGGCCCAGGCATCCCCGACAGCCTGCGCGATCGGCTCTTTGAGCCCTATACCACCACCAAAACCAAGGGCACCGGCCTAGGTTTGGCGATCGTCAAAAAAATCGTCGAAGAACACGGCGGCCACATCCGTGTCGACAATATGAGCGACGGCGGCGCGCGTTTCCGCGTGCGGTTCCCGTTATAGGTGAGAAGCGGCAAGCTCGCGCCGCGTGCGGCGCGCCGCTTCGAACGCCGGCAAGCTGCGCTTGCGGGCCGTGCTGGCAAGCTCGCGCCGCGTGCGGCGCGCCGCTTCGAACGCCGGCAAGCTGCGCTTGCGGGCCACTCAATCCAGCAACAGCAGATTCCGAAACGGCTGCTGGTTTTTGAATCGATAAGTCTGAAAGTCGCGGCGGTCGGTGCTCAGGATGCGACCAGCGCCCAAATGTTCGGCCAAGAGCAGCAACGAGGCATCGGCCAGATCTATCGGCAAATCTGCATATTTGACCATCAAATCGCTAATCCGCCCGATCAATGCCGGGTCGATTGCATGAACTGCGCAAAAGCCGTCAGCGATATTGCCAAGAAAACGCGCTGCGACGGCCGGCGACAAACGCGCATTGAGCAAATGCGTGGTTTCGGTCAGCACCGGCCAAGTGGTGATCAGCGTTTCGTCTATAGCCTGCAATACGGTCTTGGCGCGCTCGTGATGGCGATCACGGCGATCTGCCAGCGCATAAAAGAATCCACTATCGGCGATCAGCAACGCTGTCCAATTTTTGTTGCAGGGAAAAGGCCAGTTCAGCTTTGTAGTTTTCCGACACGTCATCTCGACCGCTGTCACCCATGCCAACAAAGTTGACACCACGGCTGAGGATTTCCGCCGGACGGGCATGTTCACGACTGATTTTGTCGTACATCAGCGCGATCGACGCCTTTAAAGCCTCGGTGACGTTCATCTGAGTGTGCTCGGTCACGTAACGCAATTGCGCCTCGGCCACTTGGTCGATACGAGCATTAACCCGCGTTTTGGCGGAGTCAGTTGACATACGCAGTATGCTACGGCGTTATGCGTGCCGGTGCAATGCAGCGGACTCCAACGGGTGCGAGCCAAACTGATGTGGACTTTGGTGGGTTCGATCTGTGATCGAACGCTTATCCCCCACCATGCAGGAAAAGCCTCAGCGCGGCCGTACGCGAGTCAGCCATCCCGCAAAGGCGCGTTGTTCTACGCGGTCCAACAAGTGCGCGGCCAAACGGGGTGCGGCGCGGCCGTCTTCAAACAAGGTGCGCGGTGAGAGCGTTTGCGCGAGCATTTTGTGCAGCAAATCAGCAACTTCTGGCAGCCGCGCCGCTACACAACCGCGCGGCACGGTATCACTGCCGATCCACACGACGTGGCGGCCAATCCAGCGTGCTTCCAGCGCCAGCAGCGCACTATCGGTTATCAAGACCCGTGAGCGCCGCAACAGCGCCAAGTTGCGCCAATGTGGCATGCTGCCCAGACGCCGCAGCCGCTGTTGGATCGGCTGTTCACCCAAGGCTGGCGCCGCTAGCCAATCGATGCGCAGTTCGGTCGAGGTGTCGAGCAGCAGTTGGACCAAGCGCTCCGCATCGGCTTTCGCTAAGCTGCAGGCGATCGCAATGCGCTCGCCGACCGGCTCGTGACTACCACCGAGCGCGTCGTGCTGTTCGCGACATAGATCGAACAGCGGGTCGCCGATTTGCAATGCGCGACCGCGTGGCAAGGCGATGGTGGGTGCTTCCCAGCCCAGGTAAAACCAAGTGCACAAGCTGGCGAACAGCGTCCAGCGTAAACGTGGCGCACTATCCGCGCTCGACGCAATCAGCGCGCTGCTGATACCGGCGCCGCGTGCGCCGATCGCCGCTGCCAATCCAGTGCGCGAGGCGCCGCCTGCCACAATCATCGATGGGCGTAAACGCAGCGCTAATCGCAGCATCGCAAACGCCGCCGCGCCGGCACCGCGCGCGCCGGGTAGGCGTAAATCGGGCGCCAAACCGTGCTCACGCAAGGCTTCACGCACTTCAGGGCCAGATTCGCCGCTATCGATCAGCAGCGCACCATCACCACGCCCGGCGGCGCGCAAAGCCCGCAACAACGGCAATAAACGCAATGCTTCCAGTCGAGTACCGGCGACCAGCAATAACGGTGCTACAGGTTCGCCAGACAGTGCTCGTGGAAGTCGGAATGCGCGCATGGACACCTCGCCCAGATTTGCAGGCTTCGACTGCACGCTTGCACGCGAGTTCCTGCTTCGCGGTGTGATTCTGTCCACAATTGGGCCCGGCGCGCCCAAAATCGTCGGTCGACAACGCAGTACGCGGCGCATCGAGCGGCGCTTACTCACATCAACGTTTTCCCTTCATGGCTTCACTCAGCAAAGAGCCTAGCGTACCCATGGGCGCCGGGCTTGGCGCGAGCTTCACGGGTGCTTTTGCCGGCACGGGTTTCGCGGAGTTGCGCGCGGCGCTGGGTGGCGCGCTGCTGCTGCGATTGGGCGTCTTGGCCTCAGGCGCTTCACTGAGCTTCAAGCTGAGCGCAATGCGTTTACGTGGCGCATCCACTTCGAGCACTCGAACTTTGACGATCTGACCGGTTTTCACCACTTCACGTGGATCTTTGATGAATTTGTCGGATAACTCGCTGACGTGAGCTAAGCCATCCTGATGCACGCCGATGTCGATGAACGCGCCAAAGGCGGCGACATTGGTGACTACGCCCTCGAGCACCATGCCGGGCAGCAAATCGCTCAACTTGTGCACATCTGCCGAGAACTGCGCGGTCTTGAACTCCGGTCGCGGATCGCGACCAGGTTTCAGCAACTCGCGCAGAATGTCTTGCACGGTCGGCAGACCAAAACGCGCGTCGACAAACGCGCTGGCATCCAACTTGGCCAGCAGCGCGCCGTTGCCGATCAACTGTCCGACCGCCAAACCGCTGGCTTTAGCCATACGATCGACCAGCGGATAGGCTTCTGGGTGCACCGACGAGGCATCCAACGGCTGCTCACCATCGCGAATACGCAAAAAGCCAGCGGCCTGTTCGAAGGTTTTCGGGCCCAGGCGCGGTACTTCTAGCAATTTACGCCTGGAGGTAAACGCGCCGTGTTCATCGCGATAACGCACCACCGATTCAGCAGTGCCGGTCGACAAACCAGACACCCGCGCCAATAACGGCGCGGAGGCGGTGTTCAAATCCACGCCCACCGCGTTCACGCAATCCTCCACGATGTGAGCAAGGCGCGCGCCGAGTTTGACCTGATTAACATCGTGCTGATACTGACCAACGCCGATCGCTTTTGGCTCAATCTTGACCAACTCGGCGAGCGGGTCTTGCAGGCGCCGCGCAATGGACACTGCGCCGCGCAAGGACACATCCATGCCCGGAAACTCGCGCGACGCCAGCTCGGATGCCGAATAGACCGACGCGCCGGCTTCACTGACCACCACGCGGGTCAGTTTCAACGCCGGAAACTGCAGCGCCATTTCGGCGACAAAGGCCTCGGTTTCCCGCGATCCAGTGCCATTGCCGATCGATACCAGCCGTGCACCATGCAACGTGGCCAAACTGGCCAGCGTTGCCGCAGCGGCTTCGTGCTGATTTTTCGGTTGCAGCGGATAAATGGTGTCGGTGGCTAGCACCTTGCCGGTTGCATCGACCACCGCCACCTTGACGCCGGTGCGCAGACCCGGATCGAGCCCGATGACCGCTTTGGGCCCAGCCGGCGGCGACAACAGCAAATCCTTCAGGTTGTCGCCAAAAATGCGAATCGCTTCCTCTTCGGCGCGCTCGCGGATGCGCCCGAACACATCCAGCGTGAGTCGCACATGCAGTTTGTAGCGCCACGTTTGCCGACAGGTTTCGACCAGCCAGGCATCGGCCGGGCGCCCGCGATCGCTCACCCCGGCGCGGTTGGCAATGCGACTTTCCGCGCGGCGATGGCCGTGTTCGATGGCCTCAGCGTCTTCCGCGCCGCCGCGCGCATCATTGCGGCGCACCGGTACCGGCTCCAAATCCAGATCCAGCACGCCTTCGGAGCGCGCGCGGAATAGCGCCAGCGTGCGATGCGACGGGATTTGCACCAAGCTGTCGACAAAATCAAAATAATCGCGAAATTTCGCACCTTCGTTTTCTTTTCCGGGCACCACGCGGGCGTGAATGCGGCCGTTTTCGTAGAGCCACTCGCGCAACTCGCCGACCAGCGCTGGATCTTCACTGAAGCGTTCGCTCAAAATCGAACGCGCGCCCTCCAATGCGGCGGCGATATCGGCCACGCCCTTGTCGATATCCACAAAGTTGGCAGCCAGTGCATCGGGCTGCTGCGTTGGATCACTGAGCAGCGTATCGGCCAGTGGCTCCAAGCCTGCCTCGCGGGCGATTTGCGCCTTGGTGCGCCGTTTGGGCTTGTAGGGTAGGTATAGATCTTCCAGACGCGCTTTGGATTCGGCATGACTGATTTCATCGCGCAGCGCGTCGCTCAACTTGCCTTGCTCTTCAATGCTGGCCAATACCGTCGCGCGGCGCTCTTCTAGCTCACGCAGATAACCCAGGCGTTCCTCCAGCAAACGCAGCTGGATATCGTCTAAGGCGCCGGTGACTTCCTTGCGGTAGCGGGCAATGAAGGGCACCGTCGCGCCTTCATCCAAGAGCCGCACGGCGGCGTGCACCTGCTCAGTGCGGGCATTGATTTCTGCGGCGATGCGTGTTTCGATCGAAGCTAAAGCCATGGGTAGCGGGCGATGCCTATTGCGGTTAATGCCTGGAGCATAGCCGCTGCCAGCCTGAAGTGAACTTGTCCGCATCGTCCGCTTAACGCCGACACACCATGGTTGACCCAACAATTGCCCGCAAACTGGATCCCGCCTTGCTCGCACGATGGGCCGTGCAATTACGCGCGCATTTGCCCCTTTTTCCGGACGCGCAACTGCCGATCACCTATCAGACCTTGGCTCGCGCGCTGGCGCTGCCGGCGCCGCAGACCATCCATTGCGTGGTGCTGGCCTTAGAACTGACCATGACCCCAGAAACCTCGGTTGACCGCTCTTTCTCGCTTGCAGCTTTCTGATTTCGATAAGGATTTCGCAGCTGAAAGCCTTCATGTCTAGACCCATCACCTTGATTCGCGAAATGGGCAGTCTGGGCCAATCGTCCAATCCGGCTCTGCCGTCTTACCATCCTCAAGGTTTGCCACTAGAGCCAGGCGTGGTGGAGATCGTCACCAGTCAATCGATTGCCCTTGGCGAGCGACATGCGCATTTGGCCGCCCATGTCGGCTCCATTGCGATTTACGCGTGGCTTGGTCATCCGGCACTACCGACCAGCCAATTTGGCGGGGCGGGATGGATTTTGGCCACGCAATGGATCCCATATCAACAAAGAAATTTCGTCACTCCGCCGTTCCCCGGCTACAGTTCTGGACACAGCGGATTTAGCCGCGCCGCCGCTGAAGTTCTCACGGCCTTCACCGGCAGTCGCTTTTTTCCAGGCGGCTTGGGTGAATTTGTGGCGAACAGCGGTGGCGCGCCGAATTTTGTTTTGAGTTTTGAGTTCGGGCCCAGTCAGCCAGTGCGACTGCAGTGGGCGACCTACTTTGACGCTGCGGACGAAGCTGGTTTATCACGCATCTACGGCGGCATTCATCCGGCCTATGATGACTACCCTGGGCGGGTGATTGGCCACCACGTTGGCTTGGTCGCGATGCAGCGCGCTCGCGCACTGTTCAGTGCCCCGCCAGACGCACAACTCGTGCCGGCTGTGGACCCGCGCGTTGCCATGTTGCTCAGTTTGCTGATGGCTCTTATCGGCGGCGCAGCGTTGCGCAGCCGAAGCTGATTTCTTCTTTCTCGCGTGACCTGTAGGCTATCGTGGGTTTAGTCGTTGCTCGCTCCATTCGCGGTAACTTCCAAGCCCAGTGTCAACGCCTCAACGCCCGCGCAGCATTCTGCCTAGCGCTGCGCTTATGCGGCCCAGGCGGCTCATGCGCAGCGTTTTTTGTGCTTCGATCAATTGGGTTTCCAGGCGTTGCGTGTCGCGATAGAGGCGTTCGATGTGTTGATCGCGACGCGCGATCGCGCTGTGTACGAGCAACTCATCGTTGCTGGTTAAGGTGTGGCCGGCGCGCAGGTGTGTGGGCAGCGCTCTGTTCACGTAGATGGTGGAGTGTGGATCGGCGAGTTCCGCTGCGGGGCGTTCGCGGGTGTAAAAGTACAGCGCGATCGAGCGGCGGCTGATGTCGTCGGGTGCGGCAATTTGGGAAAAGCCGTGCCAACTCCATTCGGTGGTCTCAAACACCACCGCGCGATTCAGCAGCGGCGTGACCCGCGTTATTTGGTTATCGCTGCGGCGTGGGTCGCTGTGCAGTTCTAGGCTTCCGCCCCAATCGTCTTGCCACTGCTGGTTGAGATAGACGATCAGATTCAGTCGGCGATGGCTGCCGGTGATCGGGTGCAGGTTGAAATCGACGTGCGGGTCTAGATCTTGCCCGAAGCGGTTCTCGTGGGTGCCGCCGCCAAAGTAGTGTGGGTCGTATTGCAGCTGCGCGATGCCGGTGATCTGCGCGATCAGTTGCAAAAAGGACGGCGTTTGGATCAGGTCGTCGAGTTGCGCGTAGGCTGGGCCCAGGGCGCGAATGCGTTCGACCACGCTTTTGCGGCCCAACTCGCCCGCCTCGTTGCGCGCGTTACCGCGCTCGAAGGCTGGAAATTGCGCCAACAGCGCCTGCACGAATTCTGTTTTTAAAAAATCGTCAATGACGACATGCCGGAACGGTTTGGCGCCACCAAAACGGCTGGCGATGGTAGACGTCGACGCCAGCACGGCGGGATTGATATGCGCAGGCATGGTGGTCTGGGTTTCGCGATGATGAGCGCTAAGAATAGATCGCCGTCGCAGCAAAGCAGACTCACTT
>CAZLSB010000132.1:0-11219 GCA_964561825.1 uncultured Xanthomonas sp.
GTTGCAGCCCCTCCAGTCGCTGAGACTATTGAGACACGCCAGCTAGGTCCGCCTGAATCACGCCGCTTGTTTCAGCCCCTCCAGTCGCTGAGACTATTGAAACTTGCCCGCCAGCCAATCTGATTCAGAACTTAATGTTGCAGCGCCTCCAGTCGCTGAGACTATTGAGACCTTTTACCGTTGAAGGTGGCTGCGGCAGCGATTCCGGTTTCAGCCCTACAAATCGCTCAGTCTATTGAGACCAGTAAGAAAAGCCAATTCAGCGGCGCTCTTGCTGTGCGCCCCAAACGGGGCAAACCAAAGTAGCCAAAGGCAACGCCCTGGGAACGGGTCTAATGCAGACTTTCATGCCATCCAGTGGCAATATAAGCCCGCAGCCATTCCCGCTACATCTTGCACACGCCTTTTTACGGAATTGCCTGCGAAGCCTTCGATGGCCAATACGCGAACGGCACCTGATATTTGTCCGTGGGCGTCTCGCAATGGAGTGCCGACGATATGTCCTGCAAAGTTATGCGGCATGTCGGTAGTCGTGGAGTGCGCAATCTGAGGAACTGCCCTTGCATCGCCCCATCGACCTAACTCTGTTCATCGCGAAGGGACACTTTGATTTCAGTAGCGAGATAGACGCCCATACATTTGAAAATCAGAGTGATGCCCTTCCGATTTTTTAAAATCGCGCAAACAGGCGAGCGCAAGAGCACGCTGGAGGCGCACATGACCGAGAACGCAGAAATGTTGAAACGGCGGCTCAACAAACTATGCGATGTTCTGCTGGACTTGCGTGCGCGTTGAAAAACTTGAGGCATGCTAAAGCGGACGGAATTCCAATTAAACGAATACAAAGAGTGCATGTATGTCCATTCCATTATTGGCGGGAAATCCAGATTGCACGCCAGCGTCGTTCTCGCGCTTTGTTTTGCCTTTCGCCTATCAACTGACGCCAGCTTATCTCCCTGAATTGAAAAGAGCCGGCCAACCATCTGAGGTAGGGAGTTGGGATCATGTGCCGCGCTGGGTGCTGTGGGATGACTCCGATGCGCAGAGCGCTTTGGAACTCGGCGCGCAAGTCACGCTGGATCAACGCAAGCGCTACTTCACCAGCGAAACCGCCGAGGTGTTGTTTGGCAGTCGCACCATGCGCTTTCGGTTGCAATGCCCAACGCAAGCAATCGGTCCGGTCACTGTGCAGGTGGATGGCGTGGCGGCCCAGCTCGAAACGCCCGAGTTGCTGCTGTTTGAGTGTGCACCGTTTGGCAAACGGGGTGCGGACCCGATGCGGATTGGCTTGCTGGTGCTCTCGGTGCATTTCACCGGTAACGCGCTCCAGCTAGACCAACTTCTCAAGTTCAACGAGGCCTTTCGCAATATGCGCCAGCCCTATGTGGGGCACGCTGGCGCGCCAGATCTGACGCAAGTGACGTGGCTAAAACAGCTCAACTTGCGCTCGGAATCAACGCGTGAATGCGCCGATGCGCCGTATCTAAAGCTATGGCTGGACCTGCTGGAGGCGCCATTGGTGTTGACCGAAAAAAATGCGCCTTATTATTTGTACAGTAATTGTCTGGCCCAAATTGCACGTAGTGGTAGCCATCTGCGCTCACCGCTGATCCACGCCGATTACCGGGCGTTTACGTGGACGGCGGCAGTTTGCGAAGGTGGGGCCTTGGTGTTAAACAAGCCTAGCAGTGACCAAGCGAATCGCGACGAACCGTCGGTGTTGGAGCGCTGGCTACAGGGACTAAAGTCCAAGTCAGAAACCCGGGCTGAAAAGACCGGGCAGAAACCAGCGGAGAGTCATGGCTGGCTGCGGTTATTGAACGTCGATGGACCAGGTTGGCAAGGTGCGCCCCCTCACAGCGAACCAGTGCCAGCCGGCTTCCACGGAGATTGGTTGCGCGATCACACCTACTTTCGTTGGGCACCCCAATGTCTGTATGGCTTCACTCCGCACTCCGGCGCGGCTTTTGTGAGCGTCCAGCGCGACCCGCCCATATGGAATCACTTTCGCCGACTCTATTTCGATCAGCTTTGCCTGATGTTGTACGTGCGCGGCACCATCTTTGGGTTTAGTCGCGACATCAGCGCGCTCTCTCGCAAAATCCAGGTCGACCGCGGCGGCGCGTCCCATTTCAATCGCCTCGAACGTCAGTTCAGTCTGTTCACCAACCTCTACCAGTTCCCACTACTCTCAAACCAACAGCAGTCCTTGGAGATGTACGCGGCGCTGCGCAAGGCGCTGGATATCAACGACTTCTACGACGAAGTGCAAGACGAAATTCGGCATATGGCCAGCATGTTCGACCGCCGCCATGATCGGGACATCCGCATGATTGGTGTGGCAATCGCGCTGATTGCCACCATCGGCACGCTTTGGGGCGATATGGATCTCGGCGCTTGGCTGGTCGGCACGCTGGGCCTGAATCCTTTACTGGCCTTCTTTGTCATGTTGCTGCCGCTTGTACTGACCGTTTTTGGCGGTTTGGCGTGGATGAAACGCCGGGATTAGGCAGCTAGCTGTTTGCAGAGCTGCAGTATGACTGGGTTGATTTCCGACAAGCGCGCGTGCCCCCAGTAGCCACGCTCCGGCAGTGCGCCGCCGTACCAGCCACCTGGATACTCGGCATGCAGCCCGCGCAGCAGATCACCACGGCCGAAAAACTGGGTCTCGCTTGGCCCTTGAATCAACACATTGTCAACGGACTGCCCACCGGTCGCCGAATGCAGGCGATCGGTGATCGGCGCACTGCGGTCATGCGGGCAATGCACAATCGCCAACTGTCCGTCGGCAACCAGCCGGAGTTGCGCGACTGCCTGTTCTGCCTGTAGTTCTTCGTTGTCCGTCACGCCTTGGCTAGCGCGATCCGCTGCGCGGATGGTGCATACCTCTTCGGTTGTTGCCCCCAGGCGCAACATGGCTGGGATCCAGCCGATATCGTTAGCCTCGATCAACGACAGCTCACGCGTCCATTGTTCTGCCGGCAAATGCAGTAAATCGAAAATTTGGCGCAAGGAACTCGGCTCGGCAATCCCCGCCCGCTCGCCATGATGATCAATCAACAAGACGCCTTCGCTGGGATAGGAAAGATCCCACGGCAATTCCACCAATACCGGCGTGTGGCCGGCCGCCTGCGCTTCGGCGATGCGCTGCGCATAGTGCGAAGCCTGGGCTCCCCAGGAAAGGCCATCGTCATGCACGTTGACACCGACGTCACGTGCCAGCGCAGCGATCGATTGCATTTCCAGATCGCGTCCTCCCAGAAACAACTCCAGTTGGGCAATCGACGCTTTGCTATTGGATATGCTCAAGCTCAGTCCCTTAAACCTCTGCCGCATGCTGGGCGGGAGTCGTTGGAAACGCGATTTGGTGGGCCCGCACGGATTCGAACCGT
This sequence comes from uncultured Xanthomonas sp., assembly GCA_964561825.1. GTDB lineage: Bacteria > Pseudomonadota > Gammaproteobacteria > Xanthomonadales > SZUA-5 > JADKFD01. The sequence continues at coordinate 3,393 of CAZLSB010000132.1, forward strand.
GAACCAAGGGATTATGAGTCCCCTGCTCTAACCGTTGAGCTACAGGCCCGTTGTACCTTCATCGTCCCCGAACGATGCTGCCCCAATTGTATCGACTAATCCGTTCGGGGTGCGTGGCGTCGACTAGCCGCTCAGCATAGCTGACGGCGCGTGTTGTTGAGCGCGCGACTTGTCAGTCGGGGTGCGAGTCAAACGGGTGTGGTGATCCATAGTCGCTGTCATTTTGCGCAGCCGGAATCGAAGGAAAGGGTGACAAGACAGCGGATTCTGGTGGGCCGGCGCTGCGCGCTGACGACTCGCACCTTTTCACCACCAGTTTGACTTTGGCATCGCTAATGCAGGGTTGCGCCTGGCGGGGCGCTGGTTTGGGCGGGGTGTTCTTGCCAGTATTGGCGTACGTCGATGAGTACGCTGGCGAGTTGGGTGACTACGATGTCGCGTTCGTGTTCGGATAAGGGGGCTTGGTCGGGGTTGCGTACTTCGGCGAAGACGCCGTCGTCGACGCCCAGCGCAACAATCGGCGCGAGCATTTCGATCAAGGTGCGGTCTTCGATCATGCGCTGTTCCCAGTGTTCGGCGTTCAGATCGACGCCCAGGCTGAAGCCCTCGCACCAGCCGCCGGCATCGATGGTGCTTTCCGATGCGGGCTCATTATCTTCCGGTAGGTGTTCCAGTTCGGCGAAGATGGGATCGTAGTCGTGCAGGTGTAGGCCGTTTTCCAGACTGCCTTTCAGTCGTAGCAGCAAGTCCAGCAGGCGTTGCAGTTTAGGTGTGGGCGCGCCGAGTGGCTCGCCGCCCAGGATGACCGGCAGCCATTCTTGCGGGCCTACGGAAAGCGGGCCGATCACCAATGCGGTCAACAGACCTTGTGCGCCGTCCAGGCGCAGGCCCTCGTCAGAGCCCAGCTCTTCGAGCAGGCAGTCCATTTCTTCGAAATCCTGTTCGTCCAGTGGCAATACGGCGATCAGTGGCGTCATGGAGACAGCTCCAGCCAAACGGGCGCGTGGTCGGAAGGCCGCTCCAGTTTGCGCGGCGCCCGATCAATGCCGGCGGCCAACAGGCGCGTGCGCAGCGCTGAGGAAATCATGACTAGATCGATACGCAAACCGATGTTGCGGCGGAACGCGCCTTGTCGGTAGTCCCACCACGAATAAACGCCGCCGGCCTCGTGCAGCAACCGGTAACTATCGTGCAGGCCAAGTTGCACCAGGGCTTGTAGCGCTTGCCGCTCAGGGGTCGAGCAAAGGATTTGCTCGTGCCAAGCGCCGGGGTCGTGCACATCGCGATCATCGGCGGCGATGTTGAAATCGCCCAGCACGATCAGCTTGGGATAGATGAGCAACTGCGCCGCCAACCAGTCGCGCAGGGCCGCCAACCAAGCGAGTTTGTAGGCGTATTTATCGCTGCCGACCGCTTGCCCGTTGACCACGTACAGATCGACGATGCGTAAATCGCCGACCGTCGCGGCGAGCACGCGGCGCTGCGGATCGTCAAAGCCGGGGATTTCGCGAACGGGGTCGGTGCCTTCCATGCGGCTCAGCAGCGCCACGCCGTTGTAGGTTTTTTGGCCATTGACGAGGGCTCGATAGCCAGCCTGCGCGAGCTGTTCGTGTGGGAAATCGGCGTCTTGCAGCTTGATTTCCTGCAGCGCGACGACATCCGGCTGCGCGCTGGCCAACCAGTCGAGCAGATGCGGCAAGCGCACCTTGAGCGAATTTACGTTCCAGGAAGCAATTTTCATCGGCCGATCATAACTAAGGGTAGAGCGAAGCGCTCACCGCACGGGCTTATACTGGGCTTCTGGTTCTCAGAGGCATCGACTATGGACGGCATCACGCCCGATTTGCTGACTCCGTTACTGCAGCGCCAGCGTTTGGCGCACGCTAGACGTACGCCTGACTACGCGCAGCGTATCGATGACTTAAAGCGTTTGCGCGCGGTGGTGAAGCGCCGCTCGGAGGACATCGTCACGGCGATCGCCGCAGATTTTGGTCGGCGCTCGCGACATGAGACGCTGTTATCGGATGTGATGACGGTGCTGCACGATATTGACCACGCGGTTAGTCATTTGAAACGCTGGATGAAGCCGAAGCGGGTGCTGCCCGATTGGAACTTCCTGCCGGCGAGTGCGCAAATTCGTTATCAACCGGTGGGCGTGGTGGGGATTATCTCGCCGTGGAACTACCCGGTGAATTTGGCGCTAATGCCGCTGGCGGCGGCGCTGGCAGCGGGCAATCACGTGATGCTCAAACCCTCGGAATTAACGCCGCAAACCTCGGATTTACTCAAATCGATGTTGGCGGAGGTGTTTCCGGAAGAGCGAGTCGCCGTTGTGTTAGGCGGCCCGGAAGTCGCTGCCGAGTTTTCCAGCCTGCCCTTTGACCATCTTTTTTTCACCGGCTCAACGTCGGTCGGGCGCTTGGTGATGATGGCCGCGGCAAAGAACCTAACCCCAGTCACCTTAGAACTCGGCGGCAAATCGCCGGCGATTATCGCCCCCGATTATCCGATTGCCACCGCCGCCGCGCGCCTTGCCGCGGGCAAGTTCTTAAATGCCGGGCAAACCTGTATCGCGCCAGATTATGTGTTTTGCCACGCATCGCGGGTCGATGAACTCGTCGCCGCGCTGACCGAAGAAGTACGCAGCCGTTATCCGGTGCTGAGCAGCAGCCCGGACTACAGCAGCATTGCCAACGATCGCCACTACGCTCGTTTGGGTGCATTGGTCAGCGAAGCGCAGGCCGGCGGCGCGCAAGTGATTGCGTTAAATCCCGCTCAGGAAAACTTGGATCCGAGCAAACGTATCTTTGCGCCTACTTTGGTGCTTGGCGCCAAAGCAGACAGCCGCTTGATGCGCGAGGAAATTTTCGGGCCAATTTTGCCGATCATGAGCTATCAGCATTTGGATGAGGCCATTAGCTATGTGAATGCGCGTGACCGTCCGTTGGCGCTCTATCACTTTGATCTGGATAAGGATCGCGTTGAACAGGTGCTGGATCGCACGATTGCGGGCGGCGTGACGATCAACGATTGTGTGCTGCATATCGCCCAGTCGGCGCTGCCCTTTGGCGGCATCGGGCCGTCGGGGATGGGCCATTACCACGGCCACCACGGGTTCTTGAACTTCTCCAAGCAAAAACCGGTGCTTTATCAGGCACGCTGGTCGTCTTTCTCGCTGCTCAAGCCGCCTTACAAGCGCCTGGCGGATACGGTGATCAAGTTTTTGACGCGCTGAGGGGTGCTTGTGCGGATTCTGCTGGGTCGGCGCTGTGCGCTGACGCTTTTTCGGCCTTGTGAGGGTGAAGCGTTCGATCACAGATCGAACCCAGCAAAGGCTGGCTCTGGGCCTGCACTTTCAGCTATCGCGCTCGACCACGTAGCGGGCTAGCGCACGCAGGATGTCGGCGCGTTCGTCAAACTCGGCGAGCGCGGCTATAGCCAATTGTTGATGGAGCCGCGCCAATCGGCAGGATTCGTCAATGCCTACCAAGGATGGATAGGTGGGCTTGCCGCGTGCCGCATCGGAGCCTTGGGTTTTGCCGATGTGTTCGGTGTCACCCAGCACATCCAATACATCGTCGTGAATCTGAAAGGCAAAGCCGATTTCCGTGCCATAGCGATCCAAAGCTACGTATTCGGCGCTGCCCTCGTTGCAGCCTGCCGCCAATGCACCCAGCAAAACCGAGGCGCGGATCAGCGCGCCGGTTTTGTAGCGATGCATGCGCTCTAGTTCACTTAAGGACAGCGCTTGTCCAACCGCGGCCAAATCGATCGCCTGGCCGCCGGCCATGCCCAAAGATCCGCAGGCCTTGGCCAATAGGCGCAGCATGGCCAGTTGCGCTTGCGGCTGGACCGCAAGATTGCAGGCCAACACTTCGAAGGCCAGCGCTTGCAGCGCGTCACCGGCCAAAATGGCCTCAGCCTCGCCAAACGCCAGATGACAGGTCGGTTTGCCGCGCCGCAGATCGTCGTTGTCCATTGCCGGCAAATCATCGTGGATCAACGAATAGGCGTGGATGATCTCCACTGCCGCCGCCGCGGGATCCAAATTGCCGTCTAGTACGCCAAACGCAGCGCCACTGGCATAGACCAGCGCCGGGCGTAGCCGTTTGCCGCCGCCCAGCACGCTGTAACGCATGGCTTGGTGCAAGCGGGCCGGCAACTGTTCGGCGGGTGGCAGGGCCTGCTCAAGCACCCGCTCAGAACGTATTGCGCATTGCGCCAGGAAAGACAGGGCGAGCTTGGTCATACGAAAGCAGCTGACTCAGGGTGTTTCTGGGTCAAAGCGCACGCGCCCGCTCGGATCATTGCCTTTGAGCAACAAATCGACGCGTAACTCCGCTTCATCCAGCGCTTTTTGGCAATTTTGATAGAGCATCATGCCGCGCTCAAAGGCTTTGACCGAGTCTTCCAGCGTCAAATCACCCTTTTCCATGCGCGCGACCAAAGATTCGAGTTCGTCCAAGGACTTCTCGAAATCGGCGATTGCGCCGGGTTGTGCGGGCTGCAGCTTGGGGGTTTGGGCCATGGTCTAGAAATTAGCGCAGCTGCCATGGCGGAGCAAGCCTTGTCGCCTTGTGGGTGCGAGGCAAACTGATGTGGTGATCCATGGCTCTAGCAGCCTGTCGGACTTTCAGCGTGAGATGCGCTGTGGGCATGGTGGATTTCTTGCTTGCTGCCGTCTACAAGGCCGACAACGGCAATGCGCTCTTGCCATTTTTGCCGCGGATCGGCCGATAGTAGTCGTACAAAGCTTGCAGATCGCGTTCTTTGTCGCCCGTTGGGTAGTACACCTTGCCGACGGAGATATGCCGTTGTGCAAAGTCGATGTGCACCAGCAAGATCGGTACACCGGCTTCAACGGCGATGTGCCAGAAGCCGGTGCGCCATTTGGGCACCGCTTTTCGAGTGCCTTCGGGCGCCAAAAATAGCCAGAGTTTTTCGCGGACGCGAAACAACTCGACCATCTGCCCGACCGCGCCGTGCGGGCTGTTGCGATCGGTGGCGATCCCACCCAGACCGCGCATCAAACTGCTTAAGCCAAATTTGAACAGCGAGTTTTTACCCATCCAAGTGGCGCGCACGCCCATCGCGTAAGCCGCCGAAATGCCGAAAATGCCGTCCCAATTGGAGCTATGCGGCGCCGCGATGGCGACCAGCTTGGGCAAGTCCGGAAACTCGCCAACCACCCTCCAGTTGCTGCTACCCACCAGCATACGGCCCAGCGCACGCGCCCAGCCTTGCCCTTCAATCAGCGGCATGCTGGGTTTGACGGCGATCAGCTGTTGCGCTGCGCTCATTCGTCAATGCCCTGTTTGCCACGCAGCTGTTTGGTCGACGCACGCGCTTTTTTCGACTCGATGCGGCGCCGATTGGACGCACGCGACGGCGCCGTGGCGATGCGTTTTTTGCGCTCGACGGTGTGCGCACGCAGTAGTGCCAGCAAGCGCTCACGCGCGTCGACACGGTTGCGTTCCAGTGTGCGAAAACGCTGCGCTTGCAGCACCAGTACGCCGTCATTGGTCAGCCGTCGATCGCGCGCGCCGAGCACGCGTTCGCGCAGCCAATCGGGCAAATTGGGCGAGTTTTTCACGTCAAAACGCAATTCGACGGCAGTCGAGACCTTATTGACGTTCTGCCCGCCGGGCCCTGACGAGCGCACAAAACGTTCGATCAGCTCGGACTCGCCGAGCACCATGCCGGGCACGATTTCATATGCGCTGGTCGGCGCGCTCAAAGTCTCTGCGTTCAATCGCGGAAATTCTCATATTGCAGCGGCAGATCCAGCTCAACGCTGCGCAGTAGCGCGATGACGGTCTGCAAATCGTCGCGTTTTTTGCCGGTGATACGCAGCTTTTCGCCGTTGATCTGCGCCTCCACTTTGAGCTTGGCGTCTTTGATACGTTTGATGATGTCTTTGGCCGCTTTTTGCTCGATGCCCTGTTTCATCGTGATTTTCTGCCGCGCTTGCGCGACGTTGACTTCGGCTTCCGCCATTTCCACGCAACGAATATCGATCCCACGCGAGATCAAGCGTGGTTTCAAGATTTCCACCATCTGTTTCAACTGGTAGGCGCTCGGCGCTTTCATCGTGACGATGAGTTCGTCCAACTCGAACTCGCAGCCCTTGCCACGGAAATCGAAGCGATTACCGAGTTCACGATTGGCTTGGTCCACGGCATTGCGGACTTCCTGTTTGTCCACCTCGGAAACCACGTCAAACGAGGGCATCACTTTGTCGCCAGCGCGAAGGAGCGCGGATTCTAGCCCGCAAAAGCCACGGCCGTGGCAGACGACCCAAACTGCGCTCGATAGGCACGCAGTTGCGGCAGAAATTCGAGCAGCTCAGGTTTGCCCGCCACAAAATCCAGCAGTTCGGTCAAGTTAGCGATGGCCAGCACCGGCATGCCAAACTGCTGGCGCACTTCGTCGGCCGCCGACAACGCACCCGCGCCGCGCTCCTGACGATCTAGCGCGATCAGCACGCCGGCCGGCTGCGCGCCGTGCACCGTAATCATCGCGACCGATTCGCGCACGCTGGTGCCGGCGCTGATCACATCGTCAACAATCACCACGCGGCCGCGCAATGGCGCGCCGATCAGCACACCACCTTCGCCATGGTTTTTCGCTTCTTTGCGATTAAACGCGAAAGGCACATCAAAACCGTGCTCAGCCAACGCGATCGCCGTGGCGCTAGCCAGCGCGATGCCCTTGTAGGCCGGGCCGTACAGCAGGTCAAATTGCACACCGCTATCTAGCAAAGTCTGCGCGTAAGCCCGCCCCAGCGCCGCCAACGCCGCACCGCTATTGATCAATCCGGCATTAAAAAAATACGGACTCAAACGCCCGCTTTTCAGCGTGAATTCGCCAAAACGCAAGACGTTCAGGCGCACAGCAAGGTCAAGAAAGTCGCGTTGGTGGGTCATGGGACTCCGCTCTCCAAAAAAAGATCAGGGCCGTCGATGCCAGGCTTTCCAGGTCTCAAACGCATAGGCGATCAGCAGGGCTGGCGAGGCCAGAAAGGAAAAATACGTCAGCACCAAGACGATCACATAAGCGGCGTCATTGGCCGACTTTTCTTCTGCGCCGATGCCGGCCATCAGCCGGAACACCACATGCTCAAGATTGAGCATGCTCAAACTGAACACGATGAGCGCCAATGGCGTCAATGTGGCCACCACCAGCGCGGCCCAGGACAGCTGCGCCACGCGGCGTAGAAATACCGCCAGCAGCGCCACTCTCCAGCTGGCGACCAGGGCTAAAAACCAGGCGTTGGTGTCTTGCGCCGCCGCCATGCTGAGAAAGCGCTCGACCGGGATGGCGTACAGCAGCGCCGGCGGGGCGGTGAGCGTGACAAACACCAGCACATTGCGCAGCGACCAATGACGGGGTTTCAACGGCCAGATCAGCAACCAAAGCAGCAGCGCCAGCGCACCCACGTAGGCGAGCGAGCCCAGGCCTAAGCTTTGCCACCACAAGGCGCGTGGATTGTCCCAATAGCGGCCAATGCCGGCCAGCCAGGTGCAGATCAGCCCAAACGCCAAATACGCTTGCCAATGGCGCGCCGGGCCGGAACTGGTGTTACGGAAGCTCAGGAATCGCCATTCGTCGTGCAAAATTTGGCGCAGCATCGTTACGACTCGCTAAAAATCCTGACCCAGCGGATGCACGGTCAGTTCGTCGATCAACATTGAGCCCGGTTGTTCGATCACTTGCACGATCAGCTGCGCTAGCTGTGCAGGTCGCAAACTCCAGGCGGCGTCGCGGCTGCCTTCGGCGGCGCCGCCGAAATCGGTGTCAATAATACCGGGGTTGATCAGGCTCACC
>CAZLSB010000133.1:0-10972 GCA_964561825.1 uncultured Xanthomonas sp.
CAACTACCAACTACCAACTACCAACTAGCTCAAACATCGGCACCTAGATCAATTAACGCGGCGCGCAGCCGAGCGACTTCTCGTTCTAATACTGCGACGCGGTCGCTAAGGCCTGCGCTGACACCGCTGTCCGCAGCGTCGACGCGCGGCATGTACGCGGCGGCGCGCTCGGCATGTTCGCTGCCGCAAAGCAAATGCATATAGCGTTCTTCACGTTGGCCGGGGAGTCGCGCCAGCTTAATGGCCAGTGCCGGCTGACGGCGGGTCAGTCGATCCAGCGTATCTTTGACCTGTTCCAAATCGGTGAATTTCACCAAGCGATCGCCGCGGGCCATCAGTTCGCCTGGCGTTTGTGCACCGCGCAACATTAGCAGGCACAAAACGCCGCGCTGTGGGCCGGTCAGGGTATAGACCTCTTCAAAACGGTGCTCGTAGCGATAAGCACGCGACGCGTGCTGGCAGCGCACCAACTTTTTGTCTTCCAAGGTGCGTAAGGCATGACCGACCGCACCTAATTCCAACTCCATGATCGGTTCGCGCGAAGTTTTCTGATTGGCGGCCACCATCAGAGCGTTAGCGGTCAGCGGATATTGTTCGGGCGTGGTTGCAGCCTTTTCGACCAAACAGCCCAAAACGCGGGCTTCGATATCGTTCAAGGTCGGATTCAGCGGCGTCGGGGTCGGTATTTCGTCGTTACTCATGCGTCTAGCCTTGCTTTAAAGAGGTGGTTCACCGCTGCGCAATTCTGACATGCGGAGCGGGGCGACTGGCTACCTTGGTTTGCCCCGTTGGGGCGCACAACAAGAGCTAGACTGCGCTCCATAGCCACTAAGTGAGCTGCCGATGACCACCATTCGTCAAGACGATTTCGTGCAATCCATTGCCGATGCGCTGCAGTACATCAGCTATTACCATCCGGTTGATTACATTCAGAATTTGGCGCGTGCTTACGAGCGCGAAGAGTCGCCAGCGGCCAAAGATGCCATTGCGCAGATTCTGATCAATTCGCGCATGTGTGCGGAAGGCCATCGGCCGATTTGCCAGGACACCGGCATTGTCACGGTGTTTCTGAAAATTGGCATGAATGTGCGCTGGGACGCCACTTTGTCGGTGGAGGACATGGTCAACGCGGGCGTGCGCCTAGCCTATCTGCACCCAGACAACAAACTGCGGGCATCGGTGCTGGCTGATCCTGCCGGTAAACGCATCAATACCAAAGACAACACGCCGGCGGTGGTCAATATGAGCGTGGTGTCGGGCGACGTGGTTGATGTCATTGTGGCGGCCAAGGGCGGCGGTTCCGAAGCAAAAAGCAAGTTTGCGATGCTCAACCCTTCAGATTCAGTGGTCGATTGGGTGCTAAAAACGGTGCCGACGATGGGCGCCGGTTGGTGCCCGCCCGGCATGCTCGGAATTGGTATCGGCGGCACCGCCGAAAAGGCCATGCTGTTGGCGAAAGAGGCGCTCATGGAGCCTATCGATATCCAAGATTTGCTGGCGCGCGGACCTGCCAATCGCGCTGAGGAACTGCGCGTCGAGTTGTATGACAAGGTCAATGCGCTGGGCATCGGCGCTCAGGGTTTAGGTGGATTGACCACCGTGCTTGACATCAAAATCAAGGACTTCCCGACGCATGCCGCCAATTTGCCAGTTGCGATGATCCCCAACTGCGCGGCTACTCGGCATGCGCACTTTGTGTTGGATGGCTCCGGGCCGGTGAGCTTGGAACCCCCGTCTCTGGACGACTGGCCCAAGCTGACCTACGACACCAGTAAGGGCATCCGGGTAAATTTGGACAGCGTCAGCCGCGAGCAGGTGTTGACCTGGCAACCGGGCGATGTGCTGTTATTGTCCGGCAAGCTGTTGACCGGCCGCGATGCAGCGCACAAACGCATGATCGATATGCTCGGTCGCGGCGAGGCGCTGCCGGTCGATTTTAACGGGCGATTCATCTACTACGTAGGCCCGGTTGATCCGGTACGTGACGAAGTAGTGGGGCCCGCGGGGCCGACCACAGCGACGCGGATGGACAAATTCACCCGTACTTTGCTGGAAAAAACTGGCTTGTTGGGCATGGTTGGCAAGGCCGAACGGGGGCCCGCGGCAATTGACGCGATTCGCGACCATCAGGCGGTGTATCTGATGGCGGTTGGCGGCGCCGCTTATTTGGTTTCCAAGGCGATCAAAGCATCCCGCGTCCTCGCTTTTGCGGACTTGGGGATGGAGGCGATTTACGAGTTTGAAGTGCAAGACATGCCGGTGACCGTCGCGGTCGATAGCCGCGGCAGCTCGGTCCACCAATCTGGTCCGCGCGAGTGGCAGGCGAAAATTGGCAAGATTCCCGTGGTGGTGGTTTGAATCTACCCTTTCCTAGCATGAAAAGCGGTCGGAACATGGGGCGTCGTACCCCACGTTGGTCACGATTTCTAGGCCTTTGCCTGCTGTTTTGGCTAGGCATTTACGCGTCACTCTGCGTGGCCGCCGAGACGGTCGACGCCGAGCTTGGCGCGTGGCTGACGGAACATGGACCGATTCGCTTGGCGCCCGATCCTGACTTCTCGCCAGTCGATTTCATCGATGGCAACGGTCGTCATCGGGGCATCTCTGCCGATCTGTTGGCTTTGCTGGCGCGGCGCTCGGGATTGCGCATCGAGATCGTTGCTAAACCCAGCTTTGATGCCGCGCTGGAAAGTTTGCTCAACGGCGAGGTTGACGTCGCCAGTAGCGTCTTCCAAAGTCCACGGCGCAATGAGCGATTTTTGTTCAGCAATCCCTATTTGCGTTTGCCGGCAGCACTGATTGCGCGGCGCGACGGCTTGGCCATTTCCCAACTGAGCGATTTGCGTGGCAGACGGATCGCGGTGGTTGAAGGGCATGTCTGGCGCGAGTTGCTCAGCGCGGCGGGATTTGCCGATGAGCAGCAGCCAGCGAGCAACGTCGCGGCGGGCTTACAGGCGGTAGCGGACGGACAGGCTGATGCCTACATCGGTGACTTATTAACTGCCGATCGTGCGATGCGCCAAGTCGGACTCGACAAAACGCTCATGGTGACCGGCCAAAGTGGCCTGGAAGCGCAACTTGCTTTCGCCATTCGCCGTGAATTGCCGCAACTTAAAGTGGTTCTTGATCAAGCGCTTGCGAAGATCAGCGTGGCAGACGAGGTGGCCTTGCGCACACGTTGGGAGGGCGCAGCGGCACCGCCCGAGTTGATCGCGGAAATACAAGTTCCAGGCAGCCGCGCACGCGATCTGGCGCGCCTGCGCGAGACCATTCTGGCGCGGGAGACGGTGCCAGTGGCTGAGCGAACGGCCATGGTGGCGCGAGTGGATGCCGCGCTGGCGTGGGAAACCGAAGCTGATCAGAGTCTGGTGCGCGTCGACCGAACTGAACAAAGCGCCAATCAAGCGCGACTGGACATCGACAGCCTGCGCACCATTATCGCAACCGGTAGCGCCGAGGAGTTACTACGTTGGCGCGGCAGCTTGCCGCAGCGCGCGAGCACCAGTCAGCTTGAGCAGTTGTTGATCGCCGAGCAAACCGCGCGCGCCAGCTTGCAGGAAATGTTGGCTCGATTGTCGCAACAAGCACAGGAATTGCAGCAGCGACCGGCAAGCCTGCGCACGGAAGTGGCAGATTTGAGTGTGCGACTTGATGCGCTGGTCATTCCCGAGCAGTCTGGCGAACTCAATGCGCAGGTGGAGCGCGAGGCAGTTTTAGCGCAGCGGCGATCGCTGCAAGCACAGCTGATTGCGGCGCAGGCCGAGCAAAGTCATCTGGAAGTCCTGCTGGAAGGCGCCGATGCGCGCAAACGCGAGCGGCAAATCGCGCTGGCGACTCGCGTCGAGCGCATCAGCAGCTTGGAACGCCTGATTGCCGAACGCAGCGCGAGTGAGTTCGCCCAAGAATTGGCCGGTTTGAGCGATCTGGCCGCGCGTTATTCGGAGTCCGAACCGGCGATTCGCGATTTGGCGACGCAGAATTTGGCAACCGGAACGGCGCTAGCAAAACAAACGCGCCATTTGAGTGATTTGCGCGATCAGGCGCTGAACTACGAAACGCAGGCGCGTCAAGTCGGCAATGCGCTCAGCAATGCGCAGGAGCGTCTGGCGCTAGGCGGAGTGACCGAGTCGGTGGGCATGTTGCTGCTAGCCGAACGCCGAAAGCTCTTGCGCCCAGCGGTGGTGCGCGCGCAATTGGCAGCCTTGCAGCGTGAGACCGCCGACCTGCAATTGGCGCAGATCTCAGTCACCGAGGAACTGGATGGCCTGACCGATCTGGGTGCTGTCGTCGCGCGGTTGTCGGGTAGCGATGCGGACCATCAATCGAGCTTCACCCCCGAGGAACGCACGGGCCTGACCGAGTTACTACTGGCGCGTTCCGAGCTTCTGGCGCGATTGTCTCAGCTACAGCAGAAAGCCACTGAAATCTTGCAAGCGTCCGAGCTTAGTTTGGCCAAGCTATCGGACGACTCGCAGGCCCTGACCCAATTAATGGATCGGCATTTGTTATGGCTGCCCAGTCATCCGCCGATCAATCTGGCTTGGTTTAAGTCCTGCGTTGAGGCTTGGCGTGATCTGTTGCGCCCCGCGCAATGGCAGACCAGCTGGACCAAAGTGGTGGACCATTTGCGAATCCGGCCGCTGTGGCTGCTCGCGTTGTTATGCCCATTCGTTTTGTTAACCCTACGCTCGCGCTTGTTGCGTGGGCTGCAGCAGATCAACGCCAAGGTCCGCGACATACGCGAGGATCAAGTGCGCTACACGCTGCAAGCACTAGCGGTCAGTGCGGTGTTGGCGGTGCCAATGGCGATGCTCTGGGCGGTGCTCGGGCAGTTGTTCAAAGTGGCGGGGCAGGATGGTCGATTCACCGACAGCTTAGGCGTGTCTTTACACATGCTAGTGCCCTATTTGTATGTTTTTACAATGATTTCTGTGATTTGTCGAGAAAATGGATTAGGCCACAGCCATTTCCGCTGGCTGCGCTTGCGGCGCGACGCCTTACTCGCGGTGCGACCGTATTTGTACTTTCTGGTAATTCCTTTGTTATTCGTCGTGGCACTTTCACTGGCGCGTGATGTGGATGCCGTCAACGCCACTGTGCTGCGCTCGGCGTTGCTGCTGTTGAACCTAGTGCTGGCCGGGATTGTCTGGTGGTTGTTAGCGCCCAATCGCCTATTCGTGAGCCGCACGGCAGGTCCGGATCCACATCCTGGTTTGCGTCGTCTGCTGCGCTTCGGATTGGTCGCGGGCCTGCTCATCGGTGCGGTGATTACGGCGCTGGGTTATGTGTTTACCTCATCCATTTTGCTGATTGCCTTTCTCGATACCCTGCAAGTGCTGTTTGCGTTGGTGCTCGCAAACGGTCTGTTCTTGCGCTGGTTGGTAATCGGCGAGCGTCGTGTCGCACTGGCCCAGCAGCAACGTCAAGTTGTCGAAGCAAAAATTGGCAGCGCCGGTATTGATGTGCCGGTGGTTGGCATCGACAGCGTTAATCTGCGCACCATCAGCACGCAGTCGCGCAGCTTATTGCGTGCGTTTACCGTTGCGCTCTTAGCCACCGGCTTACTGTGGTCTTTGGCCGAAGTGGCGCCGGCGTTTAGTTTGCTTGACCAAGTGCTGCTGTGGGGTAGCAGCGTGGTCGTTGATGGCGTGAGCCAATCCAGCAGCATCAGTTTGGCGGATGTCTTGCTCGCCTTATCAGCCTTGCTGATTGGCGTGATCGCAGCGCGCAACATCCCGGGTTTGTTGGAAATTCTGCTGCTTAAGCGCTTCACCGAAGATGCCTCGGTGCGTTACGCAGCAGTCGCCGTGACCCGCTACTTGATCACTTTTTTGATGGTGATTGCGGTATTTGGCTTGGTGGGTATGCGCTGGGGCGATTTGCAGTGGCTGGCCGCGGCGTTTTCGGTGGGCTTAGGTTTTGGACTACAGGAAATTTTCGGCAACTTTGTCGCGGGTCTCATCCTGTTGTTCGAACGTCCATTTCGGGTGGGAGATGTCGTCACCATCGGTGATTTGACGGGCACGGTGCGGCGCATTCGCACGCGCGCCACCACCATCGTCGATTTCGACAATAAAGATATCGTCATCCCCAACAAGACCTTCATCACCGATCGTTTCGTCAACTGGACTTTGACCGACACCGTGACTCGCATCGTGCTCAAGGTTGCGGTGAGCTACCAAAGCGATCCGGAGCAAGTGCGTAGCACGCTGCTGAACTTGGCCAGGGCCCATCCGTCGGTTTTGGCGGAGCCGGCGCCGGTCGCCCTGTTCTTGGCCTTGGCTGATAGCACATTGAATTTCGAACTGCGCTGTTTCGTCCGCGAAATCGGCGATCGCCTGAGCACGATCGACACGCTGCACAGTCGTATCGTGGCGTGTTTTCGCGAACGTGGGATTGAGTTCTCCTACCCACAGTTGGATGTCCACTTGCATCGCGACGCGCGTGATTCGACAAGCGTGGACGGTGAGACCGCGCCAGTTCCGATCAAAATCTAATGGTCAGATGGCGTTGCCTGTTCAACCAAAAACGCCACTAGCACCGCGCGGTTTTCGCCGAGCAGCACGTTGTAAGTGCGCGCTGCGGCGGCGTTGCTCATGCATTCGATGCCGCAACCGCGGTGCATGACGCGCGCTAACAGGGCGGGTGCCAAGAGTCGAGTTTTGCTGCCGGTGCCTAACAAAATGACTTCGGGACCGGCCGCCAGCAGCGCGTCCAGCGCATCGGCATTAATTTCCGTAAAGTCACGTGGCGGCCAATCCTGCATCTGCGTCGAATTGACCCACACGCTGGTTTGCCGCCACTCACCGCCGACGCGTACGCGCGCGCCATCAATGCCGCTCACCGCGCGCGGACTTTCGTCAGGTTGCCAAGTCAACTGCATTGCGAGTGCCAGTAAGAGATTGATGAGGGTTATGGGAGATCAATGCGTGGTTCGTCGGCGTTGCGCCTGTAGATACTGACCACATGACCAATCTTGTGGATCAATTCGGCGCCACTGCGCTGCAAAAGCTCGGCGATCAATGCATCGCGGGCCTCGCGGTCAGCAACGCTGATACGCACCTTGATCAACTCGTGATGTTTGAGGGCGATGTCGACTTCGTTTAGCACGGTGGGTGCCAAGCCGCGCTCCGCTACCATCACCACTGGATTCAAGCTGTGGGTCAGTCCACGCAGATAGCGCTTCTGCGCATTTTTGAGGGCCATGACTTGTGCGCCGGGGCATTTGGGGGCGCGAAGGCTATCATGCTTGCTGAGAACTTCAGGACTAACACGCCCATGGGGCGCAGCAAAAGTAGCAGTCGCTGGTTAAATGAGCATTTTTCCGATCCTTTCGTGAAGCGTGCACACGTCGAGGGTATGCGTTCGCGCGCGGCCTATAAGCTGGAGGAATTGCTGGAGCGCGATTTAGTTCTGCGTCCCGGCATGGTGGTGGTGGATCTAGGCGCGGCGCCGGGTGGCTGGAGCCAAGTGACGCACGCGTGGCTGAAAGGCAAAGGCCGCATCGTGGCATTGGATATTTTGCCGATGGATCCGCTGGCGGGAGTGGAGTTTATCCAAGGTGACTTCACCGAAGAGTCGGTGTTGTTGCAGTTGGAAGAATTGCTCGGCGAAAACAAGGTCGATCTTGTGTTGTCCGATCTGGCCCCCAACATCAGCGGTGTGGCTTCGGTAGATCAGGCGCGCTCCATGTTGTTGGCTGAGTTAGCGCTGGATTTTGCCAAAGCACATTTGAAACGCGGCGGTGGATATTTGGTGAAGCTGTTTCAAGGCGAAGGCTTTGATGCGTATCTGAAGCTGATGCGAACGAGTTTCGACAAGCTCAGTTTGCGCAAGCCAAAGGCTTCGCGGGGACGCAGTCGCGAGGTATACGCTATGGCGACAGGGTTTAAGGTCTAGTAAGACTTGTACCGCCGTACCCTGGTACATTCGATAGTGCTGTGAGTGCGCATGGGCGCGCCGCGGTCTTAAGGAGCGTGTTTTGAACGATTTGATGAAGAACCTGCTGCTCTGGACGGTGATCGCGCTGGTTTTACTGGGCGTTTTCCGTAGTTTTGGCCCCACGGCGACCATGAGTGCCGGCTTGTCTTACTCGGAATTCCTGGCCAAGGTTGAGCGTGAGCAAGTGTCGGAGGTGAAAATCACCGCCGACCGCAAAATGACCGGCAAACTGCAGGATGGGCAGGCTTTTGAGCTGTATGCGCCTGACGACCCGAAGTTGGTCGAAACCCTGATTGCCAACAACGTCAAAGTCTCGCAAACGCCGCCGGAAACCGGCTTCTCGCTGTTTGGCTTGTTGCTCAATCTGCTGCCGGTGTTGTTGCTGATCGGCTTTTGGATCTTCGTGATGCGCCAGATGCAAGGTGGCGGCGGCGGTCGCGGAGCCATGTCTTTCGGCAAGAGCCGCGCCCGATTGCAGGGCGAAGATCAAGTCAAAGTCACTTTTGCTGACGTCGCCGGCGTGGATGAAGCCAAAGAGGAAGTCCACGAACTGGTCGAATTTCTGCGTGATCCGGGCAAGTTCCAAAAGCTCGGCGGCAAGATTCCGCGCGGCGTTTTGATGGTCGGCCCGCCGGGCACCGGTAAAACCCTGTTAGCCAAGGCAATTGCGGGTGAAGCCAAGGTGCCGTTTTTCATCATCTCCGGCTCCGATTTTGTCGAAATGTTCGTCGGTGTCGGCGCCAGTCGGGTGCGCGATATGTTCGAGCAGGCCAAAAAACACGCGCCATGCATCATCTTTATCGACGAAATTGACGCCGTCGGTCGTCATCGTGGCGCAGGTTTGGGCGGCGGGCATGACGAGCGCGAGCAAACCTTGAACCAGTTGCTGGTCGAAATGGACGGTTTCGAAGGCACTGAAGGTACCATCGTCATCGCCGCCACCAATCGCCCAGACGTGCTTGATCCGGCCTTGCTGCGTCCGGGTCGTTTCGACCGCCAGGTTGTCGTTGGTTTACCGGATGTACGTGGCCGCGAGCAGATTCTGAAAGTGCATATGCGCAAGGTGCCGCTGTCGGATGATGTGCGCCCGGGGGTGATTGCGCGTGGTACGCCGGGTTTCTCCGGTGCCGATTTGGCCAATTTGGTCAACGAAGCGGCCCTGTTTGCTGCGCGTGATAACGCGCGTGATGTGGCGATGACCCATTTTGAGCGCGCCAAAGATAAGATTCTGATGGGCGCGGAGCGTCGCTCGATGGTGATGAGCGAAGATGAAAAGCGTTTGACCGCTTATCACGAAGCCGGTCACGCCATCGTGGGTCGTCTCGTTCCGGATCACGATCCAGTCTACAAAGTGTCGATTATTCCGCGTGGTCGCGCGCTTGGCGTCACCATGTTTTTGCCCGAAGCGGATCGCTACAGCCATAGCCGAACGTGGTTGGAAAGCCAAATCTGTTCCCTTTATGGCGGTCGTTTAGCTGAAGAACTGATTTTTGGTTACAGCAAAGTCACTACGGGCGCGTCGAATGACATCATGCGCGCCACCCAATTGGCCCGCAATATGGTCACTAAATGGGGCATGTCCGATCAGCTGGGTCCGTTGATGTACGGTGACGAGGAAGAAGAATTGTTCTTGGGTCGTTCGATTACCCAACGCAAAACCGTTTCCCCAGAAACCTCGGAAATGATCGACGCCGAAGTGCGTGCGCTGATTGATCGTTGTTATCAGACTTCAAAAGGCATCTTAGTTGAGAACATGGACAAGATGCACATCATGGCGCAGGCCTTGATGAAGTACGAAACCATCGACGCGATTCAGATCGACGCAATCATGAATGACAGAGAGGTGCCGCCGCCCAACGATTGGACTGAAGGGGATGGTGGTACGCCGATCAATCCTAGTAAACCCGCCGCGCCGATGACGCCGATCGTAACGCCCGCCGCTCAGACCTAAGCGCTTGGTGTTGAGCCATGTTCGAGGCGCCCAAGCCTAGCCTTTACTGCCGTGGTCGTATCTTGATTTTGGATCGACCGCGGATCATGGGCGTCGTCAACGTCACGCCGGATTCGTTTTCTGACGGTGGCAGTTTGCTCGACCGCGAATCAGCGATTGCTCATGCGCTGGGGCTGATCGACGCCGGCGCCGATCTGATTGATGTGGGTGGCGAATCGACCCGACCTGGAGCGGCGCCGGTGTCGGTCGACGAGGAACTGCGCCGGGTGATTCCGGTCATTGAGGCGCTAGCGCAACAATGCGAAGTGCCGATTTCTATCGACACCAGCAAGCCTGAGGTGATGTTGGCGGCCGTGCGCGCTGGGGCTGGTTTGATCAACGATGTGTACGCCTTACGCCAACCCGGCGCTTTGCACGCTGCGGCTGACAGTGGGGCCGCGATTTGCCTGATGCATATGCAAGGCGAGCCCGGCAGCATGCAGCAGGCGCCGGCTTATGATGATGTGTGCGGCGAGGTTGCGCGCTTTCTGACCGATCGCATCCTGGCGTGTCAGTTCGCCGGCATCGACAAAAAGCGCATCGTCATAGACCCCGGATTTGGCTTTGGCAAAACATTGCAGCACAACCTGGAGTTGCTGGCCCGCTTGGAATCATTCGCGGTGCTCGGTTGCCCGATTTTGGTTGGTCTATCGCGAAAACGTTTGATCGCCGCGCTCACCGGGCGCGAATCGATCAACGAGCGAATCCACGGATCGGTAGCCGCAGCCCTGATTGCGGTGCAGCGTGGCGCCAGCATGGTGCGCGTGCATGACGTCGCTGCAACGCGCGACGCGCTGCTGCTATGGCAGGCCGTTGCTGCGGCCACGCCGGCCACCAAGAATATCCGTGTCAGCGCAAGCAGCCTATGGGGCGACGACGAGTAGGCGCGACTCACCCAACAGGTGAATGAATCAAATTGCTAAAAAATCAAAAGAATCATTGTGCTATGGGTATTGGCAAGCGGTTAACTGAGGTTTCTAGCTAGGTTGAAGGCTATGGCTCTACTTTCGAGTCTGCGCTATGCCAAAAGGCCGTCCGGCC
>CAZLSB010000134.1:0-10966 GCA_964561825.1 uncultured Xanthomonas sp.
ATCCGCTCGGAGCCACCCAACGCATCTCACGCGCAAAGTCCGACAGGCTGCTAGCTAGGTTAATTTGCTGGTGCAGTCTTCGCCGGAAATCCGCGATCACGCAGCAGCGCGTCGATGGTCGCATCGCGACCTCGGAAGGCGCGATAGGCCTGCGCGGGATCGACTTTGTTGCGCACGGCGAATAGGTTGTCGACCATTTTTTTGGCCAGCGCTTGGTCGTAAAAGCCGCCTGGCGCTTCGGCAAACGCTTCAGAGGCGTCAGCGGTGAGCACTTCTGCCCACAAATAACCGTAATAGCCGGCCGCGTAACCTTCGCTGGAGAACACATGGCTGAAATGCGGCGTGCGGTGCCGCATGACCAATTCTTTGGGCATGCCTATTTGCGCCAAGGTGTCGCGCTCGAAGGCATCTGGGTCCAAACCGGTGGGATCAATCATATGCAGCTGCAGATCAATCAGCGAACTGGCCAGGTATTCGGTGGTGCCAAAACCCTGGTTGAAACTGGCCGAACGTTTGAGCTTGTCGATCAGCTCCGCTGGCATCGGCTCGCCGGTTTCAACGTGGCGGAAATATTGATTGACGACCGGCTCGGTGAACAGCCAGCGCTCCAACAATTGCGACTGGAACTCGGTGTAATCACGCACACCCCAGTTTTGGCTGGGATATTCGACCGTCGATGACAGCGAATGCAGTGCGTGTCCAAACTCATGGAAGAAGGTAGTGGCATCGTCCCACGACACCAACACCGGCGCGCCCGGCGCGCCTTGGATGAAGTTGGAATTGTTGCTGGACAACACACTGGGCTTGCCATGCAGCAAATCATAGTTCCGATAGCTGGACGCCCAGGCGCCAGAGCGTTTGCCGGGCCGCGCAAAAGCATCCAAGTACCACAGGCCAACCAAACTGCCGTCGCTGCGCCGTTTCACTTCCCAGACCTTCACATCAGGATGGAAGACCGGCACCAGTCCTGCCGGAACGGGCTGAAAATCAAAACCAAACAGTTCGCCGGCAACATAAAACATCGCCTGGGTAAGCTGATCAAGATTCAGGTACTTTTTGACCGCCTCGCTGTCATAGGCATAACGCTGCGTGCGCACTTTTTCGGCGTAATAGCGATAGTCCCAAGCCTCAATAGTGATGCCAGCGCCTTCACTGTCGGCGATCTTCTGCATATCAGCGACTTCTTCTTTCACCCTCGCGATGGCCGCCGGCCACACGGCTTCGAGCAGTGCAAATGCTGCCTCGGGTGTCTTCGCCATGCGATCTTGCAAGCGCCAAGCGGCGTAATTGTCGTAACCCAATAGGCGCGAGCGCTCGTATCGCAATTGCAGTATTTGCGCGATCAACGCGTTGTTGTCATGCGCATCGCCGTTATCGCCGCGACTATAAAAGGTGCGCCACACTTTTTCGCGTAGCTCACGCTGCGTTGCATAGGTCAGGAACGGATCGATCGATGAACGCGTATTGAGGACCGCATACTGGCCCGACTGGCCTTTGCTGGCTGCCAATGCCGCCGCCGACTGGGTGAAGGATTCCGGCAAACCACCTAACTGGGTAGAGTCCAGATACGTCACGTAGCCTTCTTCGTCGGCCAGCACATTGTTGGAAAACTGCGTGTACAGCCCGGCAAGTTGTTTATTGATCGCGGCATATCGCTCACGCGCCTTGCCTTTCAGTTGCGCGCCATTACTGCGGTAGAAATCGTAGGTGACCTGCACTAGGCGCTGCTGGTCGGCGCGTAAACTGGCAAATTCAGCGCCATTTCGAACCGCATCAATACGCGCGAAGAGCTTGTCGTTTTGCACCATTTTTGACTGATAGTCGGCCACTAGCGGCGTCACGTCGGCCTGCACCGCTCGAAACTCCGGCGTGGATAGATTTCCCGCATAAATGCCGAAAAACACCTGCGCGCGGTCCATTTGATCGCCGGATCGTTCCATCGCCACCAGTGTATTGGCAAAGCTGGCGGGCTCGACCTGCGCCGCAATGACCTCGAGTTCCGCTAAATGCGCAGCGATCGCCGCTTGCAGCGCTGGCTTGACCTGATCGACCTGCATCTGATCAAACGGCGGCACACCACCATAGGGACCGGTCCAAGGCGCGATCATTGGACTGCTCACCTGCGTGGATGTTTGATCGGAAGCCGGCGCCACCGCGCGCTCGGCACAGCCTGCTAGCAAAGCGATGGACAAGGCAGCGGCCAAAGCGCTCGTTCGCATGGAATATCCCCCTGAAGTTAGTTAGGTATGACGGCGAAAGACCCAATTTGGCCATTCGCCAAGGCCACGGACCTTATCGACATAGGAGGCGCGAGCAAGGGCCAAAAGTCACGCCGACTTGTAGGCGAAACCCACCATCAGCCACCGGCGCCTTCCACAATCACTTCCACGCGACGGTTGCGCGCTCGACCTTCGGTGCTCGCATTGTCGGCCAGCGGACTGGCCTCGCCACGGCCGACCACTTTGATTCGTGAAGAATCGGCACCCAGCGCGACCAGTGCATCGCGCACCGAGCCAGCACGGCGCTCGGACAAGGCCAAGTTGGTGGCATCCGCGCCGCGGTCATCGGTATGCCCCTCAATCATCACCGGTTTACCGGGAAACCGACTGATAAAGTCCAAAACGGGCTTCAAATTGCCACGCGCCTCGGCTTTCAGATCGGCCTGCCCGGACGAGAAAAACACATCGCCCAAGGTCAACACTTGCCCGCGGGAGCTGACCACAGGCCGCAGCGCCGCCATTTGCTGTTGTAAATTTTGTGCCTGCGCGGAGGCCAGCTCGGCTTCTTGCCTAGCCAAACTGGCCTCGCGGCCACGGGCATCCGCCAAGCTCCGCGCCGCGCTAGCCTCTTCGCGCGCCAAATTCGCATCGGCGCTCATTTCTTGGCTGATCAACCGCTCTGCGTCTGCTTCCTCGCGCAAGCGCTCCGACTCTTCGGCGCGCGCCAACGACTGCAAGCGCAGCTTTTCGGCCTCCAATCGGGACAAGGCCGCGTCGCGCCGCGTGGCCTCCAACATGATGGCATTGTGTTCGGTGTCCAGTGCCGCTAGCCGTTCACGATCGCGCGCCGCAGCCACCGCCGTGGTGTAGATCGCAATGCGCAGCTCCGCCATGTCCGCGAGGTGTTTGCGCAGTTCGCGATCACCTTTAGGCACCGCGGTAATCGCCGCAATGGCATCGTCCACGCGCGCTGACTCCAGCGGCGCACGGGCGCGATCATCTTGCGAATCTAGGGTGCGCCAATCGGCCTGCAAGCGTTCGAAATCGAGATCGCGCTTCGGCTGCGTGGCGCATGCCGCAAGCACGAGCGCCAGGGTAAATATGGGTAATTTAAACCTCATGGCAACTGCCCGTCGCCGAGCAACTCACGACGCAGATTCGCATTTTCAGTTTCCTTGTTCTGAACTTCGCTACGCAGGCGCGCAGCATTACTCTTTGCGGTGGCCAGATCAGCGCGAATCTCGGCCTTCTGCAGGGCCTGACGCGCCGCGCTGTGTTCGCGCGCGTCGATCAGCACGCGCCCGCCATCCAAACCCTCACGGGCCATTTTGTAATCAACCGGCGCATAGTCTGCGGCACCGGCGTTTTGCGCGCGGGCCAGCGCTTCGCGGGCGCGATCCAATTCCAGCGTGGGTATGGGTGCGCTGGCGCAAGCGCTGATGAACAGAACGATTGAGATCAAAACAAGTCGGCGCAGGACGATCACGTAAACAGGCGTAGCATCTGGCATTGCGTTCGCACCAAGGTTAGGCTGAGTCGCTATTGTGGGGAGCTACACCGGGCACCGCAACCAACACTTAAGGACCTGACGCATGGATATCGGCTACTTCCTGAAGTTGATGACCGAGAAAAACGCGTCAGATATGTTTCTGACGACCGGCGCGCCGGTGAACATCAAGGTTGAGGGCAAACTTTACCCGCTCGGCAACACCGGCTTGCCGTCAGGCATGGTGAAAAAGATCGCCTATTCGCTGATGGATGAGGGCCAGGTGCCTTCGTTCGAACGCGACTTAGAGCTCAATCTGGCGATCGCTGTCAAAGATGCCGGGCGCTTTCGCATCAATGTGTTCAAGCAGCGTGGCGAGCTAGGCATGGTGATCCGCGCGATTAAAAGCGAGATCCCCAGCTTCGACCAGCTGAAGCTGCCGCCGATCCTGAAAGATCTGATCGTTGAGCCGCGTGGTTTGATCCTCATGGTCGGCGCAACCGGCTCTGGCAAGAGCTCCACCTTGGCTTCGATGATCGACTACCGCAACAACACCACTGCGGGTCACATTTTAACTATCGAAGACCCGATCGAGTTTTTACACAAACACAAAAAGTCGATCGTCAATCAGCGTGAAGTGGGCCTAGACACGCGCAATTATCACAACGCATTAAAAAACGCGATGCGCGAGGCGCCCGACGTCATCATGATCGGTGAGATTCTGGATACCGAAACCATGGAAGCGGCCATCGCGTTTTCGGAGACCGGTCACTTGTGTTTGTCGACGCTGCATTCCAACAACGCCGACCAAACCATGGAGCGCATTCTCAACTTCTTCCCGGAGAGCGCGCACAAAAACGTGCTGATGAACCTGTCGCTGAACTTAAAGGCCATCGTGTCGCAGCGCTTGGTGATTGGTAAGGACGGGCGACGCTTGCCAGCGGTGGAAATTTTGCTGAACACGCCGTTGATCCGCGACATGATTCGGCGCGGTCAGGTGCATGAGCTCAAAGAAGCCATGGACCGCTCACTGTCGGAAGGCATGCAGACTTTCGATCAGGCTTTGTTCCGCTTGTTCAAGGAAGGCAAGATTGAGATGGAAGAAGCGCTGCGCAAAGCAGATTCGCGCGACGGTTTGGCGTTGAAGATTCGCTTGTCCGAAGGCGGCAGCTCCGACAATCCTGACCCCTATTTCGATCATTCACAGTATTGAGCGTAGCGAAGCTTGCTCCGACACTGGCTGGGCTTAAAGTTCAGCCCTCAACGCGCTTGGGCCAAGCGGCAAGAAATGCCCATAGCGCGGCCAATGCTGCGATGCCAGCTGGCGCGGGTACGTCGAAGACTTTGGGACCACCCGCATCCAGCGCATAGAGCAAGCCGGCGACGATGCTCAGGCCGCTGCCCAAAATCGCCAGCACAGTTTGGCGCTGTCCTTGCCGGGTAACGGCAATCAGCTTCTCGATATCGGGCGAGCGCATGCGCAGTTGATGTTCGCCAGCCACCGTTTGTTTTAGGTATTCATGCAGCAGTCTGGGAATTTCTGGGGCGTTTTGCATCAAACCGGGCAAACGCGTGCGGATTTCTTTGAGCGCGGCGTTAAAGCCGTATTTCTCCGCCATGATTGGCGCCAACACCGGCTTAGCGACCGCCCAAAGATCCAACTTTGGAAATAGCGTGCGCGCGACGCCTTCGATGTTCAGCAAGGTCTTTTGCAACAAAATCAGCTGCGGTTGCAAAATCAATTGATACTGCTGCGCAACGGCGAATATTTTCATCAACACTTCGCCGAGCGAGATTTCACTCAGCGGCCGGGTAAAATAGGGCTCGCAGACACCGCGCACTGCGCCTTCCAGATCGTCAATGCGCACCGAGGCTGGCATCCAACCGGCCTCCAAGTGTAATTCGGCAATGCGCCGATAATCTTGGCTAAACATCGCCATAAAGTTCTCAGCTAGATAACGTTGATCCGCCGGCGGCAGCGTACCCATGATTCCAAAGTCCAGCGCAATGAACTGCGGATCTTCAGGGTGCTCACGCGCGATCAGAATATTTCCAGGATGCAAATCCGCATGGAAAAAGTTGTCGCGAAACACCATCGTGTAAAACAATCGAACCGCGCGCTCGGCGAGCTTCTCAAAGTTGATACCGGCCGCGCGCAAACCATCGATGTCATTTAGCGCGATCCCGTACACCCGCTCCATGGTGATCATCCGCGTGCGAGTTAACGGCCAAACCATTTCCGGCACGTACATTTCGCGGGAATTGAGCCAATTACGACGCAGCAGACTGCCATTGGCGGCCTCGCGCATCAGATCCAATTCCAACTTCAGGGTGCGCTCAATCTCGGCCACCACGTCTTTTGGGCGGATCCGGTCGGCATGCGGCAGACGTCGATCGGCGATCGCAGCGATCGAGCGCAGCACCGCCAGATCCTGCGCGACGCGCTCGCCGATCTCAGGTCGTAGCACTTTGATGACCACTTCCCGGCCGTCGTGCAGGCGAGCCGCGTGGACCTGCGCGATCGACGCGCTGGCCAGAGGCGTTTCATCAAATAGCGCGTAGTGGGTGGCAATCGGCGTGCCCAGTTCGGCTTCGATCAGCGCACGCGCTTGCGAACCCGGAAACGGCGCAACGCGATCCTGCAACTGCTCCAATTGATCGGCGACATCGGTCGGTAGCAAGTCACGTCGGGTCGACAAAATCTGCCCGAACTTAACGAAAATCGGCCCCAATTCCTCCAGCGCCCGCCGCAGCCGCTCGCCGCGGCTCATCTTGGCTGCCCCAGCGGCATCCCCGGTGACCAGGCGCAACCAGCCCAAGGGCAGAAACAAACGAGCAAGCGGGCTGGATTCATCCAGTCGGTAACGCACCAATATCCGAGCAATGCGCAGCACGCGCAGAAAAGCGCGCACGTTCATTCTAGGGTTCGCGCCGCAGATTGCGCAGCGCGCACTCGTGAAAGTCGCTCGATACGCGCTTCCAAACGTTCCACATCATCGCGGATCACATCGACCGCATCGACAAAGTCAGCCAGTTCACCGGGGGCAATCAAATCGCGGCTTTCTTCGCGCAGGTATTCGCTGCTGTTCAGAACCATCGATTTGGCCGTCGCACGACCCCAGGCAAGCGCGCCTCGCACACCTTTGGCAAGCTGAAAGCCGGCCACCTCACCAAAAAACTGCACGAATGGCCGATCCCAATCTGGATCCAAGCCCGCGATGAGTTTTTGCACACGGCGGGCCAGATCGGCATCACCGGAAATATCAATACGGCCGGCCGGCAGCTCAAAGCCGCCGCGCTCCGCCGCCATCGCCAGCAATGCGCCCGGAGTTGCACTGATCGCCAAATCCGGCGCGTTAGCATCGCTGGCCAGCAATCGCCCGGCGCTAACCGTCAATTGCAAGGGCGACGGCCACGGCTTCAAGCGCAGCGCAACACTGCGGCCTTCCAAGGCGGTCAACGCGGTGCTGGCGGAACTGTCCAACGCCAGCAAACGATTCAACAGGCCCTCCAGCAAACGCAAAAGTGGCGCGGGCCAACGCGGCGTAGTCGTGCTCATATGCAGTTTTCCTAAGCTCAGGGCCACATGCTAGTGCTCAGTGCGTCAATATCGCGAATGATTTCGGTGTTGAAGCTGCCTTTCCGACGCAAAAAAGCAGGAGCAGTGGGGCAAGCTCCGCTCTATCAAACCTACCTTAATGCATTGATCGGCAATGGTTGGTGCACAGCTTTGGTGGGGTGACCACACGCACTTAGAAGATTTCACGGGCAGGCCGCGCCGATCCAACGCCGCGCCTGGCTTGCCACGGCACGCGCCCACCGTTCGCGGAACATTGCCGCTTCTCGCGGCGCGTGCCTCGCAATGAACCCAGCACTCAACTCATTGATTCGTCATTGTGAGGCATGCGCCGCCGGCAAAACCCGTCAGGCGACAGCCTTCAGCGCATGGCGTGGCAATCCCCACGAAAAGCGGCACAGTCACGCTGCCGATCGGAGCGAAAGACCCCAATCGACCGGGACTCTACCCAAGCGATGCAAATGGCAGCGGAGCAAGCCGCGCTGCACCAATGCAAAAACAAAGCGTTTAGCGCAGCAGCCGCGCAGCTTGCCGAGTCCCTGCAACGGGAGTAGTGTTTGTTCGCGCCCCACCGCAACACGAGGGCCTCATGGTCCGATGCAAGCTGCCGTTTTGGTTGACCACTTCGCCACGAAGCCACGGCCGCGCGCGTCTCCTGGTCCGATATCACCCGCAGTCAATCGCCTGACCCGCGAAGGCTCGCCGTTGCGCGCGCATCCACTTCTACTACCGCAAAGTTAAGGAGGGTTGGAGATGTTTGAAAACCAGAGTCCAGACGAAGTTAGGGCAATGATTGACCGAAACGACGAGTTCCGGCGCCTTTACCACCGCCACAAGGATCTCGATAAACAAGTGTTGGAAGCTGAAACTGGTCGGCTGCCCATGGACGATATGACGCTGCACTCACTGAAAGTGGAAAAGCTGCGCGCCAAAGATCGTTTGACGACGATTTGGGATAGCCATACCTAGCAGCCTGTCGGGCTTTCATCGCGAGTGCCCTGGGAGCGCTTGCCGGGTGAGCGGGTTTGCTCACATTGCAAGCTCGCTCCCAACACATCAATGCGCCGAAGCGAGGCTGCTGAGCGCCGGGAGGTGGGCTATGGCATCGGTTTCACAGCACTTGCGGCTACACTCGCGCCCTCTTTGATGAAGCTGAAGGTGACCCGCTTGAAGTCGGTCATGAATGCATTTTGGGCAGGTTTTGTCGTGGTCGCAGCAGTATTGGGCTTAGCTGCCTGCGCGGGTGACAAAGCGGCGCCGAGTGCTAACAGCGCGGCAAAACCGCAGCCGGTGGTGGTGCATACAGTGGCGCGCTCCGCGTGGGTGGATCGCATCCAAGCGCTGGGTACGGCGCGTGCAAATGAGTCCGTCACGCTCACCGCGAAGACCGCCGAGACCGTCGCCAGAGTGAATTTTAGCGACGGCCAACAAGTCGAGGCCGGTGCGGTTTTGGTGGAACTGACCGATCGCACCGAAGTTGCGCAATTGAAAGAAGCGCAAGCCGCGTATGTGGAAACGGAAAAACAGTACGAGCGCCTGGGTGGTCTGGTCAAACAAGGCACGGTGACGCAATCGCAGGTGGATCAACAACTGGGCGCGCGCGACTCTGCACGGGCGCGCATGGAAGCCATTCGGGTGCGCTTGTCGGATCGCGTGATTACCGCGCCGTTCGCCGGTGTGTTGGGTTTCCGTAGCGTCAGCCCAGGCACTTTGGTGCAGCCGGGCGCGGTGATTAGCACGCTGGACGACATCCGCACCATCAAACTGGATTTCTCCGTGCCGGAGACCTATCTGGCAGCACTGGCGGTCGGTCAAATCATTGAAGCACGCAGCGCTGCGTATCCGGACAAGCCGTTTTCGGGCGTGGTGAGTTCGCTGGATTCGCGCGTTGATCCGATCACCCGCGCGATCGTGGTGCGCGCGGAAATTCCCAACCCTGAGCGTTTGTTGCGACCGGGCATGTTGCTGGCGGTGGACGTGCTGAACCGGCCGCGCGAATCGCTGACGGTGCCGGAAGTTTCGCTGTCGGCATTGCGCGATCAGATGTTTGTCTATCGGGTGGGCGTAGACAATATTGCCGCCGAAGCCAGCGTAAAAATCGGCGCGCGCCGCAGTGGTGAAGTGGAGGTGCTGGAAGGCCTGAATGAAGGCGATCGTGTGGTCACCGATGGCTTGGTACGCATGCGCAAAGGCGCGTCCGTCACCATCGTCACCGCACCCAACGCCGGCTGAGCGCACGACTATGTTGCTCTCCGATTTGTCCATTCGACGTCCGGTGCTGGCCACCGTCGCCAGCCTATTGCTGATCGTCTGTGGTATCGCGGCTTTTTTGAATCTGCCACTGCGCGAACTGCCGGATGTCGATCCGCCGATAGTGTCGGTGAGCACCGCGTATCGGGGCGCTGCGGCCACGGTGGTGGAAACCCGCATCACGCAGATCATTGAAGATGCGGTGAGTGGCATTGAGGGTATTGAGACGATTCAATCGGCGAGTGATAACGGGCGCTCATCGGTCACCGTGCAGTTTACGCTGGGACGCGATCTGGAAGCGGCCACCAACGATGTGCGCGACGCGGTGGCGCGGGTCAGTGCGCAGTTGCCGCTGGAAATTGATCCGCCGCAAGTGGCCAAGATTGATGCCGATGCCCAACCGATCATGTGGCTGAACTTTGCCAGCGATGCGCTCGATATGTTGGCACTGTCGGACTACGCGGAGCGTTATTTGGTTGATCGCTTGTCGACCATGCCCGGGGTTGCCAACGTTACCGTAGGCGGTCGACAACGCTACGCGATGCGCATTTGGCTGAATCGCGAGTCCTTGGCGGCGCGTGGGCTCACCGTACAAGATGTGGTGAGTGCGTTGCGCCGGGAGAATGTCGAGTTGCCGGCCGGCGTCGTCGAAGCTGCGCAGCGCGATTTCACCGTGCGCATTGACCGCAGCTACCGAACGGCCGAGCAGTTTGCCGACCTACCGATGGCCAAGGGCAGCGATGGCCATATCGTGCGCCTGGGTGAAGTTGCCAAGGTGGAACTGGGTTCGATGGATCGGCGCAATTTGATCCGCGGCAATGGTTTGCAGCAGATTGGTCTGGGCATCGTCAAACAATCGACCGCCAATACCGTCACCGTCGCGGAAGCGGTCAAGACCGAAGTGGCAAGCTTATCCAGCACCTTGCCCAAAGATATGAAACTGGTGGTCGCCTTCGATACCTCGGTGTACATCGACTCGGCGATTCACGAGGTGTATTTCACCCTGAGTATCACCATGCTGTTAGTGATCGCGGTGATCTATCTGTTCCTGGGCAGTTGGCGCGCCGCGCTGATTCCGGCAGTGACTATTCCGGTCTGCGTGATTGCCACCTTCATCGGACTGTATGCCTTTGATTTTTCGATTAATTTGATCACGCTCTTGGCGCTGGTTTTGTGTATTGGCCTGGTCGTCGATGACGCCATCGTGGTTTTGGAAAACTGCCAACGGCGGGTGGATTTGGGTGAACCACCGCTGATTGCCGCGCAGCGCGGATCGCGTCAGGTGGCGTTCGCGGTGATCGCAACCACGGGCGTATTGATCAGCGTGTTTTTGCCGATTGCATTCTTGCAAGGCAATTTGGGCGTGTTGTTTCGCGAGTTGGGCGTCGCGCTATCAACCTCAGTGGCCGTATCGGCGCTGGTCGCTTTGTCCTT
>CAZLSB010000135.1:0-10914 GCA_964561825.1 uncultured Xanthomonas sp.
GTCACTTTGAAGACGCCACTGTCCAAGCCACCCAACAATTTCAGAGCAAACATCGACTCATCGCCGATGGCATTGTTGGCAGCCAAACCCTCGGGCAAGCTGCATTACTGGGTTTTGAGATTGTCGACCATTTGGATTTCGAGACCGAATACCCAATCAAACCCAATTTCCCTGCATTGCCCAATAGTAATGCACGCCAACAGCTTTTCGGGCCGCTGGAATTCGCCCCCGCACCCACGGCGAAGAACCCAGAACGCATCCGCATCACCAATAACTGGGTAAAAAATAATGTGGTGGAACTGCATTTGCCACTACTCGCCAACATTCCGGGCGCCAATGGCGCAATTGTGCACTTTCACCGAAAAGCCGCTAATCAACTGGTATTGTTGTGGCACGAATGGCAAGCGGCGGGCCTGTTGGACCGAATACTCTCCTACGATGGTGACTTTGTCCCGCGCTTCATCCGCGGCCGCGCAGATGATCAAATGCTGTCCAATCACGCGTTTGCAACCGCCTTCGATATCAACTACGCCTGGAACAAACTCGGCGTAGCACCGGCGCCCTTGGGTAGCCGCGGCTGCGTGTACGAATTAGTGTCCATCGCCAACGCCCATGGATTCTATTGGGGCGGGCATTTCAATCGCAAAGACGGCATGCATTTTGAAGTCGCAAAGATCATTAAGTAAGAAAGCCGACGCAATGCTGACTCTTCTTCGTTTTGATCTGCTTCTGTAGAGCGGAGCTTGCTCCGCTGCATTCGGTCGGGCGAGGGTCCTCCAGCAATCCAGCTTATTCAAATTCCACCAATACCCAAGACTCCGGAAACTCCATGCCACGCCTCATCCTCGGACACACCACGCATAACTCCATCAAAATCTGGCTGCGCGGGTCTGAGCGCTGGCCAGCCGCCTTTGTCGAACTGCTTGATGAACAAGACCATCCAGTCGGCGTCATCAAAAAAGTCCTCACCGAAGCGGAGGAGTTCTTCACTTCTGTAATAGAACTGACCCAGTTGCAAGCCAACACCGCCTATAGGGTAAAAGTCAGCTTTGCCAAAACAAAATCCGCCAAGCCCGATGAGCGCATACGCGATGCCTACACCGAGGGGAGATTCAAAACCTTTTCGTCTCCGGGCAATGGGGCTCCATTTCGATTTCTATTTGGATCGTGCAATTTGCATTCCTTAGGACTAGTGGCGCGACCAGACAAAGCCTGGGTGCGTATCTCGCAAATCGCCCGCGATAACAACGCCAGCTTCATGCTGCACTGCGGCGACCAGATTTATGCCGATATCCCATTGAGCCCCCCCATCGACATTGACCACTATCGTCGTAAATATCTGGATGCGTGGGAAGATTGCGTGCCGGCAAGGCGAGCCTTAACCGAGCTTCCACATTATATGATCTTAGATGATCACGAAATCACCAATAATTTTGACCTACAAATGCAGGCTAAGGGCCGCGATACGGATGCGCTATTGCGTATCGCGATGAAAGCCTATTGGGAGTTCCAACACTCACATAACCCCAACACCACGGGCGGCGCCTACGAATACCATTATCGATTCGACTGTGGCGACGCCAGTTTCTTCGTAATGGACACCCGCTACCACCGCGATTCATCCATCGGACGCATGCTCGATGAAAACCAAGAGGCGGACTTATTGCGGTGGATAGGCCAAAATCCGAAGAAGCTTAAGTTTATCGTCAGCGGCGTGCCCTTTGTCGGCGCAGTGCTTCGCGATGGTAATGACAAATGGAGTCATAGCGCGTTCGATAACCAACGCGCTCGTATCCTAAAACGCATTTTAGACGTGGGGGCCAGCAACATCATTTTCCTAACCGGTGATATGCATACCAGCTACCATGCCACACTGGATATTAGCGAAGGCGAGCAAACCATTCGCATTCACGAATTAATGTCCAGCCCCATCAATCAAATTACCCCAAAAACGAAGCTCCAGCAAAGCTTCCACGCCGACCTCGAAAGCGAGCTTCCGGGATTAAAGATCCGCTCCACTATTGATCCACACTCGTTCTACGGCGACCATTCGAATGTCATGGTGGTTTCCGTGGCATTTGCAGGAGCCAGCCCGAAGGTTTCCTTTGAGATATATCGAACCACCAAGAATGAAATTGGGCCGAGGGGAGTGGTGGACTAATTTCCTCAGCCATTCTCGGCATAAGTACGCTGACTGAACTGCTGACACGTTTAGCATTCGATTTCGTAATGCCAGTAGCGATCGCCGTTGACGTAACTCATATTGAATTGGGCGGCGATGAGTAATACCTTGTCGCTTTGACACACGAAATCACCTAGAACCAATCAATGTCGCTGGCCAATGGGTGTGAAGGCGCGTGATGCCTGAGCCTTTGTACCAATCTGTTCCGTTGCGATACAGCGCGCAAGCGCTCGCGAACCGCGTTTTGTAGTTCTCAGGGGCCAGGGTTGGCGTGCTGCCACCCTTTTCGCCAGCAGACATTGCTGCGCCTCCAGTCGCGGTTGTGGGGGTGAATGTATGCGCTGCCTGAGCGCAGGGCGTTGTCACAATTGAGGGTCAGCAAGGATCGACCCGGCGTTGTCGCTTACACTGTGCGGGGCTGATCGTTGGAGGGAGCACCCATGTTTGTTGCCGCAACTTGGAGCATGCCGCTAGCCGAACAATTGATCGCGGCGGAGATTGAGCACGCCCGCGAATTTTATGGTGAGGATGGTAGTGGCGCCACCGCCATGTTGCCGATCTTGCATGCGATGCAAAATGCCTTCGGTTACCTGCCGCCGCAAGCGCTGCCGCTGATTGCCGACCGACTCAATGTTTCCAAGGCGGAAGTGCGCGGCGTCATGAGTTTCTACCATGACTTTCGCGCTGCGCCGCCGGCTCGATTTGTGCTGCAACTGTGCCGCGCCGAAGCCTGTCAGGCGCGCGGATCAGAAGCGGTCGCGGCGCATCTGGCCAGCGTGCATGGTTTGTCTGCGGATGCGACGGTCGGCCAAGTCACGCTAAAAAACGTCTACTGCCTGGGCAATTGCGCGCTCGGGCCGGCGGCGCTGATCAATTGCGATTTGATTGCAGGCTTTGATGCTGCCGCGGCGGATGCGCTGCTGCTGCGTTTGCAGGAAGCGTTGCCATGAAAATCTTCATCTCTTGCGATGCCGCCGCGCAGTCGGTCGGCGCCGAGTGCACCGCGCAGGCGATTGCCGCACAGGCGCACGCCTTGGGTCTGGAGCGGGTCATTGTGCGCACCGGCACGCGGGGCATGCTGTGGTTGGAACCTTTGGTTGAGGTCCAAACGCCACTGGGGAGGGTGGCTTACGGACCGGTGCGCGCCGACGACGTGCCGGGATTGTTTGCCAGCGGATTTTTAGACGGCGCGCCGCATCTTTTGTGCCATGGTTTGACCGATTCCATGCCGTGGATGGCGCGCCAGCAGCGTTTGAGTTTCGCGCGGGTGGGGGTGATTGATCCGTTGTCGCTGGACGACTATATCGCCCACGGCGGAATGGCCGGATTGACCCACGCGCGCAGCCTGTCTAGCGATGCGCTGTTGCAAGAGGTACAAAATTCAGGCTTGCGCGGGCGTGGTGGCGCGGGATTCCCGACCGGGATCAAATGGCGCAGCGTGGCGCAAGCGGCGGGGCCGCGCAAATACATCGTTTGTAACGCAGACGAAGGCGATAGCGGCACCTTTGCCGATCGCATGTTGATCGAAGGCGATCCGTTCGCGCTATTGGAAGGTATGTTGATCGCCGGTTTGGCGGTCGGCGCCAGCCGCGGTGTGATTTACCTGCGATCAGAATATCCACATGCGATCAACACCTTGCGCCACGCGCTTGCGACGGCGCGGCAGCGCGGTGTGTTGCATGCGCAGTTCGACATCGATTTGCGGGTTGGCGCTGGCGCCTACGTGTGTGGCGAAGAAACCTCCTTGTTAGAGAGCATCGAAGGGCGTCGCGCGCAGGTGCGTGCCAAGCCACCGTTGCCCGCGCAGCAGGGTTTATTCGGGCGCCCAACGGTGGTCAACAACGTGCTGTCGCTGGCGGCGATTCCGTGGATCTTCAGTCACGGCGGTCCGGCCTATGCCGACTACGGTTTGGGCCGCTCGCGTGGCACCATGCCGGTGCAACTGGCTGGCAACGTGCGGCGTGGCGGGCTGTTCGAATGTGCTTTTGGCATGACGCTGCGCGAGTTGATCTTTGATCTGGGCGGTGGCACCCACAGTGGTCGACCGCTGCGCGCGGTGCAGGTCGGTGGGCCACTCGGCGCCTATTTCCCAGCGAGTTTGCTGGATACGCCACTCGATTATGAAGCGCTGGCCGCCGCCGGCGGTTTGCTCGGCCATGCCGGGATTGTGGTGTTTGACGACACCGTCGACATGGCCAAACAGGCGCGTTTTGCCTTCGAGTTTTGCGCAATCGAAAGCTGCGGAAAGTGCACGCCGTGTCGGATTGGCTCGACGCGCGGCGCCGAAACGCTGGACAAGATTGCACACGGTATCGAGCCCGAACGCAATTTGGCGCTGGTCAAGGACTTGTGTACCGTGCTTACCGATGCGTCCCTTTGTGCCTTGGGTGGTTTAACGCCGTTGCCGGTACTCAGTGCCATCACGCATTTTCGCGAGGATTTTGTTTCGCCATGAGCCTGGTCAAAGAAATCGATTACGGCACGCCGCTGCGTCTGGGCACCGATAGGGTCACGCTGAGCATTGATGGCAAGCGTGTGAGCGTGCCCAAGGGCACCTCGATCATGGCGGCGGCGCGCAGTCACGGCACGGCTATCCCGAAACTCTGCGCGACCGACTCACTGCAGGCTTTTGGTTCCTGCCGTTTGTGCCTAGTGGAAATCGACGGTAGGCGTGGCACGCCGGCTTCCTGCACCACGCCAGCGGAACAGGGTCTGGTTGTGCATACGCAAACGCCGCGTCTGGCGGCTTTGCGCAAAGGGGTCATGGAGCTCTACATCTCCGACCATCCGCTCGATTGTCTGACTTGTTCGGCGAATGGTGATTGTGAGTTGCAGGACATGGCGGGCGCGGTGGGTCTGCGCGAGGTGCGCTACGGTTATGACGGCGCTAAACATCGCAGCGCCGCCAAAGACGAGAGCAACCCGTATTTCACCTTTGATTCCTCCAAGTGCATCGTCTGCTCGCGCTGCGTGCGCGCCTGCGAGGAAGTGCAGGGCACCTTTGCGTTAACCATCGACGGACGCGGTCTGTCGTCCAAAGTGGCGACCGGCACAGCGGATTTTTTGTCTTCCGAATGCGTGTCTTGCGGCGCCTGCGTGCAAGCCTGCCCCACCGCCACGCTGAATGAAAAATCGGTCATTGAACTTGGCACACCCACTGGCGTGATCAACACCACTTGCGCCTATTGCGGCGTGGGCTGCGGTTTCCGCGCGGAAACGCAGGGCGACAAAGTGGTGCGCATGGTGCCGTGGAAAGACGGTCAGGCCAACGAGGGCCATTCTTGTGTGAAGGGCCGTTTTGCGTGGGGTTATGCGACGCATCAAGATCGCATCACCACGCCGATGATTCGCGCCCAGATCAGCGACCCGTGGCGCGTGGTGTCGTGGGAAGTGGCTTTTGCGCATGCCGCAGCGGAGTTCAAACGTTTGCAAGCCAGTTACGGTCGGGATGCGATCGGCGGCATTACCTCATCGCGCTGCACCAACGAAGAGACCTTTTTGGTGCAGAAGCTGATTCGCGGCGGCTTTGGCAATAACAATGTCGATACCTGCGCGCGGGTCTGTCATTCACCGACCGGTTATGGCCTGAAAAATACCTTTGGCACCTCAGCTGGTACCCAGGATTTCAAATCCGTGGCGTTGAGCGATGTGATTTTGCTGATTGGCGCCAATCCAACGGATGCCCATCCGGTATTTGCGTCCAGGATGAAACGGCGTTTACGCGAAGGCGCCCAGTTGATCGTCGCCGATCCGCGCCGCATTGATCTGGTGCGTTCGCCGCACGTTGCAGCCGCTCACCATCTGGCCTTGTTGCCGGGCACCAATGTGGCGCTGATCAACGCCATCGCGCATGTAGTGGTCACCGAAGGATTGGTCAAAGAAGACTATGTGCGCGAACGCTGCGATTTGGCCGCGTTTGAATCGTGGGCGCGTTTTATCGCCGATGAACGCAACTCACCGGAAGCCATGCAGTCGATCAGCGGCGTGCCTGCCGCGCAGCTGCGTGCCGCGGCGCGGCTCTTCGCCAACGCGAGGAATGGCGCGATCTACTACGGCCTGGGTGTGACCGAACACAGCCAGGGCTCGACGATGGTGATGGGCATGGCCAATTTGGCGATGGCGACCGGCAATATTGGTCGCGACGGCGTAGGGGTGAACCCGCTGCGCGGTCAGAACAATGTGCAAGGCGCCTGCGATATGGGCTCTTTCCCGCACGAATACTCCGGATATCGGCATGTCAGCGACGATGCCACGCGCGAGTTATTCGAACACCTGTGGGGCGTGGCGCTCTCTAAAGATCCGGGTCTGCGCATCCCGAATATGCTCGACGAAGCGGTCGCTGGTGGCTTTAAGGGTATCTACATCCAGGGCGAAGACATCGCCCAATCCGATCCGGACACGCAGCATGTGGTGGCCGGGCTGCAGGCGATGGAATGCGTGATCGTGCACGATCTCTTCCTCAACGAAACCGCCAAATACGCGCATGTATTTTTCCCGGGCTCGTCGTTTCTGGAGAAAGACGGCACTTTCACCAACGCCGAACGGCGCATCAGCCGCGTGCGCAAAGTGATGAAACCACTGGCCGGACTGGCCGATTGGGAAGTCACCCAGCGTTTCGCGCAGGCGCTCGGTTTTGCGATGGACTACAGCCATCCCTCGCAGGTGATGGATGAAATTGCACGATTAACGCCGAGTTTCAAAGGCGTTTCGTACGCGAAGATTGATGCGCTGGGTTCGCTGCAATGGCCCTGCAATGACGCCGCACCATCCGGCACACCGATCATGCATGTCGATCATTTTGTGCGCGGCAAGGGCCGCTTCATGCTTACCGAGTTCATTCCCACCGACGAACGCACCGGCGCGCGTTTCCCGCTGCTGCTGACCACCGGGCGCATTCTTTCGCAATACAACGTCGGCGCGCAGACCGCGCGCACGCCAAACAACCAGTGGCACTCGGAGGACGTGCTCGAAATCCATCCCTTCGATGCCGAGAACCGCGGCATCAACAGCGGTGACCGGGTATTGCTGCAAAGCCGCGCCGGCGCAACCTCGTTACGTGCGCTGATTTCCGAGCGCATGCAACCCGGCGTGGTGTACACCACCTTCCACCACGCGCGCACCGGCGCCAACGTGGTCACCACCGATTACTCCGACTGGGCCACTAACTGCCCCGAGTACAAAGTCACCGCGGTGCAAGTATCACGTACCAGCGGCATCAGCGACTGGCAGCAAAACGAGCAAACGCGCGAGTCCTTCTTGCGACGTATCGAGCGGGCGTAGACCACATTCAGGAGTTCCAAATGCAGACGAGCAAAAATCATCCATTGGCAGGACAGCCGGCCACTATGGCGCCATTGCTCGATGTTGCGCGGCTGCTCGACGCTTACCTGGACTTGCGGCCGGACCCAAGCCAACCTCAGCAACGCGTGGCGTTTGGAACCTCGGGGCACCGCGGCGTTGCGTTTGCGCGCAGCTTTAACGAGTGGCATGTGCTGGCGATCAGCCAGGCGATTTGCGACTACCGCGCCGCGCACGGCATTAGCGGGCCGCTGTTTTTAGGCATCGACACCCACGCATTGTCAAAGCCGGCCTTCGACAGCGCGCTCTCGGTATTGGCCGCCAACGGCGTGATGACGATGATCGCGGGCAACAACGAGTACACGCCCACGCCGGCCATATCGCATGCGATTTTGCGCTACAACCGCGGACGCAGCGACGCTTTGGCGGACGGCATTGTGATCACGCCTTCGCACAATCCGCCGGAGCACGGTGGCATCAAATACAACACACCCAACGGCGGTGGTTCGGCAACCGCGGTCACCGCGTGGATCGAAGCGCGCGCCAATGCCTTGTTGGAAGCCGGGCTGCACGGCGTGCGGACCATCGGCTACGCGCTGGCTAGGCTAGCGTCGACCACGATCGAACACGATTATCTGGGCCATTACGTGGCCGATCTGGGCGCGGTGCTGGATTTTGATGTGATTCGTGCCGCTGCTTTGCGCATCGGCGTCGATCCGCTTGGTGGCGCAGGCGTGCACTACTGGGCACGCATTGCCGAGCATTACCGTCTGGACCTGACCGTCGTCAGTGAGCAGATTGATCCACAGTTTGCATTCATGACGCTCGATTGGGACGGCCAAATACGGATGGACCCATCGTCGGCCTGGACGATGAAAGCCTTGATTGGCCGCAAAGACCACTTTGATATCGCTTTCGCCTGCGATACCGATTACGACCGCCATGGCATCGTCGCGCCCAGCGGCGGTTTGCTGCCAGCCAATCACTATCTGTGTGTCGCGATTGACTATCTATTCCGCCATCGCAGCGCATGGAATAACCGGCTAGGAATCGGCAAAACCTTGGTCAGCAGCGCGCTGATCGACCGTGTTGCCGATCGATTGAGCCGCGAAATTTATGAAGTAGCGCCGGGATTCAAATGGTTTGTCGACGGACTTTTGGATGGCGCCTTGGGATTTGCCGGTGAAGAGAGCGCCGGCGCGACGTTTAATCGCCTGGATGGCAGCGTGTGGACCACCGACAAAGACGGCATTGTTGCGGCGCTATTGTCCGCGGAAATCACCGCACGCAGCGGACGCGATCCGGGTCAATATTATCGGGAGCTCACCACGCAATTGGGTGAACCGCACGCCGATCGAGTCGATGCGCCAGCCAGCGTCGCGCAAAAAGCGCGATTGGCGCGGCTCACGGTGGCAAACATCAGCTCTACCGAACTGGCCGGAGAAAAAATCCTCAGCGTGGTAGATCGCGCGCCGGGCAACGGCGCGGCACTCGGTGGCATCAAAATCAGCGCCGCCAATGGTTGGTTTGCCGCACGACCGTCCGGCACCGAGCAGATCTACAAGATCTACGCCGAGAGCTTCCTGGACAACGCACACCTGCAAACGATCTTGGCGCAAGCGCAGGCACTGGTTGATGTGGCGATTGCCGATTAGAAGCTGCGGAGCTTGCGCCGCTGCTCTTTGCATTTCAGGGGCCACGCGCTTCTGGGTGAAGCAGTGCATCAGGGTGGCGTCATCGCGAGGCCGGCCCGGCGCTGACAGTGGCGCAAAGCATCGCTGGTGTCTGTACTGTGCGCGGACTCTTCCGCCAAAAGCGTTCGACCGATGAAACGCAGGTCGAACCCACCACGGCTCGATTGCTCATCGCGAGATCTTGAGTTCCCGTCGGAAACTGCGCACCTGAACCCACCAGCATCGTCTTTGCGAGGCAGCCTTAAGCGACCGCGGCAATAAACCTGGAAACCTCAGTTGACCGCTCATTCTCGCTTGCAGCTTGCAGCTTGCTGATTTCGATAAGGATTTCGCAGCTGAAAGCCTTCACCCATTGGGTGACTACGCTACCGGGCAGATTGCACGGTGCTGGCCGCGTATGGCTGCGTTGCAACTCGTTGGAATGGAACAACTATTCCGCCGGTCTGGCGGCGCAGCCGCCAGCCGTTCAAGCCGGCGCGCGGCATGCCGCGCAAGCTTGCCGGCTTTCACCCTCATTGCGCTTATGCCCTGCACACCCATAAGCGCACACTCTACCCCGTCCAACTGAGGATTCTAGGATAAAGGGACGTTCGCCCCATCCATCTCCAACGTCCCTGGGTTGCCACGGCCGTCGCCGCTGTCGCGTCGAAGACCTCGCAATGACGAATCAATGACTTACGACAGCAGCAGCGCAAGCTCCGTTCTGCCTTCCCTCACTCCACCGGGCGCATGCGTTGCGTTAGGCCTTTGAGGAAGTTACGCAATAACTGATCGCCACAGAGGCGGAAGTTCTTGTGATCTGCTTGCCGAAACACGGCCGATAGTTCGGGTTTGGAGACGGGAAAGCCGGCGTCTTGGAAGGCGCGATGCATGTCCACGTCTTTCAGCTGAAAGGCAACGCGGAGTTTTTTCAGCACCACATTATTATTGACGCGCTTTTCGACCGGGCGTGCGGGCACTGTTTCGTCGCGGCCCCGGAAGTGGATGATCAATCCGTCCAGGAAATGCGCCAGCACCGTTTTGCTGCATTCCACATAACCCTCCGCACCTTCCTTCTTCAGGTAGGCCTGGATGTCGGCTTTTTCGATCGCAAAGTTTGGATCCGCCAGTTTGGTGATTTCCAGGACCTTGTTGTCGCTCAGATCAAGCATGTAGCGCACGCTGCGCAGCACATCATTCAGAATCATTTTGGCCTAGTACCCTGTATTTTCCGCATCGACTGATGGGCGTCTTAATTGCCGGTATTCTGAACCGATTGATGCATCTGTGTGCAAAGGATCAAACTCAACTATGTCGTCTTACCCGCACGCGCCATTGCTTATCCTGGCGATGGCTTTGATGTCACCGGCAGCGCTTGTCGCGCAAACCTTGAATGGTCCAGAAAGCCTGGATTACGATGCCAGCGCGAATCGCTATTTGATCAGCAATCGCAGTGCAGGTCAGATCTTGGCGCGTTCGTCGGCCGGCGTGTTGAGTGTCTTCACAAATGATCCCAGCTCACCGGCGGGATTGGAAATCGTCGGTGAACATGTGTTTATCGCGGACGGCGGATTTATTCGTGGCTATCGTTTGAGTGACGGGGTGCGCGTGGTCAATTACGCCATTTCGGGTGCCACTTTTCTCAATGGATTGGCCAGTGACGGCGGCGAACGTTTGTGGACCAGTGATTTCAACCTAGAAACCTTAGTTGGACGGGGTAGAGTGTGCGGTTATGGGTGTGCAGGGCTAGGCGCAATGAGG
>CAZLSB010000136.1:0-10877 GCA_964561825.1 uncultured Xanthomonas sp.
CCAACAGAATCATGGTGCTATGCACATCGAGAAGCGGTCAACTGAGGTTTCTAGGATCATGTGGATGTCTCGGGGGTGTGCGGTCTGACGAGCACGAGCAAGGATCGTGCGGGAACGGAAAGGTGGGTGACGGGTCTGGAATCGACCAGAATCGGGATTGCTGCAGCGCCAAAGGCGAGGTACTCGGCACTGCTGTCTAAACTCAGTGCCCAATCGGTTTCGCCGAGTACAAATGAACAGGGCGAAGCTTCCGGGTTAAATAGCAGACGCACTTGCGGCTGCGTGGCGCCAGCGGCAATCAGTTCGCAGGCGAAAGCGCTGCGTTCGTGATCGTGCCAGTCGTGGATCTGCATCGGCGTGCCATTGGGAGTGCGCCACAGCACTCGGGCAGAGCCGCCGTGGCCGGCCGCATCGGTAAACCAGCTCGCATGGCGCAATAGCGGTTGATTGGCGCGCAAGCGCAGCGCAGCGCCAATCAAATCTTGGGTAGCGCGGTGGTCGGCAGCCCAATCCAACCAGCCGATCGAATTATCTTGGCAATAGGCATTGTTATTGCCCTGCTGACTGTTGCCGGTTTCGTCGCCGGCCAACAACATCGGCGTGCCTTGCGCCAGCAATAACGTGGATAACAGCGCATGGCGTACGCGCCGACGGGTTTCATAGACTTCCGGGTCTGCACTTGCGCCTTCCACGCCGAAATTGTCGGAAGGTTCGTTATCGCGTCCGTCGCGGTTGTGTTCGCCGTTGGGCTCGTTGTGCTTGCGCGAATAACTCACCAAGTCAGCCAGTGAAAAACCATCGTGCGCGGTGATGAAGTTGACACTGGCATTGGGTAGGCGTTGCCCATGATGAAATAAATCGCTTGACGCAAAAAAGCGGCGGGCGAATTCGCCACGGGTGACGCCGCGGCGCAGCCAATAACCGCGCACCGCATCGCGAAAGCGGTCGTTCCATTCGATAAATCGACCTGGAAAGCGACCGACTTGGTAGCCGTGGGCAGCGCAATCCCAAGGCTCGGCGATCAGATGCACGTTGGCGAGCAGCGGGTCTTGCCGCAGCGCGACAAAAAATGAGGCGTTCGGATCAAAACCCAGCAAAGTGCGACCAAGTACGCTGGCTAGATCAAAGCGAAAGCCATCAATGCCGAGGTACTCAACCCAATAGCGCAAGCTGTCCATCACAAACTGGCAAACCCGCGGATGGGCCACGTTGAGGCTGTTGCCGCAGCCGCTGAAGTTCTCGAAGCGGCTGCGATCATCGGGCATTAGCCGATACCATCCGGCATTGTCCAGGCCACGAAAGCTCAAAGTGGGCCCTAACTCATTGCCCTCGGCGCTGTGGTTGTAAACCACGTCGAGTACCACTTCCAGCCCGGCAGCGTGTAAATCGCAGACCATTTGCCGAAACTCAGCGAGCAATGCGCTGCTGTCGTGGCGCTTGGCTCCAAAACGTGGATCGGGACTAAAAAAACCGATGGTGTTGTAGCCCCAGTAGTTGCTCAAACCAGCGCGTGCCAGCGGCGCTTCGCTGAGCGCGTATTGGACCGGCATCAGCGCCAAGGTGGTGATGCCCAAGGCTTTGAAGTGAGCGATCGCGGCCGGGTGGGCCATGGCGCTGTAGCTGCCGCGCAGGG
Source organism: uncultured Xanthomonas sp. (assembly GCA_964561825.1). Taxonomy (GTDB): domain Bacteria; phylum Pseudomonadota; class Gammaproteobacteria; order Xanthomonadales; family SZUA-5; genus JADKFD01. Next base: position 1,634 of record CAZLSB010000136.1, read on the forward strand.
CATCAGGGATGCCCGGCATCTGCATCGAAAAACCTTTGACGTGCACCTCGTACAGCACCACTTCACTGACCGGCAAACGTCGACCTGCTGGCAATGGCGACAGCGGCTGCGCCACGCGCGCCTTCAACGCGCCAAGCGCGTTATCGCGCAGATCAAAAGAACGCGCGCCGTCGGGGTGGCCGAGCGCGTATCCGTGGTGCGCATCTTCCCAATGAAAGCGGCCGACAATTTCTCGGGCGTACGGATCAAGCAGTAATTTGTGCGCGTTAAAACGATGGCCGCGTTCCGGCTGATACGGACCGTGCGCTCGGTAGCCGTAGACCAAGCCCGCATCAAGGCCGGGCAACAAACCACACCAAACACCATGTTCGGGCCCGTGCAGGTCGTAGCGACGCAGCTCGCGGGCGCCGTCCAGGTCAAAAATACACAGTTCAACGCGTGTGGCGTGGTCCGACCAAACGGCAAAGTTCACCCCGCCTTCCACCACATGCGCGCCAAACGGCGCCGCCTCACCGGGCAGTAGCGTCAAAGGCAGGCGCACGCTCATGCCGGCTCCAAGAACACCGTCGCCAGCGGCGGCAGGGTCAGGTACAGCGCCGGTGCTCGGCCCGTTTTACTGCCACGTTCGGCGCGCAGCACTCGACCGGCATTGCCGACGTTGCCACCGCCATAGTGCTCGGAATCGGTGTTGAGCGCTTCGCGCCAGGTGCGCAAGCCAGCCGGCAACGGCAAGCGGAAGCGCTCGCGTATCTGCGTGGCGAAATTACTGACAACAATCACTGCGCCGCCGCTGCCGTCATACCGCACCCAGGCAAACACCGAGTTCTCGCGGTCATCGCCAATCAACCACTTGAACCCGTCGCTGTCCCAATCCAGCCGGTGCAGGGCGGTGTGTTTGCGATACAACTGGTTGAGATCGCTAATCAGCCGTTGTACACCCAGGTGACGGGAGTCGTCGAGTTGCTGCCAGGGCAAGCTTTCTTCATCGTTCCATTCGGTACTTTGGCCAAACTCCTGGCCCATGAACAACAGCTTTTTGCCCGGATGGCCCCACATGAAGCCGTAATAGGCGCGCAAATTGGCGAAACGCTGCCATTCGTCACCGGGCATTTTGCCCAGCATGGAGCCCTTGCCGTGCACCACTTCATCGTGGGAGATTGGCAGCACATAGTTTTCGCTGAACGCGTAAACCAAGCCAAAACTCATCAAATCGTGATGCCAGCGCCGATGAATGGGCAGCTGCGCCATGTAACGCAGCGTGTCGTTCATCCAACCCATATTCCATTTGTAATGGAAGCCTAAGCCGCCCGCGTAGGTAGGCGCGGAAACGCGTGCAAAGGTGGTCGATTCCTCGGCGATGGTGATGGTGCCGGGCAATTCCATGCCGATCTGCTCGTGCAAATGGCGAAATAGCGAAATAGCTTCTAAGTTTTCGCGACCACCCAGCGCATTGGGCAGCCACTCTCCCGCATTGCGCGAATAGTCGCGATACAACATTGAAGCAACCGCGTCGACGCGCAAACCATCAACGGCAAAGCGCTCTAGCCAATAGCGCGCGCTACCACATAAAAAGCTGCGCACTTCGGTGCGCCGATAGTTGTAGATCAACGTGCTCCAATCGCGGTGAAAACCCTCGCGCGGATCGCCGTATTCGTACAACGGGGTGCCATCAAATTGCGCCAAGCCGTGTGCGTCGGACGGAAAATGAGCGGGAACCCAATCAAGTAACACGCCCACGCCATGCGCGTGACAACGCTCCACGAAGTAGGCAAATTCGTCCGCCGAGCCAAAACGCGCGGTCGGTGCATATAGGCCTAAAGGCTGGTAGCCCCAGGAACCATCGAAGGGGTGCTCGGTAATCGGCAACAGTTCGACGTGGGTAAATCCCAGACCCGCTGCATAAGCGGGTAGCTGTTCAGCCAGCTCTCGCCAGTTGGGGAAACCAGTCGCGCGGCAATGCCGCCAAGAGCCCACATGCACTTCATAAATGCTGATCGGCGCATGGCGCTGGTTGGCCAACCCACGATCCGCCGGCAGCGCGCGCAGTGCGGTTAAACCCGCCACGCGACTGGCTTCGTCGGGGCGCATTTGCGCAGCGAAAGCATAGGGATCAGCTTTCAGCGGCAACACCACGCCGTTGCTCGCCGCAATCTCAAACTTGTAGAGATCGCCGAGCGCCACGTGTGGCACGAAGGTCTCCCACACGCCGCTTGGGTGACGCAAACGCAGCGGATGCCGACGCCCGTCCCAATGGTTGAAGTTGCCAACCACGCTGACCCGACCGGCGTTTGGCGCCCACACTGCAAAGCGCACGCCGCTGACCGCCGGTGTACCCAGATTGCCGCCCAAAACCTGCGGATGCGCCCCCAGCATTTCATAGGGCCGGCCGTGCCGACCTTCGTGGAAGGCCAGCAATTCTGCGTCGCTGATCAGCGCCCCGTACGCAAACGCATCGGCGTAGGTTTCCTCCGAACCGTTTTGCCAACGCACGCGCAAACGGTAATCGAAGCGTTTGCGGCGGCGCGCGATCGGTCCCTCAAAAAAACCGTCGGGATGCCTACGGCTTAGCTCAACCAGTTGCTGACCTGAGCCGGCGTCCAACACGGTTACCCGCTCAGCGCCGGGTAGCAGCGCGCGCACGCACAGCTGACCGCTGTCATCGGCGTGCATACCCAGCACCGCAAAGGGATCTGCGTGACGGGCTTCCAATAGTGATTGCACCACGCCAGTGTCAAGCATGACGGCCGCCGCCTAGGTGGCTAGCCGCCAGCGCCTGCGGTGACCAGACTTTATCCCAGTATTCGCGCACGCTGCGATCCACCGAAAAATGCCCCATGCCGGCGATATTGCGCAGCGCACACGCCGCCCATGCCTGTGGTTGTTTGTACAGTTGATCAACGCGCGCCTGCGCGGCGACGTAGTCACTGTAATCGGCCAACAGGAAGTAGCGATCGCGGTGCAATAAGCTATCGATCAAATCGCGATAACGCGCCGGCTCGCCAGGGGAAAACGCGCCGCTGGAAATCGCTACCAACACCTGACGCAAGCCCAAATCTTGCTCCGCATAAAGGCGCGGATCGTAGCCTGCTGCGCGCATGCCAGCGATGTCTTCCACGCGGCGACCAAACACAAATACATCGTCTGTACCGATCATTTCTGCCATCTCAATATTGGCGCCATCCCAGGTGCCAATAGTAAGCGCGCCGTTCATCGCGAACTTCATATTTCCGGTACCCGATGCTTCGGTACCCGCGGTGGAAATTTGTTCGGACAAATCCGCAGCTGGAATGATCACTTCCGCCAAACTCACGCCATAGTTGGGTATGAACACCAACTTCAGGCGGTCGCACACGCGTGAATCGCTGTTGATCATCCGCGCTACATCGTGCGCCAAATGTACGATTTGTTTGGCCACCTTGTACGCCGAGGCCGCTTTACCGGCCAAAATAACCGTACGTGGCACCCAGCCTTGCCCATCGGGACCGTCTGGATTGGCCAGCATCGCGTGATAACGGCCAACCACGTGCAGCAAATTCAGCAACTGCCGTTTGTACTCGTGAATGCGCTTGATTTGCACATCAAACAGACTGCTCGGATCCACACTAAGACCCAATTCGCGCCGAATCAGCGTCGCTAGGCGCACCTTATTGGCCAGTTTGACCGCCATAGCCTCGTGCTGCAGCGTGCTGTCTTGGGCCTGCTCGCGCAGCAGCGACAATTGTTCCAGATCCTTGCGCCAAGCCGTGCCGATGCGGCGATCCAACAGTGTAGTTAGCTTCGGATTGGCTTGCTGTATCCAACGCCGCGGTGTCACGCCATTGGTCACATTGAAAAAGCGCGTGGGATACAAACGCGCGTAGTCGGCAAAAATCGTTTCGACCATCAGACGCGAATGCAGCGCCGCCACGCCATTGATTTTGTGCGACGCAACGATGGCCAAACCCGCCATGCGCACGAATCGACCGTGTGATTCATCGATTAACGAGACACCTTGCACGAAGGCTTCATCGCCCGGAAAACGCGCGCGCACACCGGCCAGAAAACGATCATTGATGCCGTAAATCAATTCCAGATGACGCGGCAACAAACGTTCGATCAACGCTACCGGCCAGGTTTCCAGCGCTTCGGGCAGCAGGGTGTGATTGGTGTAGGACAGCGCTTGGCGGGTAATACGCCACGCGTTGCCGAGCTCCAGCCCATGTTCGTCCATCAACAAACGCAACAATTCGGCGGGCGCCAAGGCCGGATGCGTATCGTTCAAATGGATGGCATTGCGGCGACCCAAATCCTCAATCAAACCGCCTTCTTGCAGATGCCGCGCAAGCAAATCTTGCAGCGCGGCGGATACCAAAAAGTACTCTTGTTTCAGGCGCAGCTCGCGTCCGGCATCGGTGCTGTCGTCTGGATAGAGCACCCAGTTCAGCGTATCGGCGGCAATGCGTTGTTGCGATGCGCCCGCGTAATCACCGCGGCAGAAGGCTTGAAAGTCGATGCTATCGCTGGCCTGCGCGTGCCACTGGCGCAGCGTCACGACATGTTCGCTGTGATGCGCCGGTATGATCAAATCAAAAGCGCAGGCGTTGATTTCCAGGCTGGGCAACCATTGTCGACCATGACCGTCGCTATGCACGCGCCCACCAAAGCCCACCGCAAAGCGCAATTCCGGCCGCGGTACTTCCCACGCATTGCCGTTACGCAGCCAATCGTCGGGAATTTCGACCTGCCGACCATCCTGAATGCACTGCGCAAACATGCCAAATTCATAGCGCAAACCGTAGCCAAAAGCCGGCAAACCGTTCTCGGCAAAGGCATCCAAAAAACACGCCGCCAGACGACCCAATCCGCCGTTGCCCAATGCAGCATCGGGTTCGCGATCCAGCACGCTGGGCAAATCCAGCGCGCACTCGTCGAGCAAGCTTTGCAAACCGCTACCACCGAGCGCCGCCAACGCGTTGCTGAGCGCTCGGCCAATCAGGAATTCCATCGACAAATAGTGCACACGGCGCGCACGCCCTTCACTCACCGCTCGCGCATCCGCGGCCTGCGTGCGTGCCCAGCGCTGCTGCAAACGGCCGCGACAGACCACCGCCAAAGCGTGCAGCAAAGCGCTGCGACGCTCGTCCACGCTCGCGCCTTTGGCCAAAGCCTGCAGCGCCAACTGCGCACGCACGGCATCGGCCAAACTAAACACGGGCGCGGATTGGGTTAGCAGACTCTCGCTCATGCTGCACTCACCATCAAAATGGGTTATCGCACTTGCGCAGCGTGGTCGCCGCCAATAACGATGCCGCAGGAGCTTAATCGCGAGCACCGTTAACGCGTCGGGGGTGCAAACGTATTCATGCGCCCAGCATTCTTGCTAGCCTGTGCAGCAATCAGGTGCACGGATCACGAACATGGCTAAAGCTGGGTTGACACTAGAGCTGCGTCAGGAACCGGCGGCGGCGATGGGCAAGCTTCTGGCGGCTACTTGCTTGGTACTGGTGGGTTTCTTCTGGTTTGCGCTGACGCTTGGCCCGGCCGAGGAGCGTTTCATCTCACCGGCCATTTTGCCGAGCCCCGGCGAAGTGATTACGGCGATTCCCAATTTGTTATTTGAGCGCGATCTGGGCCAGAGCATCGCTGCGACGATGACGCGGGTGCTGATGGGTTTTTCGCTGGCGCTGCTGATCGGTATTCCGCTTGGCGTGCTCGCCGGCTCGTGGCGCGTGTTGGATGCTTTCCTGAAGCCGATCGTCATACCGATGAGTAATGTGCCAGTCGCGGCGCTAATCCCGCTGACTATTTTGTGGTTTGGTATTGGCGAATCGCAGAAAGTGATGTTCATCTTCGTCGCCGCCTTGCCGTTTGTATTTTCTACGACGGCAGCATCGATCCTTGCGGTACCGGATCGTTATGTGGACACCGCGCGCACCCTCGGTGCCAGTGACCGGCAGATCGTGCTGAAAGTGCTGTTGCCCACTGCGATGCCAGAGATGTACCGCGGATTGCGCGGTCTGTTCGGATTGTCGTTTGGCTACATCATGCTGGCCGAGTTGATCAACGCGCCACATGGTTTGGGCGCCATGCTCAATATCAGCCAACGCCGCGGCCTCACCGAGCACATCTTCCTGATTCTAGCGATCATCGGTCTGATCGCCTGGGCGATCGACCACGGCCTGATGTACGTGGAACGCAAGCTGTTCCCGCATCAGGCGAAGTAAGATTTGGCTCCTTACTCAACGCCCGCGTTCGCGCATGGATGCCAGCACCCAACGTGCGATCAGTGGCATGCACAGCAGTATCAACAGAGCGCCGGCAATGATCATCGGCAAGGCCAGTTCCAGCTCGGCGAGCGGCTTGAACAACGGCATTTCCGGCGAGAATTTGGCGCCCAGACCAAACGCCAGCAAGATGCAGCCGAGGGTGTCCAACAGCAGCAACGGAATAATCAAATGGCGATTCATGGCAATCGCGATTTACATGGGGCGCCCATTATTGCACTGGCGGTGGCGGAGAAATGGGAAAGACATGCGCGCCTCTCTCATTGGCCGCATGAGCGCGCTTTCGCCCAGCACCGACAGCAACCACTAACACTGCTTTGCGCCTCTGGTCCTTCGCCCCATCCTGGTGCAGTCTTCGCTTCCTCACCCATGACGGGCGTTTGCCGTCGCAGGAGACAATAATGGCCATCTACAACAACGTACTTGAGCTGATCGGCAATACCCCAATCGTGCGTTGTCAGCGCATGGATAGCGGCGTTTGCGAGCTGTTTTTCAAGTTGGAATCGATGAATCCGGGCGGCTCGATCAAAGATCGGATTGGTTTGTCGATGATTGAAGACGCGGAACGCCGTGGTTTATTGCAGCCGGGCGCCACGATTGTTGAGGGTACCGCTGGCAATACCGGTTTAGCGCTGGCCTTGGTCGCGCAGCAAAAGGGCTATCGGCTGATTCTGGTGGTGCCCGACAAAATGAGCCGAGAGAAGATTTTCAATCTCAAGGCGATGGGTGCCGAAGTGGTGTTGACCCGTTCCGATGTCACCAAAGGCCATCCAGAGTATTACCAGGATTTGGCGCGGCGCATCGCTGGCGAAACGCCGGGTTCTTTGTACATCAATCAGTTTGGCAACCAGTCCAATCCCTATGCGCACGAGTTTGGCACCGGCCCAGAAATCTGGCAGCAAATGGGCCACGACATGGATGCCATGGTGTTTGGCGTCGGCTCCGGTGGCACGCTGACCGGTTTATCGCGATTTTTCACCCGTGCCGCGCCGCATGTCGAGCTCATTCTCGCCGATCCCGTCGGCTCGGTGCTCAGTAAATACGTCAATGAAAAACAACTGGATAGCACCGGTGGCAGTTGGACAGTCGAAGGGATCGGCGGTGATTATTTGACCGCGATCAGCGAATTCGAGCAGGTCAAAAAGGCCTATGCGATCAGCGATCGAGAGAGTTTCGAAGTGGCACGCGAGTTACTGCGCGTCGAAGGCATTTTGGGTGGCAGTTCCACCGGCACGGTGATTGCCGCGGCTTTGCGTTACTGCCGCGAGCAGCCCACGCCCAAACGGGTGGTGGCTTTTGTTTGCGACACCGGCAACAAATACCTGTCGAAAATGTACAACGACTACTGGATGCGCGACAGCGGTTACATCACCCGCGAATCCACCGGCGATCTGCGCGATTTGATCAACCGCCCGTATTCGGATCGCGACACTATTGTGGTGCGCCCGCACGAATCGCTGACCGTCGCCTATCAGCGCATGAAACTCTACGATGTCTCGCAATTGCCGGTGATGGACGAGGATCGCATCGTAGGCATCGTGGATGAGTCCGATATTTTGCTGAAGGTCCACAACAATCCCTGCCAATTTCAGTGCCCGGTCTCAGAGGCAATGATCACCAAGCTGGATCTGGTAGATGTGCGCACCGATGTCAAAGACCTGATGCCTTTGTTCGAGCGCGGACACGTTGCCATCGTGGTGGACGGCGAACGTTTCATCGGCCTGATCACCCGCATGGACTTATTGAATTACTTGCGCAGACGAGGCGGCTGAGCAGGGCGAATCGGCATCTTACTGACACGGTTTACACCCTAAACTAAGCCGCCCTGAAAGATGCCGTGGCAAATGAATCGACAATCAAAGGAGGCAGTGATGAGGCGTTATGGTGCGGAGTTCCTAGGTACGTTCTGGCTGGTATTTGGTGGCTGTGGTAGCGCGGTGATGGCGGCTGCGTTTCCCGAAGTAGGCATCGGTCTGCTGGGCGTTTCGCTGGCATTTGGCCTGACCGTGCTGACCATGGCTTTCGCGATTGGGCACATCTCTGGCTGTCACCTCAACCCGGCCGTCTCCATTGGCTTGTGGGCTGGTGGTCGTTTTGAAGCCAAAGAGCTGCTGCCGTACATCAGCGCACAAGTGCTCGGCGGTTTGGCAGCCGGCGCAGCTCTGTTCGTGATCGCCAGTGGCACAGCGGGCTTCGATGTGACGCAAGGATTTGCCTCAAACGGTTATGGCGCACATTCACCCGGAGGCTATTCGCTGCTCGCCGCATTGCTTACTGAAGTCCTCATGACGATGTTTTTTCTGCTGATCATCATGGGTGCGACCGACAAACGCGCGCCCGCGGGTTTTGCGCCCATCGCCATCGGTTTAGGGCTGACCTTGATTCATTTGATCAGCATTCCGGTGACCAATACCTCGGTCAACCCGGCGCGCAGCACCGGCGTGGCGGTCTTTGTGGGTGATTGGGCGATTAGCCAATTGTGGCTGTTCTGGGTCGCGCCCATTGTCGGCGCCGTACTGGGTGCACTGACCTACCGGTGGCTGTCGACCGAGGAGCGTTGAGGCTCCACTGGACAGCGGTGCGCGGCGAGGTTGGCTTCTGCAGGAGCGCGCTTGGGCGCGGCGCTGACGAAAACTCCGCTGCCCGCATCGCGAGCAAGCTCTCTGCCACGGGCTGCTGGCTGCTGCTCACCCGGATATCGTAAGTCGTTGATTCATAAACGCGAGGCACCCGCCACGACAAGCGGCAATGATCCTCGAATGGCGTGCCGCCGCGGCCCAGGCACGGCGCTGGGATCGTCGCGGCTTGCCGCTAAGCCCACCCGAATGCGTTTGGCGCTAAGCAGACCCTATAGAATCCCGGTATATCCCACCCGGATTTTTGTAAGGCATGGATCGCGTGCTGCCTGACCGGAACTTTATCAAGGCAAAGCAGCAGCGGAGCGAGCCCCGCTCTATTCGAAGCCATCAGCAAGTAACGGC
>CAZLSB010000137.1:0-7474 GCA_964561825.1 uncultured Xanthomonas sp.
GCTCCGATGTCACGTAGGCCTGCGGCCAACGTGACCTACGAATCAACGCGTTAGGTATGTTTGGTGACAGCGCCATCGTGACGCATAGTCGGGCCTACAAAAACTCGAACTGACCGACGCAATCGTTTGCCGCTGCCGCGCGCGACTGGCAGCATACGCGGTCACTAATTTGGCCCATCGGCGATGAGTTTTACGCATCGCCCGCAAGGAGCGCATATGAATTACATCTACACGATGAGCGGCGTCAGTAAGACGGTGCCGCCGAAGCGCGAAATCATCAAGGATATTTCGCTGTCGTTCTTCCCCGGCGCCAAGATTGGCTTGCTGGGCTTGAATGGTTCCGGCAAGTCGACCGTGCTGAAAATCATGGCCGGTATCGACAAAGATTTCGTCGGTGAAGCGCGCCCGCAGCCGGGTATCAAGGTTGGCTACTTGGAGCAGGAGCCTAAGCTTGACCCCGAACGCACGGTGCGTGAATGTGTTGAAGAAGGTTTGGGCGAAATCTTTACCGCTCAGGCCGAACTCGACAAAGTGTACGAGGCCTACGGCGATCCAGACGCCGATTTTGACGCCTTGGCTGAAAAACAAGCGCGCTTGGAAGCCATCTTGGCCGCCGGCGATGCGCATACGATGGAACAGCAGTTCGAGCAAGCCGCTGATGCGCTCCGTTTGCCGCCCTGGGATGCCAAAGTTTCCACGCTGTCCGGCGGCGAAAAACGCCGCGTCGCATTGTGTAGGTTATTGCTGCAACGTCCGGATATGTTGCTGCTCGACGAACCAACCAATCATTTGGACGCCGAATCGGTCGAATGGCTGGAACTGTTTCTCGCCCGTTTCCCTGGCACCGTGGTCGCGGTGACCCACGATCGTTATTTCCTTGATAACGCTGCCGAATGGATTCTGGAGCTTGATCGCGGTCGCGGAATTCCGTGGAAGGGCAATTATTCGTCCTGGTTGAGTCAGAAAGAAGAGCGCTTGCGCCAAGAAACGCAAGGTGAAAAAGCGCGCCAGAAGGCATTGGCGCGCGAGTTGGAATGGGTGCGCCAAAACGCCAAGGGCCGCCAGGCAAAGAGCAAATCACGGCTTGCCAAGTTTGAAGAATTGAACTCAGTCGAATACCAGCAACGTAATGAAACCAATGAAATCTACATCCCACCCGGCGAGCGCCTGGGTGATGTGGTGGTGGAATTCCGTAATGTCTCCAAAGCCTTCGGCGACCGTTTATTAATCGATAATCTGGATTTCCGCATGCCGCCAGGATCGATCGTCGGCATCATCGGCCCGAACGGCGCCGGTAAATCGACCCTTTTCAAGATGATTATCGGCAAGGAAAAGCCGGATTCTGGCGAAGTAGTCATCGGTCAAACCGTCAAACTGGCTTATGTGGACCAGTCTAGGGACGCGCTCGATGCCGACAAAAACGTCTGGCAGGCGATTTCTGGCGGCAGTGACATCCTGACTATCGGCAAGATCGAAATTCAATCGCGCGCTTATATTGGTCGCTTCAATTTCCGCGGTCAGGATCAGCAAAAACTGGTCGGCTCATTATCCGGCGGTGAGCGCGGGCGTTTGCATCTGGCGTCGACCTTATTACAGGGCGGCAATCTGCTGCTGCTTGATGAACCATCCAATGATCTGGACATCGAAACCCTGCGCGCGCTGGAAGATGCCATTTTGGAATTCCCCGGCTGTGTGTTGGTGATTTCCCATGACCGCTGGTTCCTCGATCGTATCGCCACGCATATTTTGAGCTTTGAAGGCAATTCGCACGTCGAATTTTTCCCCGGCAATTACACCGAATACGAAGCCGACAAAAAGCGTCGTTTGGGCGAAGAAGGCGCCAAACCGCATCGTTTGAAGTACAAGCCGCTGACGCGCTGAGTTTTTATTGGAGGTCGCTTTGCTTGTACGGCTGGCGACCGCAACGTTTTGATCTCGTGCGGAAGTCAAAGTGATGTGGTGATCCAGTCGCCAGTCAGGGCTCCGGCAGGGCGGCGAGACGCTGACTTAAGCGGTTGTGGGAGTGCGCTTGCGCGCGGCGCTGATGAGAACACCTGGGCCACTGACCGCGAGCAAGCTCGCTCCCACAGGCTGCGCTGCTCTCTGCTCCATGAACGGAAATCGTAAGTCATTAATTCGTCGTTGCGAGTTGCGAGGTCTTCGACGCGCCGACGGCGACGGCCGTGGCAACTCAGGGATGGCGGCTGACGTCCCTGGCTTGCCGCGGTCGCCTTAAGCTCCCTCGCAAAGACGAGTCTTATGGGGTTCATCCGCGTGCATATTCGGGCCGAAACGAAAAAGGACGCTTGTACTCGACCATAAACGCTGCTGAGTTTGGGGTTGCGAGCTACACCGTAAAGCGCACCGAAGCCCGCGCACCGCCTTCAGGGCGCGGCTCCAAACCCGCGCTCCATCCATATAGCGCGCACAAGCGCTTGACGATCGCTAAACCTAAGCCGGCGCCGCTGGTGGTGCCGGCACTGCTGCCACGCACATGCCGATCAAATAGTTGGGCCGCTTCGCTGGCTTTGATGCCCGCCCCGCTGTCTTCGACAATCACGCCGTCGGCGACCACGCAGACGCGGATCTCGCCTTCTTTGGTGTATTTCACCGCATTGCCAACCAGATTGTTCAGCACCACTGCCAGCACGGCGACCGGCGCGGCCACCTCGGGATGCGCTTCAATCTGCAAAGTTAGTGCGATCGGCCGATTGCCAATCTGTGGGCGATGCGCGTCGACGACATCGGCGGCAACCTTGGCCACATCGATCACGTCGCCGTCTTGCGGCCCTTGCCGTTCGCTACGCGATAGCAGTAACAGCGCGGCGATCAACTCGGTCGATTGTTTGGACGCGCGTTCAATGCGCGCTAAGCGTTCGCGTAGTTTGGGCGTCAGATCGGGGCTACCCATGACCAATTCGGTGGTCGATTGGATCACCGCTAGCGGCGTGCGCAGCTCGTGACTGACATCGGAGTTGAACTCGCGATCGCGTTCGACCAACGCGGTTAACTGACCTGCGTAATCATCCAGCGCGATCGCCAACTGGCCCACTTCGTCGTCAGCGAAGTGGGGCGCCAACGGCTCGTGCCGGCCGCGACGACTAATACTCTCCAGTCGGCGCGCCAATTCGGCTACCGGCGCCATGATTCTTGAGGACGACCAAAATCCAATGATCAGCGCCAAAATCGAGAAAAACACGACGGTGATGAGCAGCATGCCAATCAACAGCGTGCGCCCGCGTTCTTCCTCGGTCACATCGTATTCAAGAAAAAACCAGACGTTGGCGTCTTTTCTTACAGCCAGCTTATAAGTCAATGGGCCGGTGGATGAGGTTTCGGTAACGCGATGCACGCCATTCGGCAGGCTTTGCCGCTGAAACGACTGCTGCTTAAAGCGTGCCGGGCCGACCACGCGTCCCTTGATCTTGGAGAATTCAAAGAGCAGCGGCGCATTGCCATCACGCGCCTGATACCAAGCGTTGGCATATCCATCCAGCTCACGTTCCAGCGTGTCGCCGATCAAGCCATCTTCAAGGTTTGCTCGCAAGAAGATCGCGGCGACCGCAAACAGCGCCGTTAGCGCCGTTCCAAACAGCGCAAAGGAAATAATGATACGGCTGCGTAAACGCTTACGATGCCGCTTCGGAATCGACGAGGCGGTAGCCAATGCCGTGGCGAGTCTGGATCAGCGGCTTATCGAAGGGTTTGTCGACCGCTGCGCGCAGCGTATGAATATGCACGCGCAAGCTGTCGCTATCGGGCAATTCTTCGCCCCACACCCGCATTTCCAATTCCTGCCGAGTGACTACCGACGGACTGGCCTCCATTAGACATTGCAGAATTTTCAGCGCAATCGGATTCAGTTGGATGTTCTTGCTCTGGCGAACCACAACCAAGGTATCAAGGTTGTAGGCCAGATCGGCAACTTGCAAAACGCGCGCTTGTTGCGGTTTGCTGCGCCGCACTAAAACTAAAATGCGCGCTTCCAGTTCTTGCAGCGCAAAAGGCTTGACCATGTAATCGTCAGCGCCGGTTTCAAAACCCGCGAGCTTTTGCGGCAATGCGTCACGCGCGGTCAACATCAACACGGGCGTGTGCTTGCGCGCTTCCTGGCGCAGCTTACGGCAGACCTCCAAGCCATCCATGCCTGGCAACATGAGATCTAAAACGATCACTTCGTAGTCATTGACCACAGCGAGATGCAAACCGGTGATGCCATCGCCGGCGAAATCAATGACATTGCCACGATCAGATAGATAGTCGCCAATGTTGCTGGCGATATCCGGATTATCTTCAATGACCAAAATGCGCATAGGAGGGCTCTGACTAGATTCTAGCGGGTGCGCTGCGCTAGTTGGATGGGGGCGCGTGGACCTAAGTTCCAGTGCCTGCAAAAAAGAAAGCCCGGGCGGCGCTTCATGGGGGAATTCGCCAGCCCGGGCCTCAAGTGCAACCCCGATTGAGCCTTGCAAACAGGCGGTTTCGCCGCTTGCACTGCTGAATGGGCAACCCTAGCGAAGTGCTCGTTAGAATGAAGTTAAGCGAAGCTTTGCTGCGCGTTAAGACGCAGCTTACTCCTAGCCGGCTTCAGGTTCCGCCAGCGGCGCGGTTTGTGCCGGCGGAGCGCCTGGTGTGGGCGGCACAAGGGGCTCTGGCGGCGCCGGAATGAAGCCCAATTCCTGCATGGAACCTTTGACAATCGCCAAGCGCACTCCAGAGAAGTCAACCAGCGATTTGCCATCCAGATTCAACGTGTAGTACCAGACTTTACCGGGCCGTTCGACGTAGCCGACTAGCCAGCCCAGATAACTGCCATCCGGCATCGGGCAGGAGCCGTATTTGCCGTAGATGGTGTAATCCACGGTGCGCTCAACCACCAGTGCTTCTTGCAAGATCTTGGTGATGCGCGGATTGAAACCTAGCTTGCCATCACGGAAAGCGCGCAGGAAATCCAACTGCTCAAAAGAAGTCACTCGCAAGCTGCTCGACATCCAAAACTTGTCGAGGCCGCCACTGATATCTGCATTTCCATATTTAATGCGTTTCAAATTCTGCGTAAGGCGCGCGCTGCCCAGACGAGTCGACAACTCCTGCGCATACCATTGCACCGAATCTTTCAGCGCACTGTCGTAAGTTTGATCGCGCTGCCAGGCGCGCGGCCAAGTCTCCCAACCTGGATGTTTGCTCGCATCAAACGCAATCCGGCTGTCGGCGTCTTTGAGTACCCCGGTGCCCAGCGCAATCGCGAAATGCGGCAGCAAGTAGGTGGAACACGGTGGTAGCCGCTCGGACAAGCGCGGCGTATTGACCCGGAACGACAGTTTGCTTTGCGCGTCGTAAATTTCCAGTCCGCCATAGCGATTCTTGAACTGCCCGGACAGCATCGCGGCCGCCACAGCCGGCAACGCCAGAATCACCAATCCCACCAACCCATGCATAAAACGGCGCATTTGTTCTGCCTAGATAACTTCAGTGGGCGCGCATTGTATAGAAGTCAAGCGCAAACTCACTATTTGCAGGCTCACCTGCGCCGCGCCAGACTCAGGCAGTCGGTCTGCCGGAGTCTATTCCCATGTCCACCGTTCCCCCTGTGCGTAAACTGTCCGATTCACAGCTCGCCGATGCCTGCGCCACTGATCTTCGCGATGCATTCGCTGAATACAATCAACGGTTCCGAGCCATCACGCAGCGCGCCAAACGCCGATTCGAGCGCAGCGAATGGACCGCGGCACGACTGGATGCCATCGAGCGCATCGAACTCTACGATGTGTGCGTGGCGGAGACCTCCCGGCGACTTGATTCTGAATTGGGAGAGCGGGTCGGCGATCGGGTCTTGTGGTCAAAAGTGCGCGATCGCTACGCTGCACTGATCGCCCCTTTGTTGGACCAGGAACTCAACAAGACTTTCTTCAACACGCTGACGCGTCGTTTTTTCAAAACGCGTGGCGTCGATGCGGCCAGCGAGTTTGTCGCGCTGGATATCGAACCCACCGATCGACTGACACACCCGGTGGCCCGCCTGAATTACAGCGCCACGCGATCTCCGGCGGAACTGTTTCAACGCGTGTTGGCGGGTTTCCGATTCGAAGTGCCGTATGCCGATATCGCACTGTCCGCGCGACGCATCGCCGATTCCGTCGCCCATCAACTGAACTGGGAAGGTGAACCGCAATTGCGGGCAGTAGAAATGCTGGAAACGGTGTTTTACCGCGAACGCCGCGCCTATCTGGTAGGCCGCATTTTTGGCGAACGTGAGTTCGCGCCCTTGGTCATTGCCTTAGTACATGACGAACCGGGCCTGCGCGCGGATGCGGTGTTGGTGCAGCGCGACGATGTATCAGCGCTGTTTGGTATCACGCGGAGTTATTTCCAAGCCGATTTGGAAACCGTTGGCGATGCCGTGGTGTTTCTGCGCACACTGCTGCCGCGCAAACGCGTCGACGAGTTTTACACCGTACTCGGCCGAGCCAAACAGGGCAAAACCGAACGTTATCGGCACTTTTTCCGCCACTTCGAAGACTGCGATGAGCCCTTAGTGCTGGCTGACGGCGAAAAAGGGCTGGTGATGGCGGTATTTACGCTGCCCAGTTATCCACTGGTATTCAAGATCATTCGCGATCGATTTGCGCCGTCCAAACTGATGGCGCGGCAAGATGTCATGGATAAATATCAATTGGTGTTCAAACATGACCGCGCCGGACGGCTGATCGACGCCCAGGAGTTTCGATTTTTGCGCTTCCCCAGAGCGCGTTTCGCGCCGGAATTGTTAGCGGAGTTGATTGATAGCTGTCGCTCAAGCGTCATCGACGATGGCGATGACGTGATCATTTCGCATATGTATGTAGAGCGCCGCTTGCGCCCGCTCAACCTGTTTCTAAAAGAATCGGCGCCCGCTTTGGTGGAACGCGCGATACTCGATTATGGCCTGGCAATCAAGGACTTGACCGCGAGCAATATCTTCCCCGGCGATTTGCTGCTGAAGAATTTTGGCGTTACTCGCCACGGCCGGGTGATTTTCTACGACTACGACGAACTTTGTCTGGTCACCGAATGCCACTTCCGCGAATTGCCCACGGCCCGCGACGATGACGAAGAAATGCACCAAGGCGCCTGGTATTACGTCGGCGATGCCGACGTGTTCCCCGAGCAATTCACCGAATTCCTGGGCCTGCCCAGACGCTTTCGCGAATCCCTGATCGCCCGCCATGGCGACATTTTCACGGTACCCTGGTGGCATGAAATGCAAAGCAAGCTGAAAGTCGGGCATTTTTTCGATATCTCACCGTATCGTGACGAGGTTCGACTGCAGCGCGAGTAGAGTCATGAGCCTCATGGCATGGATTGAGCCGTGGTGGGTTCGACCTGCGCTTTATCGGTCGAACGCTTTTGGCCGCTAGCGCTAGAGCGCGCAAGAGTGCGCACGACGCGGACCCTATGCGTTGGGGAAAAGCGTTCGATCACAGATCGAACCCAC
>CAZLSB010000137.1:7574-10543 GCA_964561825.1 uncultured Xanthomonas sp.
TGGGGAAAAGCGTTCGATCACAGATCGAACCCACAATCACCAAAGCAGGTTGGCTCGCACCCGCAACCAGCAACATCCCAGCACGCCTGCGCCGGCCCGGTTATGCTCGACCGCCCGTAGAACCACGGCCGCCCATCCATGCCCGCCTTCGAATACCAAGCGCTTGACCAAAATGGTCGAACGCATAAAGGGGTACTGCAAGGCGATACGCCCAAAGCTGTTCGGCAGAGCCTGCGTGATCAAGGCTGGGTGCCGTTGGAAGTGTCGGAGGTGCATGAGCAGGCGCCGCGCCGTGAGTTCAAAGAGATCTTCGGGCGCGGCATTTCATCGGCCGACTTGTCCATCTTGACCCGGCAATGGGCCACGCTGGTGCGCGCTGGATTACCCCTGGACGAAGCCCTGTCCGCACTGGCTGAACAAAGCGGTGATGCGCGCGCCCGCCGCATGTTGGTGGCGGTGCGTTCCAAATTGATGGAAGGCCGCACGCTGGCCGATTGCCTGGGCGAGTTTCCGGAAAGCTTTCCGGAGTTGTATCGCTCAGCGGTATCGGCCGGCGAGCAATCCGGCAAGCTCAGTCGCGTACTGGAGCGTCTGGCGGGATTCTTGGAAGAGCGCCGCGAGCTTGGGCAGCGCGTCATAGCGGCGTTGATCTATCCGGTGCTGTTGTCGCTGGTCGCCTTTGGCATCATTTCCGGCTTGTTGGGCTATGTGGTGCCGCAAGTGGTCGGCGTGTTTGAACAATTGCAGCAAACCCTGCCCTGGCCGACGCGCATGCTGCTGGCGATGAGCGCCGCGCTACGTTTTGGCGGCGTTTGGGCGCTGATTGCACTGATTGGCGCCGCGATTGCTTTTCGATTGGCGCTGTCACGACCGGCCTTTCGTAGCCGTTGGCACGCATTATTGATGCGTATCCCATTGATTGGAAAGCTATTGAAAGCGCAAGACACGGCGCGATTTGCGCGCACTTTATCGATCGCCACCGCAGCCTCGGTACCTTTATTGGAGGCGCTGCGATTAGCCGCCGCAACCTTGAGTTTGCTGCCGCTGCGCGAAGCCGTGGTTGCCGCGATCGCGCGGGTTCGTGAAGGTGGCACGCTGAGCCGCGCCTTGGCCGAGAGCGGCCGATTTCCGCCCTTGTTGACGCGCTTGGTCGGCAGCGGCGAAAAAAGTGGCGAATTGGAACCGATGCTGGATCACGCCGCCGAACTGCAGGAAAAGCAGGTGCAAGGCGCGGTGAGCGCGCTGGTTGCGGTGTTGGAGCCGTTGTTGATTGTGGTGATGGGCGGCATCGTGCTGTTTATGGTGTTAGCCATCTTGTTACCCATCTTTGAGATGAACCAGATCATTCGTTGAGCAATCGAAGGATAGGTAAGACAACGACCATGGAGCACCGAATCAATTGGAATCGCACCAGGGGTCGTCACAGACGTTGTCAATGGAGTCACATGGGACTAACATTTGCGGTGCTGTGTCCGGCGTCGCGCCTCGCCGTGTCCCAGGAACCTAATAACAGACCAATGGGGGTCAACCTATGAAACGTAATCTGCGCAACACCCTCGGGTTGTTGCTGTCATCCGCTCTGATCCTGCCCCTCGCGGCGGGCGCTCAGACTGGTAGCCGCACACCCGCCGTCGTCCCTGCCAAGGGCCCGATGGCCCCAATGACGGTCGCGCCGTTTGCTGCGCGGGCCACGCTGACTGAGAACTTTGATGTGCTCGGCGGTGTCGCTCCCAACCAATGCCCGGCCAGCTGGACCTGCACCAACACCAGCTTGCCGCTGGGCGTCAGCAACTGGTTCCAGGGCAATTCGACCGTGTTCCCAGCCCAAGCGGGTCCGGTCACCGGCTACATTGGTGCCAATTTCAATAACGTTGGCGGCGACAATACGATCAGCAACTACCTGATCACGCCGCAAGTGAACTTCACCAGCACCGCCGAGCTGCGCTTCTGGACTCGCGGGCCGACACTTTCGACTTACGCGGATCGCCTGGAAGTGCGCATCAGCACCAATGGTGCCAGCGTAAATCCGGCTGACTTCACCACCGTTATCGCCACCATCAATCCGTCGCTGACTGTTGGCGCAGGCACCTGCCCGCCGGCCGCCGGTGGCTATCCGGAGGCTTGGTGCGAAATTGTCCTGACCAATGTGCAGGGCATCCCAGTAACTGGCGCGGGTCGCATTGCCTTGCGTTACTTCGTCACCAGTGGCGGCCCCGCTGGCGCCAATTCCAGCTACATCGGCATCGACAGCTTCAGCTACAACGATGCCGTGCTGCCGCCGCCAACCACGCCGCTGCAGAACTTTGACGGCGTTACTGCGCCCGCACAGCCGACCGGCTGGACGGCGACCAGCACCACGGCGGCCAACTGGGCGACCGCAATGCCGGGTACCCCGGCTGCAGTGTCCGCACCGAACGTCGAAGCGGTCACCGGCAATGTCATCATCACCGACGCCGTGCTGACCTCCGGCACCTTCACCGTGCTCGCGCTGCCGGCACAGCTTGGCTTCTGGCGGTCGGCCGCTGCGCCGGGTATGGAAACTGGCTTTGACGGCATGGTGCTGGAAGTGTCGGTCAACGGTGGTGCCTTCGCCGATGCCGTCACCGCTGGCGGCTCATTCTTAGCAGGTGGCTACAACGGTACCATCAGCGCCGCCTTTATGAGCCCGATCGCGGGTCGCGCTGCCTGGACTGGCACGCAGGCTGCATTCATCCAGTCGGTTTACCTGCTGCCGGCCAGTGCCACGGTCGGCAACACGGTGCAATTCCGCTGGCGCATGGCGACGGACAGCTCGGTCGCGAGCGGCGTGGTTCAGATTGATTCGCTGACCGGCAGCAACTTGAGCGCGGGCACCGATGTGGTGCTGGTCCTGAGTGATACCCCGGATCCGGTGAATGCCGGTGCCAACGTGACCTACACCGCAACGGCCACCAACAACGGCCCGGCCGGCGCTGACGGTATCGTCATCA
>CAZLSB010000137.1:10553-10855 GCA_964561825.1 uncultured Xanthomonas sp.
CGTCATCACCCTGCCGCTGCCGGCTGGCACCACCTTCGTCTCGGCGACGGCTAGCCCCGGTGGCGTCTGCAACCTCGTCACCCCGGTCGTCTGCACCTTCGCCGGCACCACCGCTGTCTCCGCCGCTGCCACGGCGACCATCGTCGCCGCGGTTCCGGCCAACGCAGTGAGCGGCGCGACGCTCAACGCCACCGCAACGTCAACGTCCACCACCACTGATACCAATCCGGCCAACAATACGGCGAGCGTGACCACCACGGTCAGCACCTCCGCTGATGTGTCGGTCACGATCACTGATGCCC
>CAZLSB010000138.1:0-10584 GCA_964561825.1 uncultured Xanthomonas sp.
GACTCGTCTTTGCGAGGGAGCCTAAAGCGACCGCGGCAATAAAGGGACGTTCGCCCCAGCCGCCAACGTCTCTGGATGGCCTCGCGATCGGTGCCACGGTGTCCTCATCAGCGCCGCGCGCAAGCTCGCTCCCACAATCACCACATCACTTTGACTCGCACCCCTCAGGCCTGGCGTAATCTCAACTTTTCCCCAATAACCGCATAATCTCTTTGAACCGCAATTGCAAACCTTCGCGATTGCCGTGGTCTTCCAGCATTTTCAATGCGCTGGGTACCAAAAAGGCGCGGTCGGTGCATTCGATAATCGCGGCGATTTCCTGCATTTCGCGTTCTAAGGATTGGGTGGATGGCAAAAAACCTTCAAAAGTGGCCTTGAGGCGATCCTTGCCGAGTTTTTCCTCGCCGGCCAGCAGCGCTTCGCGCCAGGCGCGGCCCACCAAGGCTTCGATGTCGGCGCCGGAGATATCGCCAACGTATGGCACGTCAGGCACATCTTCAGCGGCCAACGCGGCGCCAAATTTCTTCGCGATCACCACGAAATAGCTGCGGATTTCATCCTGCGTTTGCGGATAAAACAACGGAATATGGATCTCCGCGCGGCCTTGGCGCTTGATGTCGATGGGCAACAAATCCGGGCGGGCGGTGAGCAGCATCCAGACGATTTTGCCGCGGTAATCGGTGTCGCCCATGGCATTGGCGATCATGCCGAATACGCGCGAACCGACACCGGAATCGCCACCTTGCTCGCGCTGGCCAAGCATGGTATCGGCCTCGTCAATAATGACCATCACCGGGCCCATGCCGCGCAACACGCCTAATACGCGCTCCAGATTGGCTTCAGTTTCACCGACATATTTGCTGCGAAAATTCTTCATTTTGACGCACGGAATACCGATAGATCCGGCCAAACAGGTGGCCAAAAATGTTTTACCGGTGCCCACTGGCCCGTTAAATAAATAACCCATCGGCGCGACGTCCATCCGGCCGCGGCGGATTATTTCGGCGTCATCGAGCAGACGTTTTTTCGCCGCATCGTGACCCACCACGCGCTCTAAACCATATTTGGGCTCAATAAACTCCAGTAAACCCTGCGCTTGGCGTTCAATAAGTATTTTCTTGCGCGCTTTGAAGCGTTTTTCATCCAGACGTTCACCGCTGCGTCTAGCGCTTTCAACCAATACCGCCAGATCGGCTAGCGTCACTGCGGCAGTTAATTGCGCCAGTGATTGCACGGTGAAATCAGAAAAAGCAGCCACATCAACACCGTCTGTGATGGTTTGCAAGAACCGTAAGCGCTCAGACTCATCCGGCAAGGTGATTTCGATTGCATTGACATGCGGCGAGCCCACCAAGCGATCATGCAAATCGCCCAGCCGTTCATCAACGAGGACAAACGCGAGATTGCTGCGTTTGACATAGGGATTGGCCGCCCATTTCAACATCGTCACCAGATTGGTCGCCGTGGCGGCACCACCACGCTCCTGATCCGGCACTACAAATGACGCAAAATCAAAAACAATCGCAATGCGAATACGATCCGCCTCTTTGGTGGTCAAATTGGCCAAAACCAAACGATCGAGTAAAAACAAAGCCTGTGCCGCATCGCGTGGCAGCTTTT
Source organism: uncultured Xanthomonas sp. (assembly GCA_964561825.1). Classification (GTDB taxonomy): domain Bacteria; phylum Pseudomonadota; class Gammaproteobacteria; order Xanthomonadales; family SZUA-5; genus JADKFD01. The sequence continues at coordinate 1,621 of CAZLSB010000138.1, forward strand.
CTGGATCACCCAAGCGCCGCGACATGAGGCCCACCATCAAACGCTGGCGCTCCGCATCACCACCGGCGTAGGCACGAATGCCGTGCGCTAGGTCATAACCCAGTACCAAATCAAAACGTCCGAACAGTTGCGTCGCTAGGAATTCATTGAGCGAGCCATAGCGTGGTTTATCGCCACCGCTCACTGGCACCAAGTCGTTGGTATTGCCATGCAAAAGAAACATGGCCGAGGTGCCGGCAAAATACAAATCCGCTAGGCGCTTAGCCCAGATCGGCAAATGAGTAGGAAGCGGAGCAGCTGTCGACATGGCGGCGCATCGTTTGGCGGGATGCCGCAGATGATGCCCTGCCCGGGCCTTCTGTGGGAGCAAGCTTGCTGGCGATCAGAACGCCAGGCTGTGGGAGCGAGCTTGCTAGCGATCCCTGGCTTTTTTGTGTTTGATCAGCACCGCTCGCGCGCAAGCGCACTCCGACAAGAGCTTAAGTCGCAGCCTCGCCGCCAGCTTGTCGGAGCCCTGACCCACGTTTGGATCACCGCATCACTTTGGCTCGCATTCGCGGGCGTTTGAAATTGCTGCCCCGTAGGGGCTAAATGTCAGTAGAAAAACGCATCAAAAGCGTGGCAGCGGCTGTACCGGACAGTTTTGCGCGCGTGCGCGGGCTGCCTGCGAGGTGGTTAGATCACCCAGCGCATCGCGGCTTTCGGCAATGGTCAGCCAGTTGCGCATGCACCACTCGCCGATTCGGGAGCCCAGATCAAAACTCTTCATCGCCAACTTTTCGGCATCCAGAAATTTTTCCTTACGCAGCAGAGCTTCTGCTTTTAGCTGCCACAAGTGCGGATTGTCAGGCTCAATTTGCAGTGCTTGATCAATCTTGACGGCGGCCGCCTGGTGTTTGCCGCGGGTGTCCAAATGCGCGGCGTCGCTCTGCAGGATATCCACCGCTGGAGTTTGCAAGGGCGCCACTTCAACTGTCGATCGCGTGCCGCTGGCAACTACTCGCAGTTCTGCCACGCGGTCGCGCGGCGGTGGTGGTGGCGGGCCCGGTGGTGGCTTGGGCACTGGGCTGGCGCACGCGGCCAGCAACAGGATCAGCGGTAGCAGATTTTTCGGCTTTTGCAGAGACGGGCCAGCGCGGTTCGGTCGTCCAACCCGCACGTCAAAGCAGCGAAGCAAGCTAGGGTCTGCGGAATTGCCAGGCTGCGTCTTCATGGTTCTCGTATCCACAAGCGATCCACAATGGCGACCAAATCCACCCGCCCAGGCAAACGCCAGCCACGAAATGGCGTGTTTTTGCCACGACTTACCATCGTGGCGGAGGTCAAACTGCGTTCTGCTTGCGCATCCAGCAAGACAAAATCGGGAACGGCGCCATGGTCCAAGCTCGGCAGCGCTAATCCCAGGATGCGCCGCGGCGCCAGCGCACACCGATCTAGCCAAGTTTCCAGCGAGAGCAGGCCCTCGTGGACCAGTTTCAGGCCCAGACCCAAAAAGCTGTCGACCCCGGAAGCGCCAGCTTCGGTGGCCGGGTAGGGTTTGAGCTTGGCGTCCGGATCGTGCGGTTGGTGGTCGCTGCAGACAGCATCGATCACGCCGTTAGCCAGCGCAGCGCGCAGCGCGTCGCGATCAGCCACGCTGCGCAACGGCGGCAACAGATGCGCATCGGCGCGAAATGGCAGCACGTCATGTTCGTTGAGATAGATTTGCGGCATCGCAACATCCGCCGTCACCGGCAGGCCACGCGCTTTGGCGTCGGCCAGGATGGACACGCTGCGCGCACACGACAGCCGCCCGAAATGGGCCCGCACGCCGGCCTCTTCAACCAGCATCAAATCGCGCGATAGTGCCAAGGTCTCGGTGGTTTCGGGTATGCCGGTCAAGCCTTGCAGCACGGCCACGCGGCCTTCGTGTGCGACGCCACCGACGCCGATCCACGGATCGACGGCTTGCAGGTGCACGCTGAGATCCAGTGATGCCGCGTACTGCAGCGCCCGGCGCAATAGGTCGGTATTGCCAATCGCCCGGCCGATATTGCCAACCGCGATACAGCCGGCCGCGCGCAGCGCGCCGAGTTCGGCCAAGCTGACTTCACCCATATCGTGCGTCAGTGCGCCAATCACGTGCACGGTAGCGCCGCGGCCTTCGCGCGCGCGGCGCAAAATAAGCTCAACGACGGCGGTTGAATCGACCACCGGCCGGGTGTCGGGTGGCACCACCAGGTGGGTGATGCCATTGACCAGCGCTGCGACTGCTTCTGAGCGGATGTCGGCCTTATGGGTGGCGCCGGGTTCGCGCAAACGCGCGGCCATATCGACCAGCCCGGGAATCAGCCAGCGACCTCGGCCATCCACTTCCTCCGCGCCGACCGCTTGCTCCGCGCTGGGGTCTAGCCCTAACACGCGGCCCGGCTCAAACAGCACATCCGCGACTCGATCGATATTCAAATGCGGGAAGCGCACCTGCGCGCCGCGGATTAGGATGGGGTTCATGCGCTGATTTCCAGGTGCGGCACCTGCGCGCCGAGAATGTGTGACATCACCGCCATGCGTACCGCTAAGCCGTTAGACACTTGCTCCAGGATCACCGATTGCGGCCCATCGGCGACCTCGCTGGCGATTTCAATGCCGCGGTTCATCGGCCCAGGGTGCATGACGATGCAATCGGGTTTGGCCCGCGCAAGGCGCTCGGCGGTCAAGCCATAGCGCTGGAAATATTCGCCTTCAGACGGCAAGTACACGCCGCGCATCCGTTCGCGCTGCAGGCGCAGCATGACAATGACATCCGCGTCGGCAATGCCCGCATCCATATCGGTGTAAACGCGCACGCCGAGTTCTTCGATGGCCGGCGGAAGGAGCGTGCGTGGCGCGATCACCCGCAATTCGCCGGCCCCCAAAATGCCAAAAGCGCGCAGCTCAGAACGCGCCACCCGCGAGTGCAGCACATCGCCCACCACGGCGATCGTCAGATCTTCAAATCGCGATTTGTGCCGACGAATGGTGTAAGCGTCGAGTAGCGCTTGCGTGGGATGCGCATGCCGGCCGTCGCCGGCGTTTAATACCGCAACGCCCGGGGCCGCGTGTTCGGCGATGAAATGCGCCGCGCCGGAATCCGGGTGGCGCACCACAAACATATCGCAATGCATCGCTTCCAATGTGGCGAGCGTATCCAGCAGGCTTTCGCCTTTGCTGGTCGACGACGCGGCGACATCCAAATTCACCACATCAGCGGACAAGCGTTCGGCCGCCAACTCAAAGGTCATGCGCGTGCGCGTGGACGCCTCGAAGAACAAATTGACGATGGTACGGCCGCGTAACAACGGCAGTTTCTTGTTGCCCCGCAGCGCCACTTGGCGCAGCGCATCGCTAGCGTCGAGCAAATCTTCGATCAGCCGGCGCGGCAGCCCATCGATGGTCAAGAGATGCCGTAGACGCCCTTCGTCGGTCAGTTGCAGACTCATGGGAGACTAAGATCCTCGGCTATGGCGTTCGAGCACTTCCAGGTGCAAGGGCGTTGGGCCGCGCAATTTGATCTGCTGGTTGGCCGGCAAAGTGAGCTGCGCACCGCAGGCACCGGCTTCGATCGGCAACTCGCGGCCATTGCGGCTGATCAATACCGCCAGCGTCACACTCGCCGGTCGTCCGTAGTCAAAAATCTCATTGAGCGCCGCGCGGATCGTCCGACCGCTGTACAAAACGTCATCCACCAAAACCAAATGGCGCCCCTCAATGTCCCAGGGAATCCGCGATGGCCTCACGGTGGGGTGCATGCCAACCCGGGTGAAATCGTCGCGATAAAAGCTGATATCGAGTTCCCCAATATCCTCACTCAAGCCTAGCGCCGCACGCAAATGTTTGGCCAGCCAAACGCCACCCGAGTGAATTCCGATGAGGCGCGGATCAGCCACGTTGCGCTCAGCCAGGCGCGCCCGTGTCTCTTTCGTCAATCGATCCAGCAGCGATTCAATATCCGGCAGTTGCAAGGTAATCCTCCAAAATGACGGCTGCGGCGTGTGCGTCAATATCCACCGCATGTTTACGACGGGCATTGCCGACAGCGCGCTCTACTGCAAACCTACGCTTGGCGACTTGGGTGGAGCCGCGTTCATCGTGTTGCACAACCTTGCGCTGATAGCGACTCTCGACGCTGGCCGCGAAACGCCGCGCGCGCTTGCTCATGGCTTGCTCGCCGCCCTCGCGAGTCAAAGGCAGGCCAACCACAATCCCGCTAGGCGCCCATTCCTGAACGAGTGTATCGAGCGCCGCCCACATCAATGCCTCAGGTTGCATCGCGAGCGTTTTCAATGGTCGAGCGCGGCCGGTCAGCTCATTGCCTAACGCGACCCCCAGGTCTCGCGTGCCAACATCCAGGCCCAGCCAGACGCCAACGCTAGAACTCACGGGAGCGTCAGGCATGTCCGACGTAATCGGGCATGAGGCGCATGTCCACGCCGGTCAGCATGGCGGCGGCTTGCCAACGCGCTTGCAGTGGCGTGTCAAACACGATCGACGCACTACTCGGTACGCTGAGCCAGGAATTGTCTTTGATCTCTTGTTCCAATTGTCCGGCGCCCCAGCCGGCGTAACCAAGCGCCAGCAACGCGCGTTTGGGGCCGCGCCCTTGCGCGATCGCCTCCAGCGCATCGCGCGAGGTCGTCACCCAGAGCTGATCTGACAGGCGAAAGGTCGAATCAAAAGACTCACCGGCTTCATGCACCACAAAACCGCGATCGACTTGCACCGGTCCCCCGGCGTAAACCGGTTGTTCGACCAATCCAGCAACGGAGGTTGAAATGTCCATTTGCTCAAAAATGTCGCCCAGCTTCAAATTGCTCAAGCGGTTCACCACGATGCCGAGTGCGCCTTCAGCATTGTGTTGGCATAACAAAGTTACACCGCGTGCGAAATTAGGGTCTTCGAGGCCCGGCATCGCAATCAGCAAATGGTTGGCGAGATAACTAGGAATAAGCATGGGGCGATACTATCGCGCCTTTTGTGAAGGCGAGCCAAGGGACTGCCTAGTTGTCCTCGGCAAACTCGCCACAAACTTTCCGACCAGCGGACACAATGGCGGGTGAATCGGCCCCATCGTGCCGCCGATCACAGTTCACAATAACGCACCGTCCGATACTGCACAGATGGACCGATTGCCGGGGGAACTATGATCACGTTTCGACGTTTAAAAGCTTGGTCGCGCATCGCGATCAGCTCGGTATTGGCGCTCGGTTCACTGCCTGCAGTCGCTCAGACGCCTGATTTGCTCTATCGGGCCAATTTTGAGACGGTGACCGATGCGCCGGCTAGCGATGCTGAGGCCGCGCGTTTTCTCACCCAAGCCACCTTTGGGCCCACGCGTGCGGAAATCGCGCGGCTACGCGCCATCGGCTATGGTCAATGGTTGGACCACCAGTTTTCATTGCCCGCCACGCTTACGCGTGCTTGGCTCGACAACTTGGTTGCCAACCCCAGTTTCTCGCTGAACTCCGGGCATCGCGTTGATCGGTGGTGGACGCAAGCTGTTTTCGCACCAGATCAACTGCGTCAGCGTATGGCTTTCGCGTTAAGCCAGATTTTAGTGACATCTGATTCGGGCGGTATCGATACGCGAATGATCGCCGAATACGCCGACATCCTTACCCGCGGCGCCTTCGGAAGCTATCGATCCTTATTGGGTCAGGTCAGCATGAGTCCAACCATGGGGCAATGGTTGACTTACGTGCGCAATCGCGCGGCCTACATCACCGGCACACCGCCAACCACTATTTTGCCCGACGAAAACTATGCACGCGAAGTGATGCAGTTGTTTTCCTTCGGATTAGTCAAACGCAATTTGGACTTTAGTCTGCAACTGGCCGCTGGTAACCCGGTTCCGACCTACGACAACACCATTATTGGTTCTTTGGCACGCGTATTCACTGGTTTATCGTACGGCCGCACAAATTACACCGGCACCAGTTTTGGAAATGGCACCAACGCAGATCTCATAACGCCGATGATCTGTTTCCCGATGATCAGCGCGAGCAATTCAAACTATAGTGCCAGCGGTGTCACCTACCACGATAATGCCACCAAGACGTTGTTCGACAATTTGGTGATGCCGGCGGCAAGTAATACTCAAGCGGGCTGCCAGCAAGACATCGATTTAGCATTGAATCACATTGCTAATCACGCCACAGTTGCCCCTGTTATCAGCCGACAACTTATTCAACGCTTCGTTAGCAGCAACCCATCGCCAGCCTATATTCAACGCGTCGCGACAGTATTTAATGACAATGGACAAGGCGTGCGAGGCGACTTAGCCGCGGTGTTACGTGCCATCTTGTTGGACAGTGAAGCGCGCGCAGCGCCAGCAGTTAGTGCGGGCAAGGTGCGAGAGCCCGTGTTAAGAATGTCTGCAGTCTGGCGTGCTTTGGATGTCATTGCGGGCCAACCTGACATCGGCACCAACATTGGCAATGTCAGCATGTCTTTAGGATTCGACGGCAGCTTCGGCCAGCGAGCTTATAACTCGCCCACCGTATTCAACTTCTACGAGCCGGATTATCAAAACCCAGGCGCACTGCAGAACGCCGATCTGTACTCGCCTGAGTTTCAGATCCTGAATGAGTCTAGTGTGACGCGAATGAATAATACGATTCAAAATAGAGCCGCCGACGGTGGCTGGTACTTTGTGACAGGGTTAGCGTCGTGTACGACTGTGACGAGGCCATGCGTGCAGTTAGATCCTTATGTGCAAATTATCCAAACAGCTAATCCCATTACCTACGCGTTGTTGATAGATGAGTTGAACCTGCGGCTCATGTATGGGGCGATGTCAGCCAATATGCAGACGACGTTGTTGACGATGGTGAGTCGTACGCCAGTTCCGGTAACCGACAGCGCTCGCGTAGATCGCGTCCGAGAGATACTGCGCGTGATTATTATGTCCCCCGAATTTGCCGTACAGCGCTGAGGAGATCGTCATGTCCAAATTACGTCTAGAACAACGTCGCGATTTCCTGAAACACTTTTGCGCAACCCTAGCTGGTGGCTCCGCGCTTGCGATGATTCCGCAACTGAGGCTGATGGAGTCGGCGCTGGCAGCCACCAGCGGAGATGCGGAATATCGGGCGCTGGTATGTGTATTCTTGAACGGAGGTAGTGATTCATTCAATTGGCTGATTCCGTCGGACGCAAGTCGCCATGGCATCTATTCAACCTCGCGTGGTGGCATATATGCCGGCACGAATGGACCGCTGGGTATCGCTCAGGCCAGTTTATTGCCAGTCAATTTGGCCGGTCCGGGCGGCGTCGCCCTACCCGCGGGCCATAGCTATGGTTTGCATCCGGCCTGCGCCGATTGGACCTCGATTGACGATTACGGCGCGCAAACGCAAATGCCCGGCCTGCAGTCCTTAAACAACCAAGGCAAACTCGCATGGATAACCAATGTCGGCACTCTAATAGTGCCACTCACCAAGGCGAACTTTAGTAACCCAGGTCTGCCTAAGCCGCCGCAGTTGTACTCGCACAGCGACCAAACGAACCAGTGGTTTCAAGGCCGGGCAACCGCCAACTTTCGCTACGGGTGGGGCGGGCAAATTGCTGATTTGTTGTACACGCAAAATACGCCTATCGTCGGCAGCAACCCGGCGTTAACCGTCCCGATGAATGTTTCTTTTGCCGGCAGCAATCGTTTTCAAGTCGGCATCCAAGTAGTCCCATACCAAATGTCGAGCTGTGGCGATCCCAATGGTGGCAACCCGCTGGCTGGCACTATCGTGGGTGCCAATTTCGCCAACTGTTCGGGTACCAGTTCTATAGCTAATTTCCGCGCCTGTGCAACCAGCGGTTTGAACGCACAGGAAACTGCGTTGTGTTCCTTGTTAGGCTCATCGATGGTCAGTCCGTTTCAGACTGAACATGCCGATACCATGCGACGAGCGATGAACTTGGCAGGGCAGTTGGGCACGCAACTCAGCGGCACACCGAATAATTCACTATTAACCACGCCGTTTCGCGCGCTCGCTGATAACGTGCCGGTCGCAGGATACAATTTGGCCCTCGACGGTGGTAACTCGCTGGCTGAACAATTGGCGATGGTGGCACGCCTAATAAAGATGCGCGCGCAACTGGGGCAAAAGCGCAATATTTTCTTTGTCTCATTGGGCGGATTTGATACCCATGCGACGCAAATGCCGGATGGCGGTCAGCCGCGTTTGTTGCGGCGCATTTCACGCGCGCTCGGGTCTTTTTATCAGTCGCTGGTAGAAATGGGTGTCGAAAACAGCGTGACGACTTTCACGATGAGTGAATTCGCACGCACACTCAATTCAAACGGTGACGGCAGTGACCATGCGTGGGGTGGAACGCAGTTGATCATGGGCGGTGCGGTCAACGGCGGTAGCGCCACCAGCGCTCGCCTCTACGGCACCTTCCCTGATCTCACCCTCAATGGCCCGGACAGTTTCAGTCGCGGTCAAATGATTCCCACCACGGCCTTTGACCAGATGGGTGCTACTTTGGCCAACTGGATGGGTTTGGACAATACGCAAGTCAGCACTGTATTCCCTAATCTACCTAACTTTGCATCGCCGAATCTGGGGTTCGTGTAGCCTTTGGCCCGCAACGGGCAAAAGTTAGCCCCGTCATTTCCTGATTCGGTCATGACGGGTCATCGCCTCAGCGCATTTTGATGTCGCCTGCCACGAATTGCCAAGTTCGGGTAATGTGCAAGATATCAATTTCATCCTCGCCTTTCGGCACGGTCGAGAACGGCGCCGAGAGCTCAACGATGCGAGTCGCAGCTTCATCCAAAACTGGCTGACCGGACGAGCGAATGATGTCGATGCGTTCTAAGCTGCCGTTCTTGCGAATCGCAACCGTTAGCACCAAGCTGCCATTTAAATTGCGGCGACGGGCCTCGTCTGGATAATTCAAGTTACCGACCCGCTCCACGCGCGCGACCCAGGAAGCCATGTAATTGGC
>CAZLSB010000139.1:0-3214 GCA_964561825.1 uncultured Xanthomonas sp.
GCAGCCTTTCAGACTTTGCGCGTGAGATGCGTTGGCTGGACGGATGCAAGGCGCGGTGCGCAGCCAATGGCTCTTCCATTGGCAAGAGTCGCAGCGCAGACGCCGTTGCGACGCGCAACCCGCAGGGCCGGACGGCCTTTTGGCATAGCGCAGACACGAAAGTAGAGCCATAGCCTTCAAAATCAATTCGAAAATGGTTAGAAATGATCGCCAAAAGGACTTCCGGCGCACTCGCGAGGAAAGTCCGACCGGCTGCTAGTTCAAGCTTTCGATTGCTGCTCAAACAGCCGGCGTTTGATGCGAATCAACGACGAGATTTCATCGTCTCCACGACCCTCACTCAGCAGTTGGCCGTAGTCGGCGTGGGCGGCGTCCACGCTGGGCAAGCTGGCGCCCAGTTGCGCGGCCATCGCTTGCACGATGCCTAAGTCTTTGTGCAACAGGGCCAGTTTGAAGCCCGAGTCAAAACGGCCTTCGAGCATGCTCTGGCCACGTTTTTCCAGAAACCAGCTGTTTGCCGCACCGGCGGTCAGCACCGCCAGCAAGGATTCACGCGGCAGACCGAGCGCCTCGCCGAAAGCCAGCGCTTCGCAGACGCCTTGCGCGATGCCGCCGATCATCACCTGATTGACGGCTTTAGTTGCTTGACCGGCGCCAACCGGTCCCATCCGCGTGACGCGTAGCGCAAAGGCCAAAAACGCCTGCTCAGCGCGATCCAACACGGCTTGGTCGCCGCCGACCATCACACTTAATCGACCAAGGCGCGCGCCTTCGACACCACCGGTGAGCGGTGCATCGAGAAAATCGACGCCGATCTTGGTGAGGTCAGCGGCTAGGTCAGTCGCGGTCTGCATGCTCACCGTGGAGGTGTCGACCACGATGCAACCCGCCCGCAAACCAGGGCGCAAAGCCGCAACCACCGCACGCACATCGGCATCGGCAGAAACGCAAACGAAAACTAGATCGCTCAGCGCGGCGAGCGCGGCTAAATCGGCAGGCGCAGCAACGTGCAACTCGTCTGCCAACGCCGCGGCCTTGGCCTGCGTGCGATTCCAAACCGCAACCAATAAACCGCGCGCCGCCAAATGGCGCGCCATCGGTGCGCCCATGGCACCTAATCCCACCAAAGAACAGCGCATCGAAGGGTCCTTACTCATCATGCAAATAGGTATAACCCGATAATCCCGATTCCAATGATTCAGCCACGCGTTTGGCGTCCGCTGGATCCAGCCCGGCGGCGGCGATTTTCGCGCGATACGCCATGCGCAGTTGGTCGATGTCATAACCTACATAGCGCAGCAATTCGTCAGTGGTATCGCCCTGCCGCGCACTTTCCAATTCAAATCCGCTGTCGGTCAAACGCACGCTGGCACTATCGGTATCACCAAATAGGTTATGGATATCACCGAGGGTCTCTTGATAGGCACCCACCATAAACACCCCAAGGTAATAGGGTCGACCTTCGATAGGCGCGTGCACCGGCAAGGTACTCTGCAAACTTTCGCTATCGACATAATGATCGATGCGACCGTCTGAATCGCAGGTCAGGTCCTCCAATACCGCGCGTCGGCTTGGGCGTTCCTGTAGTCCATCAAGCGGCATAATTGGAAAGACCTGCTCCAGAGCCCAAATATCCGGCATCGACTGAAAGATCGACAAATTAATAAAGAACTTATCCGCCAACTTTTCGGTTAATTCCCCAATCGCTTGTTGTTGACCGCGGCTATCGCCGTGCAAACGCGCTAAGACCGCGTGCACGATGGCGTAATAGACATCGTCCAGCGCTGCGCGCTCCGCCAAATCGATGGCGCCATGCGCAAATAGCGTGTGGCCTTCCAGTTGATAGTGCTGCGCTTCGTGATACAACTCGAGCAGCGGCCGGCGATCCAAATCGGCGTGCAGCTCGCGCAAGTGTTTGAGCGCATTAGAATGACCTTCGGCGCCCGCATTGGCATCGCCCTCCGGCATGCGCTCGACCGCGGTGACGTCGGTCACCATCACCGCGTGGTGCGCGGTCAGCGCGCGGCCAGATTCGGTGATGATGCACGGGTGGGTCAAACCATGCTCCGCGCAGGCCTCAGCCAGCGGGGCGACGATACTTTGCGCGTATTGCTCCAAACCATAGTTCATGGAACAAAAACTCCGCGAGCGCGTGCCTTCGTAATCCACACCCAAACCTCCACCTACATCCACATGGCTGATTTGATGGCCGAGTTTGGACAATTCAACAAAATAACGGGTTGCCTCGCGCATGCCTTGGGCAATATCACGCACATTGGAAATCTGCGAGCCCATGTGAAAATGCAGGAGTTTTAGCGCATCACCGAACCCCGCCTGTTTGAGCGCGGCTGATAATTCCAAAACCTGGCGTGGCATCAAACCAAACTTGGCTTTATCGCCGCCGGTGTTTTGCCATTTACCTGCACCAATGGAAACCAAGCGCATACGCACGCCCAACAAGGGCTGTACGCCGAGTTTGGCGGCCTCTTCAATGACCAGCTGCAACTCATTGGCTTTTTCAATGACGATATACACATCGAGCCCCAGCTTGCGGCCGATGAGCGCCAGTCGAATGTACTCGCGGTCTTTGTAGCCATTGCAAATGACCATGCCACCACGGCTCATGGCCAGCACCGTCATTAACTCCGGTTTGCTGCCTGCTTCGAGTCCAAAACCGCTGACGCCGGTGCGTACTAACTCGGATACCACCGCGCGCTGCTGGTTGACCTTGATCGGGAATACCGCCGTATAACCGCCATCAAAATGACGCTCGTGCATCGCCTGCGCGAACGCCATTTGCAGGCGCTGCAAACGATTGCCCAGAATTTGCGGAAAGCGCAGCAAGAGCGGGATACGCAAGCCCTGCCGGCGCGCCGCCTCGATGACCTCCGGCAGCGCAACGCTGCCAGCGCCCTCACCTTGCGGGCGCACCACCACCCGACCGGCAGCGTCGATATCCACATAGCCTTCGGACCAATGCGGCACGCTGTAGGTGTGGCGGGCATCGGCAATCGTCCAGTTAGTCATCGACCGGGCACCTAGATCAGAGGAAGGCGCGCAGTCTAATGGACGCAGGTGAACGATAGGTGCTTGCTAGCGATCTTTGCCTGAGCCGATCTGGATGAAACCGATACAAATCAACTTGTACACTATGGCCCGCAAAAACTAGGGAGACTCCCATGGTTAGTCGGCTGTTGTGGATTGTGCTGGTCAT
>CAZLSB010000139.1:3314-10556 GCA_964561825.1 uncultured Xanthomonas sp.
CAAAAACTAGGGAGACTCCCATGGTTAGTCGGCTGTTGTGGATTGTGCTGGTCATGGGTTGCATCGTTGGTGTCTGGTACTGGCAAGGGGATCAACCGCCCGCGCGTGGCAACAGCGCGGCACCGGTTGAAGTCAAACTGCCGGGATCACCATTGATCGCCTCGGATCGTATCAACGGTATACCGGTCGACGTTGAGTTGCGCTTGATTGAGCCCAGATTTGAGGTGACCCGCAGCGCCATGGATGTGGGTCCACCAGAAGTGGCAGACCCGCTGCGTCGTGGTCCACCGCCCTATCCGAAGGGCGTTGGTGCAGGCCCGGCGGACGTGCTTGGTCCAAACGATCCGGCGTTAGACACGCTGCCGCCCAGCACCGCGCCAGCGAAGGACGCCAAAAACGCGCCGCTGTTGGTTTTCAATTCGTCCGGTTTTGATGACAACCAGACCTTGGCTAGCGGGCTGTTCATCCCGCCCGACACGCATACTGCGGCGGGTCCTGCGCATGTCGTCAATGTCACTAATGTGCTAGTGCGGATGCATAACAAAACGACCGGTGCTTCAGTATTTCAGAGTTCACTGCGCAGTTTCTTTACCGCCAACGGTTTCGTTGGGCCGGTGAATGCGACCTTTGACCCCAAAGTGTTGTTTGACAGTTTTAGTAACCGCTGGCTGATTGTGACTCTGGAAAAAACGGCGGCAAATTCAGCGCTATTTGTTGCGGTGAGCGCCACCAATGATCCAACCGGCAGTTGGTTTTTAGCGCGCATTCCAGCGCTACAGATTATCGCCGCCAACAACTGCTGGTTTGACTACCCGGGCTTTGCTGTAGATGAAGAGGCGGTTTATATCACTGGCAACTATTTTCGACTCAGCGATAACGCTAACTGCGGAGAAACTCGGCTGTTTATTCTCAGCAAGAGCTTTTATAACGGCAGCGCGGTGCTCGCTAACATCATCAATCCGGCGCCGCCCGGCAGTGGTGGCTTGAATGTGACCTTACAGCCGGCGGAGATTTACGGCACCGCGCCGGCCGGTTCGGTTGGAACGTTCATGGTGGGTTTTTCGGGCGTGACCATCAACGGCGGTGCCGAATCAGCGGTTCAGGTGACCCGCATTGATACGCCGCTGACCACGCCGACCCTCAACGTGCAGTTCATCGGTTTGGGGCAACTGCTGCAATCCAATTCAGGCGCTGCTCCACAAAGCGGCACGGCCACCACGCTGGCCACTAATGACCGCCGCACACTGCAAGCGGTGTGGCGCAATAACCAACTGTACTTTGCGTTCTCATCCAGGCCACCGGTGGCGGCAGCGGATGCGGCCGAAAACGCCGCATGGTGGGGCCGCATCAGCACCTCCAACATTGCGGCGCTATCCCGCGCCGACTTTGGCAAAGTGGGGGGCGATGAGCTCACAGCGAATGCCCATACGTTTTTCCCGGCCATCGCGGTTAACGCCGCTGGGGATTTGGCGATTGGCTTCAGTGTGGTGGGTAGCGCGATTTTTCCGTCCTCGGCTTACACGTGGCGTGCGGCAGCCGATCCTGCCGGCACTACACGAGCCAGCCAAATTTTGCGATCCGGCACGGATTTTTATGTGCGTACTTTGGGCGGCGCGGCCAACCGCTGGGGCGATTATTCGGGTGCATCGGTAGATCCGGTGGATGGCTGTTTCTGGATCTCCAACCAGCACGCCATCGCACGCGGCACGGTCTCCGGCGGCGACGGGCGTTGGCAAGTGGCCACGGCACGCTTCTGTTCCGGACAGGTCGGCTGGATCGGTTTTGCCAACGGCTTCGAATGAACCGGACGCGCGATGCGGCGCTGAACGGCGCCGCGGTTGCAGCCGGTCAAGCTCAGCCGTTTGACACCGCGCGCCGCCGTTCGCTCCACAATAAGAACAAACCACTGGCCACCACAATGCCCGCGCCCAGCATCACGATGGGTTGGGGCAAAACCTGCCAGAACACCCAGTCCAGGCCCAATCCCCAGGCCAGCGCGGTGTATTCGAACGGCGCAATCACCGAGGCCTGGCCGCGTTTGAACGCCTCGGTTACCGCGTATTGACCGATGGAACCGGTGATGGCGATCGCCAAAAGCGCCCAACCGTGCGCGGCTTGAATGGGTCGCCAGTCGCTACCGGTCAATGCGGTGGCGCCAATCGCGACCATGAACATCAGCCAAAACACCATCGAAACCGAGGTGTCGGTGCGCCCCAAAACGCGCGCCGTAATCGCGCTGACCGCGTAACAGGCGGTCGAAATCAGCACCGCGACACCGCCGATCGACAGCAGCTCGCTGCCCATCGGGCGCAACACGACCAGCACACCGAGCATGCCAATCGCGATGGCCCACCAGCGATTGGCGCTGACCTGTTCGCCGAGCAAGGGTGCCGCCATTGCGGTAATCAGCAACGGCGCAAAAAAGAAGATCGAATAGGCCTCCGACAACGGCAGCGTGCGCAGCCCAAAGGCAAAACTGCTGAGCATCAGAATGCCAATGGCGCCACGCAGTAGGTGCAAAGACCAACGCACCTCAAACAATCGCGCTCGCGAGCCCAACACCAAAGCCCACACCAGCACCACCGGCAGCGAGGCATAACCACGCAAGGCGGCAACTTGGGTGGCCGGATAGTGAGGCGTGAGCTGCTTTAGCGCCGCATCCATCATCGCGAATGCGCCGACCGCAATGATCATCAGGACAATGCCGCGAACATTGTCGGCGCGCTGCTCGGGGGTCATCGGGTTAACCCGCCTGTTTCATGAATTCGCGCGATGATCGCGCAGGATATTGGTTGCACAGGGGACTTTCCGAAGAAGCGGCATATCGGGCTATATGGCCGACTGAGGATGTCCTTGTGCGGCCAATAGACAAGCGCGGGCGCGTGCAATTTATGAAACATGCGGGTTGAACCTAAGCCGGACGAGCGGGAACCAAACACACAAAAGTCTTCGCATGATTTGTCAAGACTGAATTGGTTAGTGACTAAAAACCTCAGTTGACCGCTTCCCATCGCCCGTAAAGCCATGATTATTTTGACTTTTTAGCACTTTGATTCGGCGCGTGGTGCGCATGGCGCAGCGCCAACTGGTGGTTATCCTTGGCGGACATCCAATCTTCCCAGCCCCCAGGCTGAGACTCGATGTCGCCGTCCATGAGGTTGAGCGTCCTCGATAGCACTGGGCCATGCGGCATCGATACCAAGCGGTCGCCAGCCATTGGCCAGCCAATTTACGAACTGCTTCGCGCTCCGCCAAATAAAGGAGCTTCATGAGCTTCAGGTGCGACATCCTCTGGCCGGGCGCGTAAAAAAAAAATGCCGCCATCTGTGCTGCTTTGCGCTCGTTAAAGACGGACACCCACTCCTGAAAATCACACCACCAGCCTACCCCTCTCAGGCCTCGTTACTGCCCTGACACGAGGCGCGTCCCAGGATCGATGCGGTCGCGATCAGCTCTTCCAGCAGCGCCATCGATACCTTGCCGGACACCGCAAAGGGATCAAGCATCGCGCGCTCTGAGTATTTCAGCAGCAATGAAGGATTGATCTTGGATAAATTGACTTGACCCATCGTCCAACCGGCAAAGCGCCGTTCGGTCACTTCTTCATAATGCAAGATGACTACGTTTTCGTGGCGCGCATCGCTGGAGATGATGTTGTACAAGGTGTTAACCGCATCCCGCCCGCCTTCCAGTACCTGCAAAAACACGTCACCGCCGTGGCATAAAATGCCGGTGATGCCTTTTTGTGGGTTGTGCTTGCGGGAAGAATCCAGAATGGCCTCGATTATTTTCGGCGTCGGTTTGGTTTTTGTGCGACTGGCATATAACAAACGGACCAACATAGCGGCATTCCTCAAGAACGATTACGTGGGATCAAGCTCAGAAACTCGCGCCGCAAGTTGGCGTCTTTCAAAAAAGAGCCACGCATGACGCTATTGATCATTTTGGATTGATCGTCTTTGACCCCGCGCCAATGCATGCAGAAATGATCGGCTTCCATGACCAAGGCTAAACCGTCGGGCTGCATCATGTCGTACAACAAGGACGATAACTGTGTGACCGCTTCTTCTTGGATTTGTGGACGACTCATCACCCACTCGGTCAGTCGCGCATATTTTGATAAACCAATTAAATTGGAATGCTCATTGGGCATGATGCCAATCCAAACCCGGCCCATAATTGGACAGAAATGGTGTGAACAGGCACTGCGTACGGTAATCGGCCCAACGATCATTAACTCGTTCAACTGTTCAACATTGGGAAACTCAGTTACCGGCGGCGGCGGAATATAGCGGCCCTTAAAAACCTCGTTCAGATACATTTTGGCGACGCGCCGGGCGGTGTCTTGGGTGTTGTGATCGCTATCGGTATCAATGACCAGCGCGCGCAGTACACCCGCCATTTGCGCCTGGACTTCGTCCTGCAGTTGATCAATCTCGCCCGGTTCAATGAAAGCGGCAATGTTGTCGTTGGCGTGAAACCGTTGTCCGGTTGCCAAAATGCGTGCGCGTATGCGCTCTGACGCAGGCGCGTCTGCGGCTAGCGCCAGCGGCGCAGGTGGGCGATTGGGCGATTTGGCCATGCGAAATTCCGCAACAGAGTGATTGACGATGCTGGCAGATTGCGCTGTCAGGTGCGAATGGAACATGGGCGCGATGCGTGCGCTTTGCAACATAAGTCAGACACGCGCACGCGCCAACCAATCTGGAATTCTGCTCCAAAAGTGGCGCTGCGCATCGGTGGGGTCAATCGGCGGATGGAGGCGCAACTGTCGAAGATCCTCAATGGTGTCCAGGTCCTGCTGCAATGCCAGCGGCGTCACGGGCACAGCAGCGCCAATCGCAGCGATAAAACGCAGCGCGGTGTCCGGCGCACCATACGGCACTGCCGACCAATCGGCGTCGTGCAAATCCTGATTGCTGCCAAACAAAATGAAACCACCATCGACGGTCGGCGCGATCACGCGCGAGGGCGTCGCTTCCAACGCGGCACAGGCATCGGCGATCAACCACGGCGTTAGCGCGGGCGCGTCCGCACCGAGCAGCACAGCGCCGCGATGGCGCAGGCGCAATTGCCGATAAATGTCGGCCATGCGCACACCCAAATCGCCCTGCGCCTGCACCAGCACCGGCCAATCACCCCAGGCGCTCACCCCTTGCGCCTCCGCCACTGCCCAGTAGGGTTGCAGCGAGCAACGTTGCGAAGCCAAGCTGACGCTGGCACGCACACAACTGACACTGGCGCGAAAAATCTCTAGCGCGGCAGCTTGGCCGATGGCGCTGGCGAGGCGCGTTTTTACCGGGCTTAAGGCGGAGGTTTTGACGAATACCGCGACACCAATGCTGGCGCTCATTAGGCTTTAGTCTCTTCCCTGACCTGTTGCCAAGTCAGACGCTGATGTCGCCAAGTGGTGGCTAGCCAACCGTGCTTGCGATACTTGCGCGCGCTGGTGAACAATGGCGCCGGAATGCGTTGAATCGGCAAGCCCTGGCGTTTGGCCTGCCAAACCAGCGCGTGATCCTCGCCAAAGGTGCGCATTTCATCAAAGCCGCCCAACTCGTAGAAGCGCGCGGCGCGCAGCACTAAGCCTTGGTCTCCGAATGGCAAAGCCGCCCATCGACAGCGCAAACGCACGCCCATCTCGGTCAGCCACATCAACGGCGGGCCATCGTTGGCGAAACGCAAATCGAAATAACCGAGCGCATCGACGCCGCTATCGATGAACTCAAAGAGCGCCTGCAATGTGTGCGCGCTCGGTCTGCTATCGGCATGCAAAAACCACAGCCAGTCCTGATCTGCGCCCGCAGCGCCGGCGTTTTGTTGACGCGCGCGACCACGCACAGATTCGGTCCAGCGTTCGCTGGGCTGGCGCGGCCGGCCCTGCAAATCACCCAGGGCAAAAACCAAGCGGCGCGGTAGCGAGGGCGCTAGGCGATCGAGCAAGTCGATCAGTTCTCGCCAACTTCGATCGCCAGGTCCAACGGGAATGACTATCGCCACCTTGGCCGGTTGGACCGTTCTACGACTGGGATTCGCCACTACATGCATTGCCGAGCCTACGCGCGCCGCCGAACAACTGGCTTGAGTCGCATGCTTGGCACGCCACCAATCGCCCAGGCTGCTCACTCCGGTTTTGCCAACTCCTCATCGATTGGCAAAGGTTGCCCGGTGTAGGCGTGCAAAAATGCCTCGGTCAGCAGCTCAGAGATCGTGCCGTGTCGTAACTTCTTGATTTGCCGACGGGTTCTTTCGTCGGTCAACAACTTAAGCACGTGCACCGGGATGGTTACCGTGATCTTCTTCGTCGCCTCAGCGCGCTTGCCCCGCTCAATGTACGGATTGACGAACTTATTCTGGGCCATACCACCTCCGTTGCCGCCGAAGGCTACTGACTTGCAAGGTTGCGGTCCAGCCTTAAGTGCATTGGACGTGTAGGTTCACTTCGGGTACTTTTGCCCGCGCCAGCTGGCGGCGATGGTCCGTCTGCGGCGCGCGCTGCGATCACATCGTCGCCAGCCGCCAAATCGGCACACTTTACACTCGGTCCGTATGGCCAAACTCTATTTCTACTATTCGGCGATGAATGCCGGTAAGACCACCGTCTTGCTGCAAAGCGCGCACAATTACACCGAACGGGGCATGCGTACGCGTATTTACACGCCGCGTATTGATAATCGCTACGCGGTGGGTCAAGTGCGTTCACGCATTGGACTGGCCGCCGACGGCCAGGTGTTTGATCGAGAAGATGATCTGTTAGCGCGCGTGAGTGCCGATATTTCTGCAAATGGACCATTGCATTGTGTGCTGGTCGACGAAGCGCAGTTTCTCAGCAAAGCGCAAGTCTGGCAGTTGACCGATATCGTCGATAAACACCATATCCCGGTGTTGGCCTACGGCTTACGCACCGATTTTCAGGGCGAGTTATTCGAAGGCAGCCAATACTTACTGGCGTGGGCCGATTCCATTACCGAGATTAAGACCATTTGTCACACCGGCCGCAAGGCAACTATGGTCGTACGTGTCGATGATTCCGGGCGCGCAGTGACCCAAGGTGCACAAGTCGAAATTGGCGGCAATGAACGCTATGTGTCTGTATCGCGGGCCGAATTCAAACGGGTGTTCGATGGCGAAAGCACCATTCCGTTGAAACAGGGCAATTTGTTTCCCTCAAGCAAGCGGGTTTAAAACCCGCGCCTGGCAGGCTGTCGGACTTTGCGCGTGAGATGCGTTGTGTGGCTTAAG
>CAZLSB010000140.1:0-10540 GCA_964561825.1 uncultured Xanthomonas sp.
GGCTCGCTGCTTATGTTCCGCCAGGAGAGGCGTAGCCATGAAAGCCGATATTCATCCGAAGTATTTCGAAGTTGTGTTCCAGGACATGACCACTGACTTCGCATTCCTGACGCGTTCTACTAAGAAGTCCAAAGAGACGATCAAGTGGACCGACGGCAAGGAATATCCGTTGATCAAGATTGACGTATCGAGCAAGTCGCACCCGTTCTACACGGGCAAGCACAAATCGCTTGATACCGGTGGTCGCGTCGACAAGTTCCGCAAGCGCTACGGCCAGAAGTAAAGCGGTCGCGCGGCCGCGTATCGGCCCCGCCGTTTTAAACTGAACTAGGCGACAAACGATCCCCTGGTGCCCAAAGGCGCCGGGGGCTTTGTTTTTTTAATGAGCGCGCGGATTGTTGGCCTTTTCTGCGAGCTAAATTACCGATAGAACTCTTGTCACGCATCTTGACGTTTGGTCTTGGGCGGCAGGATCGCTGAGTCGCTGTGTCATAATCTTAGGCTGCACTGCCGCCGAATGCCGCAGTGCGGTCTGTCGCGTGTGCTGCATATTCGCGATCGATCAAACCGTGAAACGACCGACTCAGCTATCGACGTCTGCGGTGGCCGCCAATCGCGGCAGGGATGTCGACCCGTCCCCGGAGTAGATTCATGTCCAACACCGTTGCCATCACCGACTCACGCACTGGCAAAACCGCCGAAATGCCGATCGTTTCCGGCATTTTGGGGGATTCGGCTATTGATATTGCCCGGCTCAACAAGGATCTCGGGTTATTTACCTTTGATCCCGGTTTTGTTTCCACCTGTTCAACCAAAAGTGCAATCACCTACATTGACGGCGATCAGGGCATCTTGCTGTATCGCGGTTACCCTATTGAACAGTTGGCACAGCATTCTAGTTTCCTGGAAGTTGCGTACCTGTTGATTTACGGGGATTTGCCCAGCCCAGCGCAATTTAGTGACTTCGAGCACCACGTGACTCATCACACGATGATTCATGAGTCGCTGAAGTTGTTTATGAATGGCTTTCACTACAACGCCCACCCGATGGCGATGATGGTCGGCATCGCTGGGTCGCTGGCTGCCTTCTATCACGATTCGCTTGATCCGGAAAATTCAGCGCACCGCATGATCACGGCGATTCGCCTGATCGCCAAACTGCCCACGCTGGCTGCCGCCTGTTACAAACATTCGGTGGGTCAGCCATATGTGTACCCGAAAAACAGCCTGGACTATTGCTCGCGTTTCCTAGACATGATGTTTGGGGTGCCGGCGGAACCGTACCACGTGAATCCAATTGCAGCCAAAGCCTTGGACCTACTGTTCATTTTGCATGCCGATCACGAACAAAACGCGTCGACATCCACGGTGCGTATGGTCGGTTCGACGGGGGCCAACCCGATTGCCTGTATCGCCGGGGGTATTGCTGCATTGTGGGGCCCGGCGCACGGTGGGGCTAACGAAGCTGTGCTGAAGATGTTGACTGAGATTGGCGATAAGTCGAACGTTGCCAGAGCGGTAGCGCGAGCCAAAGACAAGAACGACAACTTCCGTTTGATGGGATTTGGCCACCGGGTCTACAAGAACTTCGATCCGCGTGCCAAGATCATTCGCGAAATGTGCTATAAGGTGTTGAATGAGCTAGGTATTCACGATCCACTGCTGGATGTTGCGATGGCCTTGGAAGATGTGGCGTTGAAGGACGAGTACTTCATCGAACGCAAGCTCTACCCGAACGTCGATTTTTACTCGGGCATCATCTACAAAGCGCTTAACATTCCGGTCGAAATGTTCACTGTGATGTTCGCCATTGCGCGAACTTCCGGTTGGATTGCGCATTGGCTGGAGCAAAATCAAGGCGGCGAAGTCAAGATCGGTCGACCCCGTCAGATTTACGTGGGTTCGGCAGCGCGCGACTACGTGCCACTCAACGAGCGCGCTTAAGCAGATCGACAGATTCCTCGCGGCGGTCGCCAGACGAATGGCGATTGCCGTGAGTGTCCGCTGCCGCAAGGGCGTCGCGCAGTCGCTGCACGGCGGCATAGCTTAAACGGTAGGCCGGTTCAGGGTCGGTGCCGACACGCAGTCGTTGTCTGAACTGCGCTTCACTAAACACCCAAATGACAAATTCCTGTTGCCCGGCTATGAAGCTCAGGCCGGGCAACGCCTGCGTTGCAGCGCGCGGAAAATGCAATTTCGTTTGTAGCATTCGCACCGGGATTGCGTGTTCGTCTAACGCCATGCGCACGTCGTCAGCATGTTCGGCGCGCACATGCAGCACGATGGCCTGTTGCCGATCGGCGATACCCGCGGCGAGGCTGCCGGTAAGCCGCGGGTCAAACCTGTGCAATACGTGCATGGCTTGCAATGCGTCGCCCAATTGCGCGCTCAAGACTAAGTCCATGCCGGGGCCGAAGATTGCGTTCAAAATACTTCGTACGGGTCCTGGCGGCCACTGCTTGCCGAGCCCCGACCGAGTCGATCCAGATCCTCGACGCGAAAAGTCTCCATGATCGCGGCCGGATCGGATGCTGAGGTCAGTTGACCGCTACCTTTGTTGATGCGCGCGGTGGTGATGCCGGTGGGCATTGCGGGCAGTGTTTGCGGCACATCTTGCAAGGCGGCGCCCATAAAGCTGATCCACATGGGTAGCGCGGTTTTGGCTGCAAATTCACCATCGCCCAGCGTCGAAAAATCATCAAATCCCATCCACGCGGTGGCGACGAGGCTTTGGTTGAAACCAGAAAACCAAGCGTCTCGATGCTCGTTGGTGGTGCCGGTTTTGCCTGCCAAGTCCTCGCGGCCCAATTCCATCGCCTTGCGCCCAGTCCCGCGCTTGACCACATCCATCAACAGCGAGGTAATCAAATAGGCGTTTCGACCATCAATTGCGCGCGGCGCCAGTTTGATCGCCGCCGTCATTTCTGCATCCGTGCTTGGCGAGCCTGACTCCACCTCAGCCACCTCAGGTGACAGCAATGGCGGATCCAGGGCAAACTCCTCGGCGATCCGTTCGGGACACTGTGCGCAAGCGACTGCAGGCTGGGTGCGATGCACTGTTTGAGCTCGACTATCATCAATGCGGTCGATCAGGAAAGGATCAATACGAAAGCCGCCATTGGCAAACACGGCATATCCGCGCGCCATCGTCAGTGGCGGCGCTGACGCGGTGCCAAGCGCCAGTGACAGGTTTTCTGGCAATCGTTTGGGATCAAAGCCGAAACGCTCAATGTACGCTCGCGCATATCCGACACCAACGGCGTCGAGTATCCGGATTGAAACCAAGTTTTTCGAACGCACCATCGCTTCGCGTAAACGAATCGGTCCACTGAAGGTTTGGTTGTCGTTCTGTGGGCGCCAGGCTTTTTCCACACCGGGAATTTCGTAAACGAGTGGCGCGTCATTGACGATCGAGGCGGCGGTAAATCCTTTTTCAAAAGCGGCTGAATAAACAAAGGGTTTAAAGCTGGACCCCGGATTGCGCTCGCTCTGCGTGGCGCGGTTGAACTTGCTGCGCCCAAAGCTGAAGCCGCCGATGAGCGCTCGTATGCTGCCATTCTCAGGGTCCAAACCGACCAGCGCGCCTTGCACGGTCGGTAGCTGCGCTAAGCGCCAGTCACCTTCCGGGGTTACACGTACGCGAATGATGTCTCCGGCTTTGAGCACATCCGTGAGCTTCTTGGGCCACGCGCCCCGTTCATCCGCCGATACATAACGGCGCGCCCAATCGGACTGGGCAAATGCCAGCGTGCCTGAACTGCCGTCCTGCAGCCGAAGTTCAGCTTCTTCAGGGCTCACCGAAACGACCAGTGCGGGCAACAGCCCGCCGGTAACCGAAAGCCCTTTGAGCACGCGTAGCGCTATCGCATCGGGGGCTTCGCCCTCTAGGCTGACATGCGCTTCCGGACCACGATAGCCATGGCGTTCTTCGTAGTCGCTCAAGGCGGTGCGCAGCGCCGAGTTGGCGGCCAACTGCAAGTTTGAGTCGATGGTCGTGTAGACGGAATAGCCGCCTGTCAGTGCCTCCTCGCTACCCAGCAGTTGCTCGGCTTCAATGCGCGCCATCTCGGCAACGTAGGGTGCTTCCAGTTCAATCGGCAACTCGTGGATTCGTGCAGCTTCAGGCGTGGCCACCGCGGCCGCCAAAACGACGTCGTCGATGTAGCCGACCTCGCGCATCCGCATCAACACGTAATTGCGCCGTTCCAGCGCACGCTGCGGGTTCTGGATAGGGTTTAGGTCCGATGGTGCCTTGGGTAAACCCGCAATCATCGCCGCTTCCGGCAGTGTCAATTCACCGAGCAATTTGCCGTAGTACGCCTGTGCCGCAGCGGCGACGCCATAGGAGCGATTGCCGAGGAAAATTTTGTTCAGATAAAGTCCGAGGATTTCATCTTTGCTCAGTTCTCGTTCAATCTTTAGTGCGAGCAGGATTTCTTTTAGCTTGCGCTCGAACTTGCGTTCAGGGGTCAGAAAAAAGTTGCGCGCAAGTTGCATCGTGATCGTGCTACCGCCAGACCCAAACTCACCACCCGCCCTTACAAACTCCCAGCCAACACGGGCCATGCCCTGGTAGTCGACACCGGGGTGTTGATAGAAACGCTCATCCTCAGTGGCTATGAAAGCGTGCTTCAACAACTCTGGCACATCAGCAATCGCGGTGGGCACGCGTCGCGCCTCGCCAAAATTGGCGATCAATTTGCCATCACGCGAGAAAATCTTGAGCGGAACCTGAAATCGGATATCGCGCAACTGCGCAACATCAGGAAGTTCTGGGGCGTAGTGGCGGTAAACCAGAAGCACGGCCACCGACCCGACCACAAGAAAAGCCAAACACAACCACAACAGCCAACGCAGAGGTCGAAGCCAAGCTTTCATTCGAAACGGTTCCCGCAAAGCGAACCTCTGATTCTAGCTTGACCGCCCGCTTGCAACATTCAACGCGACATGATTGGCCAGAACTGTGCGTCAGGTCCAGTAAAGCTGCCCATGCTCGCGCGACATCCGCTAAGGTCCGCTCTCACTTGCAAAGCGCCCGACCATTGAACGTGTCGAGTGGGCCGGACAAGGACCGCCAATCGAATCGGCGGATCGGGAGCAAATGTGTGAGCATTACGACAAAGTTCATGTTGCCAAGCACTTGAGTTTGGGATTTAATGTAGAAGCACACGAATCGCTCGTAAGGGCTCGTCGGAAGGGGAAAAACCCGTGGGTCTGTTCACGCCGAAGAGGCCGTCGCTGGTTGGGGTTGATATCAGTTCGACGGCCGTAAAGCTCTTGCAGCTCAGTCAATCTGGGGGACGCTACCGCGTGGAACATTACGCGGTAGAACCACTGCCCCCCAACGCTGTGGTCGAGAAAAACATCGTCGAAGTTGAGGCGGTGGGTGAGGCGATCAAACGAGCAGTCCAACGCTCGGGCGTAAAAACTAAGTTTGCCGCCGCAGCGGTTGCCGGGTCTGCTGTGATCACCAAGGTGATCCAGATGCCCGCCGATCTCAGCGAGGAAGATCTGGAAGACCAGATCCAAACCGAGGCAAACCAATACATCCCGTACCCTATCGAAGAAGTCAGTTTGGACTTCGAGGTTTTGGGGCCGGTCAAGGACAACCCGGAAAGCGTCAACGTACTGCTCGCAGCCTCGCGGACAGAAAACGTGGACCTGCGCATTGCTGCGCTGGAGTTGGGCGGGTTAACGGGCAAAGTCGTCGATGTTGAGGCCTTTGCCATGGAAAACGCCTACCAATTGATCGCCGACCAAATGCCTGCAGGGCGTGACGGTTTGGTTGCAATTGTTGATGTCGGCGCCACTATGACGTCGCTCAATGTCCTGCGCAACCAACGCTCAATCTACACGCGCGAGCAAGTGTTCGGGGGCAAGCAACTCACTGACGAAGTGATGCGGCGTTACGGGCTGTCCTACGAAGAAGCGGGGCTCGCCAAGCGTCAGGGTGGGTTGCCGGAGAGTTATGAGATCGAAGTGCTGGAGCCGTTCAAAGAAGCAATGGTCCAGCAGGTCAGTCGTTTGCTGCAGTTCTTTTTCGCCGGCAGTGAGTTCAATCGCGTCGACCAGATTATTTTGGCTGGCGGTTGCGCTTCCATCAGCGGCGTGCAGGAACTTGTCGAAGAGCAACTGGGTGTCCCAACACTGGTTGCGTCGCCGGTCGCAAACATGGCGGTCTCTTCCAAGATTCAGGCCTCCTCATTAGCCGCTGATGCTCCGGCTCTAATGATCGTATGCGGCCTGGCGCTCAGGAGCTTCGACTAATGGCCAGAATTAACCTATTACCCTGGCGCGAAGAGCGTCGCAAACAGCGCCAGCAAGAGTTCTATGTTTTGCTTGGTGCGTCGGCAGTAGCGGCTATCTTGGTGGTGTTTGCTAGTTTGTGGTTCATCGGCACACAGATTGATGCGCAGACCGAGCGAAATGCCGCAATCGCCCGCGAGATCAAAGCACTTGATGCGCAAATCAAAGAAATCGAAGAACTTGATCGGCAACGCGACCGTCTCATCGCACGCAAAGAAATCATCGAGCAGCTGCAAGCAACCCGTTCGCAAATGGTCCATTTGTTTGACGAGTTAGTAAGAACCCTGCCAGATGGCGTGCAGCTAAACGCAATCAAACAGGGTGGAGCAACATTGACGCTGGAAGGTGTGGCGCAGTCAAACGCGCGGGTGTCGGCGTATATGAGAAACCTCGATTCGTCCGCTTGGTTGAAAGAAGCTGAGATCATCAAGATTGAAGCGGTAGGTACAGACAAGGCCGTACCCTACGTTTTCTCGTTAAAGGTCAATCTCGAAGACCCCAACAGCAAGAAAGATGAAGTTGAGGCTGTGGTTTCAATGTCTGGAGGAGCGCGTCCATGAGTTTGATCGACGATCTTCGAAAGGCCGATGTCAACAACCTCGGTTCCTCGCCGGTAGGTGTGCAAGCGGTTTTCGCTGGCATTCTTTTTGCGCTTATCTGCGGCCTTGGCTGGTACATGTACTTCAATCCTCAACACGAGGAATTTGATGGCTTAGTCGCCAAAGAACGTCAGATTCGCGCGGAGTTTGAGCAGAAGCAGGAACGGGCATCCAACCTACAAGCTTATCGCGAGCAGCTTCAGCAGATCGAGTTGGTATTGCAGCAGATGCTGCGCCAACTGCCCGGTAAAACCGAAATGCCTGATCTCCTAGTGGATATTTCGCAGACTGCGTTAGCGGCTGGCATATCAAACGAGCTGTTCGAGCCTCAGCCAGAGATTACCAAAGACTTCTATGCTGAGAAGCCAATATCCTTGCGAATGGTCGGTACCTATCACCAGTTTGGCGCCTTCGTTAGCGGCGTGGCGTCGTTGCCGCGGGTAGTGATTTTGACCATGCACGACATTAGCTTAAAGTTAAACACGCGCAGCGCAGACGCCCCTGTCGGGCAATTAATTTTAGAAGGTACGGTGAAAACCTATCGTTACCTAGACGAAGACGAACAAACCGCAGCTGCTCCGCAGGTTAGGAGTCCGAAATGAGCCGCGCCCTCGCCATGGTTGGTATCGGTGCGATCATCGCGCTGTTAGGCGGCTGCGCTCAGAGTCGGAGCGAGTTGGATGCTTACATCTCGGACGTTAAACAACGCCCCGGAAAGCCGCTGCCGCCTCTGCCTAAAATGCAAGAATTTGAAACTTTCGAATATGCGGCGGATGAGCTACGTGACCCATTCGCACGAGTCGCTGCGGATCGGCGTGACGAGCCAGATGCCCTGGCATCAGGTACCGGGCCCCGCCCCGATCGCGATCGCCGCAAAGAAGAACTCGAGGGTTTTCCGCTCGACAGTTTAGATATGGTCGGGACCATGGGGTCTGAGTCCGACATTTTCGGTTTGGTGAAAGATCCGACCGGCGTGGTTCATCGCATTAAGCCGAACGCACACCTCGGTCAGAACGATGGACGGGTTCTCGGTGTCTACGAGGATCGAATTGAGTTGGTGGAGCTTTTCCCGAACGGACTCGGTGGCTGGGAAGAACGCCGTTCCGCGATTGCTCTGGATGATGAATGATGGATGCCTTTTGGGGGTTGACATGACTGAGAAGAGCCTCTCGCGCATGCTCGCAAGATATTTCGGGCCGAAGCTCCAACAACAATACCGGAAGGCGGAAATCCTGGGCCTCGCAGCTCTGTGCTTCCTCGCAGCCGGTACCGCACACGCTTCTGATGTTCTAAGAAACGTCAGCTTCCAGCCTTTGCCTGGTGGAGCGGTTGACGTTGTATTGGAATTGGAAAGTGGAACCGTAGAGCCAAAGGTCTTTGCTACCAGCGATCCACCGCGCATAGCGATTGATCTGCCGGATACCGCCAATCAGTTCGAAACTCGAATGTTGTCGATTGCCACGGGTGCTGCCAAAGGCTTGACGGCGGTCGAAGCAGGCGGTCGCACGCGCGTGGTGATCGATTTGTTTAGATCAGCACCTTATGCATTCCGGCGAGAGGGCAAGACTTTCGTCCTGAGCGTGCAGAACGGCTTTGCCGATGTTGTCACGTCAAAAGCACCGATTGATCCGGCGAAGGTTGTTTCTGGCGCAGCTCAATTGGAGCTCACCGCCGTGGACTTTCGACGTGGCAAAGCGGGCGAAGGACGCTTAATACTTGCCTTCTCGGGCGACAATGCCAATGCCAACCTTCGCGAAGAAGGCGGTCGATTGGTTCTCGATCTGCCCAATGTGGCTCTGCCTGACAAGTTCCGACGCAAGCTGGATGTGGTTGACTTTGCCACGCCAGTCGAATCGATCGACGTGCAGCCGCAGGGCCGCGGGACGCGAATGTCCTTCACAACCTCGGCACCCGAATACGAAAAACTCGCCTATCAAGCCGGCAGTGAATACGTAGTCGAGATTTCACCGAAGCGCGAGGCACCGAAAAAACGCGCTGCAAGTGATCCACCGGTTTACAGCGGCAACCGCGTTACGTTTAACTTCCAAGATATTCCAGTGCGCTCCGTGCTGCAGCTGGTCGCTGACGTGTCCGAACTCAATATCGTCGTTGCCGATTCTGTGCAAGGCAATGTTACCTTGCGCCTAGTTAATGTGCCTTGGGACCAAGCCCTAGACATTATTCTTCAGGCCAAGGGCCTAGATAAGCGTCGTAACGGCACCGTAGTTTGGGTCGCGCCTACCAAAGAAATTGCCGAACGAGAGCAAGCGCTTGAAGACGCTCGAATTGCAATGGAGGACCGCACTGAGGTTGTTGTTGACTACATCTCAGTAAGCTATGGCAAGGCAGAAGAGTTCGCCAAACTGCTGACTACCGACAACCTCGTCGCCACGGGCGGTGGCAGCGGGGCTCCAACAGCGTCGTCGACCACGCGTGGCGTGTTATCGCCTAGAGGGTCGGTAAGCTTCGACGAGCGCACCAACACTCTCATTGTCACCGACATTCCCGAGCGAGTGGCAAAGGTCCGGGCTTTGATCTCGATGCTCGATAAACCGGTCAGGCAAGTTTTGATCGAGGCGCGCATCGTGATCGCCCAAGAGGGTTTCCGCAACACAATAGGAGCACGCTTCGGCGTTTCTGGCGCTCGCCAGGACGGTGATGGCAACTTGATTACAGTCGGTGGCTCTCTGGCGGCGACTAATCAGATGGTTGGCGTAGGCTTGGCTAACCGCCTTGCTGGCCGTCCAGCATTCCCGGTGGGAATTGGCAGCGATGGTGGAGCAGGCGTAATAACGCCATCAACCCCGAGTCGGTTAAACTTTAACTTGCCAGTTGTCGATTCGGGCGTCGGCTCGTTTGCTGCAACTATTCTGGGAGCTGACTACATCCTCGATTTGGAGCTGTCAGCTTTAGAGTCGGAAAGTCGCGGAGAGTTGCTGTCTAGTCCGAAGGTGATCACTTCCGACCAGCAGGAGGCAGTGATTCGGCAGGGCCAGGACGTTGGTTATGAAACCGTTGAAGTGTCTGCGAGTGGCGCGGCGAAGTCCGTTGTTGCATTCAAAGAGGTGCTTCTTGAACTGGCAGTTACGCCTCGCATTACCGCTGATGGTCGCGTGTTCCTCACTTTGAAAGTCAAAAAAGACAACGTTGCTGGTTTCGTCACCACAGCGACTTCGCGCATTCCAACGATTGATCGCCGCGAGGTGCAAACGGGCGCACTAGTGGACAACGGGCAAACAGTGGTGCTCGGTGGGATTTATGAGTTTGAACGGAGCGACGATTTAACCAAAGTGCCGGTGCTTGGCGACATCCCCGGGATTGGTAACCTGTTCCGAAACAAGGATCGTCGTAATAGCAAGGTGGAGTTGCTGATTTTCGTAACGCCGAAAATTCTGGTCGACTCCAAATAATCCAACGCCCTATTGCCAAATGAGCATCAAGATGAGTATCAGGAGAGCGACGATGAGCGCCTGGAAGAAACTGCTAGGCATTGGCCTGGCAACGGCAACTCTGGCTGCGTGCGGCGGGGGTGGCAGCGGACCGAGCGGAGCTGCGTTTGTTCCACCCACCATTACGATCAACTTCTTCACGACCACACCGGATCGCGGGCCATCTGGCGCTACTACGCGCCTGGA
>CAZLSB010000141.1:0-10459 GCA_964561825.1 uncultured Xanthomonas sp.
AGTCTGCGCTATGCCAAAAGGCCGTCCTGCCCTTCGGGTTGCGCGTCCGGCCTCTGCGACGCTTAAGCAATGGAAGAGCCATTGCCTGCGCGCCGCGCCTTGCAGACATCCGCTTAAGCTCACAACGCATCTCAGGCGCAAAGCCCGACAGGCTGCTAGGCTTTCCGAGTTCGCGTTTGGCGACGAATGCGGTCAGTTTGACTCTATCAAGATAGAGCGCACCGTCTCGATCGTCATAAGCAAGGTCATCGGTTGCGACGGCGATTCAAAGAAACCACAGGAAAGGTAGAACTGCTTGGCCTGCGCAGAAATCGCGTGTACCAAAATCGCGAACACTCGGCGATCCAAGGGGACCGGCGCAGATGAGTCAAAGCGCCGAGTGCAACTCGGTGATCCAGGGGGGACTGGCGCCAAGCGATCTGCAGCGCCGAGTTGTACTTGGCATGCGGTTCATCGCTGACAACCAGAGAACAAGCGGCGCACGCTGCCTCACCCTTGCCGTCTTCGCTATGCTGGCCCACTGCTTTGGGTCTGGAGTCAATGCGGGTGCAAACGCCGAGTTCGATTGAGCTGCTGCTGCGGGAACGCGGTGTGCGTATGCGGATTGGCGTGGCCGAGGCGCAGCAGGCGCTGGCGGCGGCGCTGATCAACGCGAATCCGGCGGTCGAACGCGTGGGACTATCCGAGGCCCACGGTCGGTGCTTGGCTGAAGACATCCATATCGGGCATTCTTTGCCGCCATTCGCCAACTCGGCGATGGACGGTTATGCCTGCCGCCACGCGGATTTGCAGCAAACCGCCTTGCAGCTGATCGGCGAGAGTCGTGCTGGTGCGCGTTTTGTGGGCCAACTGGGCGCCGGCCAGTGCGTGCGCATATCGACCGGTGCGATGGTGCCGAACGGCGCCGATACCGTGGTGATCCAGGAAGACACCACGCGCAGTGGCGATCAGGTCCAAGTGACCCAGATTCCGAGGATCGGCGCGAACATTCGGCTCAAAGGCGAAGAGTGTGCCGCGGGTACGCGCCTGCTGAAGCGTGGTTTGCGGCTGGACGCGCGCGGCTTGGCGCTTGCGGCGAGCGCCGGCCGCGCGCAGTTACGCGTGGTGGCGCGTCCGCGTGTTGCGATCATCAGCACTGGCGATGAATTGGCGACGCCCAATCAGCCCTTGGCAGCGGGTCAGATTTACGACAGCAATGCGACGCTTTTACATGCGCTGCTGCTTGAGGCTGGCGCACACCCGCTGCCCAGCCAGGCGACCGCCGACGATCCTCAGCGTCTGGCGCTGGCGCTACAGGGTGCCGCCAACAGCGCAGATCTGCTGATCACCACCGGTGGTGCATCGGTCGGTGATCACGACCATATGCCGCAACTACTGGCACAGCACGGCTGCGTGCATTTCTGGAAGGTGCGCATGAAACCCGGCATGCCGGTGTTGTTCGGGGAGTTCGCCGGCAAACCGCTGCTCGCCCTGCCCGGCAATCCGGTTTCGGTGTTCATCAGCTTTCGCGTGCTCGCCCAGGCGGCCATTCAAGCCTGGCAGGGCTTGGTGCCGGCCGATCCAGTGCGCTGGCCGGCACGCTTACTTGCGCCGTTGCGCAAAACCCACGCTCGCGCCGAATATCTGCGCGCGGTTTATCGCGTCGATGCGCAAGGGCAGCTGTGGGTCCGACCTTTGCTGGCGCAAGAATCGCACCGCAGCTTGAGTCTGATGCAAGCCAGTGTGTTGCTGAACTTGCCGGAAGGACCAATCGACCTGCCTGCCGGCGCGATCATTAACATCGAACCACTGTTTCAGGCTGCGCAAGCTGAAACTGACTGGGAGTAGCCCGTTGAGAAGTGATGATTGGCTGCAACAACTGCGCGCCAGCACGCCGCATATAGCCGCGCAGCAGGCGCAATTGCGTCAGCAACTGGGCGCGCTGATCTTGGATGTGCGCGAAGCCGCCGAATGGGCCGATGGCAGTCCAACGCAGGCCTTGCGTGTAGCGCGCAGTCAACTGGAGTTTGAGATTGCGCGTCTGGTGCCCAATAAAGAACGCGAGCTCTTACTGCTGTGCGCGGCCGGTGCGCGCGCCCTGTTGTGTGCGCAGACGCTTGCAGAACTGGGTTACTCGAATACGGTCGTGATCGAAGGTGGATTTCGCGCTTGGAAATCCGCACACCTGCCCATCGACGTCAGCCAAGCTACCGATGCAGTTTGGTTGCGCCGTTACGCTCGACAGATCGTGCTGCCAGAAATTGGCGAGGCGGGTCAACGGCGTTTGGCGCAGGCGCGCGTCTTGCTGATTGGCGCCGGTGGTTTGGGCTCGCCGGTGGCCTTGTATCTGGCGGCGGCGGGCGTCGGCAGTTTGCGCATCGTTGACGACGATCGGGTGGAAGAGAGCAACCTGCAGCGCCAGCCCTTGCATACCACCGCGCGCGTCGGCCGCGCCAAGGTGCAATCGGCCAGCGAAACGCTGTTGGCGCTCAATCCCGCGCTCAAAATCGAAGCAATCGAACAACGCGTCAAGCGCAGCAATGTCGATGACTTGATCAGCGATTGCACCTTGCTGGTGGACGGCTCAGATAATCTTCCGACCCGCTATTTGCTCAGCGATGCCGCGGTCAAACATAGCAAGGCCTTGGTGTACGGCGCAGTCGAACGCTTTAGCGGGCAGGTTAGTGTTTTTCACCCCGGCAGCGCACGTGGGCACGCGCCGTGTTATCGCTGTTTGTTTCCTGAGCCACCGTCCGCAGATCAGGCGCCCAATTGTGCGCAAATCGGCGTTTTAGGCGTGGTGCCAGGCGTGATTGGTTTGCTGCAAGCCAACGAGGCGCTGAAATTGCTGTTGGGGATTGGCGAACCGCTCATCGGTCGCCTGTTGTTGTTTGATGCGCTGGCGATACGTTTTCGAGAATTGCGCTTGACCGCTGATCCCGCCTGCGCGGTGTGCGCGCCGGGGCGAGAATTCCCTGGTTATGTGGATTATCTGGCGTTTTGTTCGGGCGTCGCAGCGCACATAGCGTAACAAGCGCGACATCGCTCGTTGACAATGCCAATCGTCAGGCATGACCTACTCGGCGGGTGCGCGTGTAAGTCGCCCAAGCACCCTTACCCTTTGGGATGTGCGTGCAACGCAGCGGCAAATCGGGATAACTGCTCGTCCGTTGCGGCGAGTTGATGGTGCGCCTTCCATTGCGCAAACGGCATGCCGTAAACACGCATTCGCGCTTGCTCTTTGGAGATGGGCTCGCTTTGCGCGGCGGCTTGTTGGTACCAATCGGCCAAACAATTGCGGCAAAAGCCCGCCAAAATCATCAAATCGATGTTTTGCACATCACTACGCTCGTTGAGGTGGGCCAAAAGTTTGCGAAAAACCGCGGCTTCAAGCGCATCACTTGCTGCACTAATCGCGGCGGGCGCTTCGGGTTCATTGCAGGCCATGATTCTGTTGTCGTTCATCGTGCGGGCCTGCAGTGTACGCAATGGCTGGGTCTCGCGTGCTTACCGGTACCTTCGGCATACCACCATGCATGCTTGGCTGGCGTAGACTGCTCCCCGGTTTTAACCGATTTGTTGTGGTGATTCGCGTGTCTTTATTTGCAAATGCGACTTTCATTCGATATGTGGCGATGTCTTGCGTGCTGGCGCTGTCGGGCTGCGCCACGCTGGTCGACCGAGCAGCAGCCAATCTAGGACGCCAGCTCTCTGCTGGAATTTTGGATCATGACGATCCAGCCACGGTTGCGGCAGGATTGCCCGCTTATCTATTGCTGCTGGATGGGCTTAATCACGATGGCGCGGCCAACGCGGCGCGTTTGTGTTTAGCGGCAGATTTGTACGGGGCCTATGCCGGATCCTTTGTAGATGACCCTGAACGCGCCAAGCGACTGAGTAGTCGCGCATTGGACTACGCATCACGCGCCGCCTGCGCTACCAACCGTGGCTGGTGTGAACTGCCCCAAGCCAAGTTTGACGAAGTTGCGGCACGCGTCACCGACGTGACTGCCCAACAAGTGGAGGTACTCTATTGTTTGGGTGGCGCCTGGGCTGGTTTTATCCAAGCCCATGCCGACGATTGGAATGCCATCGCCGCCATTCCAAAGGTGCGGCATATCATTGAGCTCGCCGTGCAGCGTGTGCCTGATTTTCGCGACGGTCAGGGTCAGTTGTATTTGGGTGTGATGAACTCTCTACTGCCGCCAGCCTATGGTGGCAAACCAGAGTTGGCGCAGCGCTATTTTGAGGAAGCCCTGGTGCGATCCAAGGGCCACAACCAAATGGTGCGGGTGCTGTACGCACGCCAATACGCGCGTTTGGTTTTCGATCAAGCATTGCATGATCGATTAATAGACGAAGCCTTGGCCGCCGACCCGAAGGTACCAGGATGGACATTGATGAACACGCTGGCGCAGCGCCAAGCGCTGCTGCTGAAGGCAAACTCCAAGGAATATTTCGAATGATTCATGCAAATTCGTGCCGCATTTTGCTCGCCGTCGCCCTGACGCTGGGCAGCGCAGCCCACGCCGCAGCACTCAAAGTCGCCACTTTGGCCCCGGAAGGCAGTTCGTGGATGCGTGAAATGCGCGCCGCCGGCGACACACTGAAATTAGCGACCGATGGCCGTGTGGAACTGAAGTTTTTCCCCGGCGGCGTGATGGGCAATAGCGATACGGTGCTGCGCAAGATCAAACTGGGCCAACTCAACGGAGGCGCATTCGCAGCAACGGAGCTGACCAGCGTGAATCCGGATGTCGCGGTTTATGGCCTGCCGTTTAGTTTTTCCAACACTGACGAAGTCCGCCAAGCGCGGCTGAGTTTGGATTCGAAAATCAAAGCCGGATTCGAGGCTAACGGCATGGTGGTTGCTGGCATCACCGGCGGCGGCTTCATCTACTTGATGAGCACAAAGCCAATCGCCACCCAAGAACAGATGCGCGCCACCAAAGTATGGGTACCCGAAGGCGATGCAATCGGTCGCATTGCGTTTTCTGAGGTGGGCGCGACGCCGGTGCAATTGGCTTTGGGCGATGTTTACACCAGTCTGCAAACCGGCTTGGTGGAAACCGTTGGCAATACCACCACCGGCGCGGTCGCGTTTCAATGGGCCAGCAAGCTGAAAATGATGATCGATTTACCAGTGTCGTATACCGTCGGCATTTTGACTTTCGACAAAAAAGCGCTCGATCGTCTGGCGCCTGAGGATCGCGCGCTGGTGATTAGCAGTGTCGAGGCCGCCTTCGCGCGTTTGGAGATCAGCAACGCTGCCGACGACCTCGCTACCCGTGACACGCTGCGCAACGAGGGCATTGAAATTGTCACCCCGAGTGACGCCGAAGCGCAGGCCTGGCGCGACGTGGGCAAACGCACCATAGAGCGCATGCGTAGTGAGGGATTAATCTCAGCAGCCATTCTCGACACGCTGAAACAAGCCAAAACGGCCGCCGGGAGTCACTAATGCGGTTCTTGCGCGGCTTGGCAGACGGCGTGGCGTGGATTGAAAACGCCTTGTTAGCGAGCCTGGGTTTGGGCCTGCTGATCGCCGCGGCCGCGCAATTGGGCTTTCGTTTTTTTGGTTCTGGGCCGGTTTGGCTGGATCCGTTGATGCGCACCGCCACACTGTGGTTAGCTTTGGTAGGCGCTCTGGTCGCCACCCGCGAAGGCCGCCAGCTGCAGATTGATGTGCTCACCCGTTATCTGCGCGGTTGGTTTGGACACGCCGCACGAATTTTGGTTGCCCTATTCACCGCTGGTATTTGTGCGCTCTTAGCCCACGCAAGTTGGACATTGGTGCAACTTGAATATGAAAGTGGCACGGAAATCTTTGCCGGACTGCCCAATTGGTGGGCACTAGCGATTATGCCGGTGGTATTTACGTTAATGACCGTGCACGCGCTCAGTTTCATCGCTCACCCGGCGCCCGACCATTTGCAGCCCACGCCATGATTTGGTTTATCGCCCTCGCTTTGCTGGCGCTGGGGCTCATGGGCGCGCCGTTTTTCGCGCTGATTGCGGCATTAGCGCTGATGGGCTTTTATGGTCAGGGTTACGATTTAGCCATCGTCGCGGTGGAAATAAATCGGCTCGGCGAAATGCCGGTGTTGGTCGCCATTCCACTGTTCACCCTGGCCGGGTATTTGTTGAGCGAAAGTGCCGCGCCGCAGCGTTTGGTGCGCATGACACAAGCCTTAGTGGGCTGGATGCCCGGTGGACTTGCGATTGTCGCCTTGGTTACCAGTGCCTTGTTTACCGCATTGACTGGCGCATCGGGTGTCACCATCGTTGCACTTGGTGCGGTGCTGTTCCCTGCCCTGCTGCAGGCCCATTACAGCGAACGCTTCAGTCTGGGGCTGGTCACCGCGTCCGGCAGTTTAGGATTATTGTTCGCGCCGTCATTGCCCTTGATTATCTACGGCGTAGTTGCACAACAACTCAATACCACCCCACGGGTATCGGTGGACGATTTATTCCTAGCCGGCATTATTCCAGGCATGCTGATGCTGACGGTGTTGGCCATTTATGCGATTTCTCAGTCACCGAAAATTAATAACCCGGAAGAAAAACGTTTTGACTGGCGCGCCGCGCGTGCTGCGATTATTGACGCAAAATGGGAATTGCCATTACCCATCCTGGTATTGGGTGGCATTTATTCCGGCCGAATCGCGCCCTCTGAGGCTGCGGCATTGACGGCGGTCTACGTTTTTCTAGTGACCGTGGTCATTCGCCGCGAAATCAAGATAACCCGTCTGCCGGCGATCGTGCGCGAAGCGATGATGTTGGTCGGTGGCATCTTGCTGATCCTTGGCGTCGCATTCGCGCTAACCAACTATTTGATTGACGCAGAAATACCGACCCAGTTATTCGCGTGGGTACAAGAGCACGTCACGCAGAAGTGGCTATTTCTATTGGCACTAAATGCGTTTTTGTTGTTCTTCGGCATGCTGCTGGAAGGTTATCCCGCGATTGTCGTGCTGACGCCGCTGGTTTTGCCGATCGCCACCGGCTATGGCATGGACCCGGTACATTTCGGCATTTTATTCCTAGCCAATTTGCAAATCGGTTTATTCCTGGCACCACTGGGTATGAACTTGTTCATTACCTCATATCGCTTCCGCAAGCCAGTCACCGAGGTGATTCGCGCCAGTTGGCCATTCTTTGTGCTGCTGTTCGCTTGCGTGCTGGCCATCACCTACATCCCATGGCTGTCGCTGGTCTTGCTGCAGCGGCCTTAGGGACACGGGTGCCAGTCAAACTCGTGTCGTGTGTCTTGGCCCTGTCACAGAGCGCGCCGTTGTCCCCGGCTGTGCGCCCCAACGGGGCAAACCAAGGTAGCCCAGGGCAACGCACTACGTCATTGCGGGCGTCGCGATCCAATTTTTGAGGCAAAAAAGCATGATCGATTGCGTCTCTACGCTTTACTGCACCCATGCAACAACTCAGTGATTCGGGCTTGACCCTCGCTGTCACCTACCCTTCTGGGTTTTCTGCTTGCTCCGCGCGTTGCTGGACCCACCACCACGTGAGAATTGCACCCTCTGTACGCCACACAACCGACCGCTAATTGCAGCGCTACTAATCTTCGCCGATACGAGACTTCTCAAATCGACTGAAGAGCGCCATGCCCATCCACTCGCCGTTAGATATTCCCGTTTTACTGCTGGCGCTGCTCTGCCTCAGCGCGCCTGCGGCTGCGCAGAGTTCCTCGTCGACAGATACCGTCGCTCCCCCCGTCGCGGTCACCCAGGAACCAATCGAAAAGCCCAGCATCTTGCGTGCACAAGTGCTGTTGGACCGCGCCCATTTTTCCTCGGGTGAGATCGACGGGCGCAAGGGCTCCAATTTGCGCAAAGCGCTTGCCGCTTTTCAACGGAGTCGCGGTTTGGACGACGATGGCAAATTGGGTCCGGATACCTGGGAGCAACTTGAGCTGCAGGCGGTCCCCACACTGGTCGAATACACTTTGTTGGACGCCGATGTCGCCGGCCCCTTCGAGGAACTGCCGAAAGAGATTGCGGAACGTGCCAAGCTCGACGCTCTTGGCTACACCTCCGTGGCTGAAGCGCTGGGCGAACGTTTTCACGCCAGCCCTAAATTGCTGGCATCGCTCAACGCGGATATCGCGCTCGAACAAGGCGCGGTCATTCGAGTCCCGAATGTCAGTGACGCTCCACCACCGCCCGCCGCGGCTCAGCTCATCGTCGACCGTAGCGAGCGCACGCTGCTGCTGGCCGCCACCGATGGCACGATTATCGCGCAATTTCCGGCCTCCACTGGCAGCAAGCACGATCCCTTGCCAATCGGACTATGGAAGATCACGGGTATCGCGGTGAATCCCGACTTTTACTACAACCCGGCTCTATTTTGGGATGCCGACCCCAGCCACAGCAAAGCCAAACTGCCGCCCGGACCCAATAACCCAGTAGGTTTGGTTTGGATCGATTTGTCGAAGGAACACTATGGCATCCACGGCACACCGGAGCCATCGCGTGTGGGCAAAACCGAATCGCACGGGTGCATCCGAGTCACCAATTGGACGGCTTTGTTGTTGTCGAAAGCGGTGAATACCCATCTTCCCGTTGTGCTGCGTGAGTGAGCGCCGGACTCGCAGACATGAAGGACTGGGCCATGTTCATCATTGGACTGGCGGGCGGCGCCTTACTCGTTGGCGTGCTCTGCCCTTACCCATTGGCGCAATCACTCATTGACGCTCTGCCGCTTCCAGGTCTGAACTCTGTAGGAATGACGGAATCCTCCGAGGTATTGGCCGAAGTGAGCCGCCCAGCTCCAGCAATCATCACCATCCCAATTGCAAAACCTGACGCAAAGCCCATTGTCGAACCTTTGCCACCGGCAGACATGGACGCCGTCCGCAGCAATCCGGATATTTTGCCGGGAGCAGATCAGGATTTGCTGGTGCCTGTGCGCGGCGTAAGCGCCAATGAATTGAGCGACACTTACACCCAAGCGCGTGCCAACGGTCGCAGCCACGATGCGATCGACATCATGGCGCCCACCGGCACGCCCGTTTTGGCGGTCGCCGACGGCATTATTGCCAAACTCTTTCTCAGCAAACCAGGTGGACTGACGATCTACCAGTTCGATCGCGGCGAACAGTACGCTTACTACTATGCCCACCTAAACGCTTATGCACCAATGCTAGTGGAGGGCCAAACCGTGCAACGTGGCGACGTGATTGGCTTTGTGGGCTACAGCGGAAATGCCAATCCGGCCGCGCCGCATTTGCACTTTGCGATATTTATCCTGGGCCCGGAAAAACGCTGGTGGCAAGGCGTGCCTATTAATCCGTATCCTGCATTGGTTAACTTTGTCGCACCTGTAGAAAAATGAGCGGCCGCGTTTTCACGACGTTCACAGTTAGTGCGGCAGCGCACTGACCTCCGTAGCAGCACGATCTATCCTGATGACGGTGCTGAATTCTTGGAGCCCACGGCAGCAGGAATTAGGCCAAGGTTAAACAGTCTCGCCAATTCGACTGAGATCGTCATTGGCTCGTTGATATGTTCCTCAAGATGGAGATCACCCATGTACAAACAATTACGCACGCTAGCGTTGGCATCCGCCATCGCCCTCACGCTGGTTTCGATCAGTAGCCCGATTTTCGCCGCCACTGCGCAGGAGATCACCAACGCACGCCAAGAGGGGCAGATTTTCACCGCTTACGCATTGAGCCCCTATTTGCGCGCAGATAACATCGCAGTGACGGTCGATAATGGTAAAGCGACGCTCACTGGCAATGTGGAAGGCGAAGTCAATAAAGACCTTGCAACGCAAATTGCGCAGGGCACCAAAGGCATTACCGAGGTCGACAATCAAATCGTGGTAATGGCCGATTACGCGCCACAGGCACGTGGCGAAGACCGCAGTTTTGGTGACGTGATCGACGACGCCGGTATTACTGCGGCAATTAAGAACAAGTTGCTGTGGAGCAAACATGCCAGCGCATTAACCACCGATGTCGACACCAAATGGGGTCGGGTGCAATTGAAAGGCACCGCCAGTGACGCAGCAGCCAAGGCCTATGCGGGTTCACTGGCTACCAATACCCGCGGCGTACGCTCGGTAGATAATCAGTTAGTGCTGGATACCAACAAGCCAAAAGCGGAAACCACAGCCGCGCAAGATGTGGCAGACACGTGGATCACGGCAAAAATCAAATCCTCCTATATGTATTCGGATCGCGTTGATGGCTCTGATATTGAAGTGAACACCAAAGATGGCCATGTAACCCTGCGTGGCAAACTGAACAGCGGCGCTGAACAAGCGCTCGCCATCGAGCTTGCGCAGAACGTACGCGGCGTCAAAGACGTCACGTCCACCGGTTTAAGTCACTCGATGTAATTGTTGCATGTGAGTCACGGCGCGATCCACGGATCGCGCCGTTTTGCTGTGGGTGCAATAAACCTAGGTTCAAAAAAAGTTCCAAGGGATATTTTCGGCAGAGGCGTCATGATCCCGC
>CAZLSB010000142.1:0-2285 GCA_964561825.1 uncultured Xanthomonas sp.
GGCGGTGGACCGCAGCTTGTCTGCGCCGCAATCTGCGTGCCTCAATCTCAGCCAAAGGAGGTTCAACATGCCACTTGCCCATGCTCGACCAGTTGCGTTGCTTATCACTCGTGATCGCAAGCTATCCGAGGCGTTTTATGGTGAGGTATTGGGTCTGCGCCGCTTGCCCGGTGACGACTATGCGGCGGTTTTCGACCTTGCAGGCGTCCAGTTGCGGCTGACCGAGGTGCCCGAGCATGCCGCTTCAGCGCATCCGGTACTCGGTTGGCAGGTGCCCGACATCGAGGCTACGGTGACCGCACTGGCGGCGAAGAGGGTCGCGATGACGATCTATGCCGGCATGGGACAGGACGCACTGGGAATCTGGACTTCGCCGGATGGCGCTGCGAAGGTCGCGTTTTTCGCCGATCCGGATGGCAATGGCCTTAGTTTGACGCAGTGTTAGCTGACTGAATTGTTCAGTCGTGACTTCTTTCCCATGCGCGCTTCGGTGTATTGGTTCACTATTACACCGAACCACATCTGGAGATTAGCTCATGTATCGCTCACTTTCATTGGCCCTGGCCGCTGCGCTGATGGCACCCTTGTCGCAGGCGATGGCGGAGGTTCACATTGATAGCCGTTGCGAGGTGAATAGCCCTTACAACTTGAAGGTAGAACCTAGCCGCTTGGTCTTCAGTAAAGAGGGCGCGGTCATTGCCTTTGCCCAAGGTCAGTTGTACCTGGACGGTAAGCTCATTGATCTGAGCAGTGCAGACAGCGATCGCGTCGCGGCGTTTGAACAGGATGCGCGTGCGCTCATTCCAGAGGTCAAAGCGGTCGCCCATGAAGCGATTGAACTTGCGTTTGTGGCATTGCACCGGGTGATCGACACCTTTGCGACCGACAGCAACAAGGCTAGTTTCAACGCCGAACTCGAAGCCATGCGCAATGAGATTGCCAGCGCGGTGACACGCGCCGAGTCAACCAGCGAGTTTGAAAACGGCGACTTCGAAACCAAAATCAGCGAATTCGCGACGCGTATGGCGCCGCGCGTGGCGGGTGAACTTGCCAGTCAGGCGATCGCTGCCGCGATGAAAGGTGACGGAACCACGGCGAATGCCATTGAAGCCAAAGCGAAACGACTGGAACGCGACATTGAAGCCTCGGTTGAGGCGCCAGCCAAAGCACTGGAAGCGCGTGTCGATGCGCTTTGCCCGCGTGTGCAAGCCCTCGATCGCCTCGACAATCAGTTAGAACTGCGCCTGCCCAATGGCGAGCCACTCAATCTGCTGCGGGTCAAGTACAAGGCTTGATCGACAGAGCAGCGACGCCGCTTTTGGTGGGTTTGGACTTGTCCAAACGCTTCTGCTTCGGCTTTTCCGGGTTCTGCAGGCGTGACGGAACCATCGCGAACAGCAACCGCAACAGCGTTCGAACAAGTCCGAACCCACAATAGCTGCACAATTGCCGATCAACCTTGATCGCGCGTGTCCAACAACAGCGCACGCAAGTCTTCAGGTATTGGCATCGGCTTTAGTGGATTGACATTTGCGCCGCCGGTGTTGCCGAGTGGAACCCAGATACGCGAAAAAATCAGCGCCGCCGCAATGCGCATGATCTGTCCGACGATTTCGCGCCAGTCCTGGCGCTGCCAGCCGATCGCCAGCATGGCGATGTGACTGCGCACGTGCGGCCAAGTGTGGCGCTGGCTAAGAATGTGCGCACGTGCCAGGTGCCAGAATGCTCGATTAAAATCCTGGCTGCGTCGGGCTTCAGCGGCCATCGCCATTTCTGCGGCGAACGCCGCTTTCAAGGTTTCACGCATAGCCAATTCCGCGGTGTTTGGCGCACTACATTAGCGATTATGGCCATTCGCGCAACGATCTATTCCGCAGATCACACCTTGTCAGGCGCCACAGCGCCTCTATCTTGTGACCAAGCGGCGCTCTGACGCCGGGAACCGAACACCCTATCTGCGGAGAACGCGATGATTACCCTACGTCCTGCGGCACAACGTGGCCATGCCGAACTCGGTTGGCTGGATTCCTGGCACAGTTTTTCCTTTGCCGACTACCACGATCCGGCGCATGTGCAGTGGGGGCCGTTGCGCGTCATCAACGAAGACCGCGTCAGCGCCGGTGCGGGTTTTGGCCGACACGGTCATCGCGATATGGAAATCATCAGTTATGTGCTGGATGGCGCCCTCGCCCACCAAGACTCGATGGGAAATGCGGCCACAATCGTGCCCGGCGAGGTGCAGCGCATGAGCGCAGGTAGCGGCGTGGTGCATTCCGAGTTCAACC
>CAZLSB010000142.1:2385-10421 GCA_964561825.1 uncultured Xanthomonas sp.
CAACCGTCCTACCAACAGAAAACCTTCCCAGCGCAGGAAAAGCGCGGAACGCTGCGTTTAGTGGTCTCGCCAGATGGACGCGACGGCTCGGTCAGCATGCATCAGGACGCGCTGTTACTGGCGGGCCTGTTTGACGGCGTCGAGCAGGCCGAGTATCCAATCGCACCCCGCCGCTTGGCCTATGTGCATTTGGTGCGCGGCAGCGCAACGGTCAACGGACAGCGCCTGACTGCGGGCGATGCACTGTTGTACCGCGATGAGCCGAAGATCGACATCGCCGCGGGTGAGCAGGCCGAAGTGCTGGTGTTCGATCTGCCGCTGCACTAAACATGGAGCGAGCCAGCAGTAGCAGAATGTCGATTTCGCCTGCGCTCATTCGTTATGCTGAAGCACCCACACGGTGTGAATCGGCGAACGGCGATCTGCCATGCAATAGATGTTGTTGATTTACGGCGACGAGAAGCAGTTTTCTCAACTTTCGGATGCCGCAATCGGTGCAATCATGCAGGCCTACGAGGACTGTTCGCAGGCACTCGCCGCGGCTGGCATGCTGCGCGGTGGTGCTGAATTGGCACCCACGTCCAGCGCAAGCACGGTGCGGGTGCGCAACAGCAAGGTACTCACCACCGACGGCCCGTTTATGGAAACCAAAGAGCAACTGGGTGGTTATTTTTTGATCGAGGTGCCAAACCTGGATGAAGCCATCGCCTGGGCAGCGAAGATTCCGTCGGCATTAGATGGCTGCATCGAAGTACGACCACAAACTGCAAATCAGACTAATCCGACCGGCTGCTAGGTTAATTTGAGGATGAAGCGCCAGTTCGAGCGCACTGCGCACTGCCGCCCGGTTAGGTCAAGCTTGCCTGCCTATTGCCCTGCACCGCTTCCAAGCTTGGCGGGAGCGGCCAACAGAAAACGTAGGGGATCTTGCAAACGCGCGCGCCACGCCGCCTCACTGTGTTCGGCGCCTTGATAAGCACGCACGACAAAATCACGCTGTTCCACAAAGCCTTGCGCCAATAACCACTGCCGGACCTGGGCGTGGCTAGGGCCGTATTCTGCATCCAGCCCCACCGTGCCGTAGTCAAACCACATTCTTGCTGTGCTCGGGGCGCGCATTCCGGCTTCGATATCACGCAATACATAGGGCTTGGAGTTAGGTGTAGCCGGCGTAGTCGCGTCAGCGAAATACTGTGCAACAATCGACTCTGATAATGGAAAATGCGTGGACATACACCCGCAGCTGCCGAAGTACTGAGATTGCTGAGTGACTAAGTAAAATGACAATAATCCACCCATTGATGATCCGATATGTGCGGTGTTTTGCGGCCCAGTGCGCGTGCGAAAATCGGCATTCACTCTGGGCAGCAATTCCTCAGTCAAAAACTGCGCGTAACGCGGCGCAGCGTGCCACGGCGAATACTCCATTCCACGTGAACTTGAGTTCCACACGCCCACCACAATCGCCGGTTCAACTCCCTCAGCGACGAGTTTCATCATAGCCTCGTCTACACCCCAATCGACACCAGTATTGGCGATGCGTGGATCAAACAAATTCTGTCCATCGCTCATGTAAATGACTCGATAGCGCTGTTGCGGGTGTGCCTGATACTCCGGAGGCAACCAAATGGATACGTGCCTGGTGTGCGCAAGATGGGCTGAAGGCACGTCTTTCCAATACACCAGTGTGCCCAGCACGCCGGAGCCCTGCCAATCCTCAATATAGGCCAGAGGATCTTTCTTAAAGTCGACAATTTCTATTCGAACTTGGCGGTTGGCATCCACTTTCATTTTGCGGTTTGGCATCACCATGCCAGATGGGCCCACCGCCTCGCGCTCCCAACTGCCCAAAGTAAACTTGTATTCAAAATGAAAATCTTGCGGGAGCTGAATTTCCGCAGTGCGAATTTTGCCCTGTCCGCTCATTAATAAACCGTTCGGGTTCCACGGCCCCAAAGCGTCGACGTTACCGGTCAAATACACCGGGCCGGTCACACCATCGGGCAGTTGCACTCGAATGCTGACGCGGTATTCTTTTTGTGCCGTGACGAATGGCTTACTAACCGATTCTGAGTCGGGTATCTGCTCGTTAGACGCGCAGGAGATTAATAAGCAGATCAGAAGCAGCAGATTAAAAAGGCGCATAGGTTTATCCAAGAAACAAGACCACGACAATATTGACGGGTACCAAAACCGCCAGCGGAATCCACGCCACATTCGGCAATCGGATGCGATCTAATTCAGCACGCAGCAGCGTGGCGATGGCATTT
The DNA here is from genome assembly GCA_964561825.1 of uncultured Xanthomonas sp. GTDB lineage: Bacteria > Pseudomonadota > Gammaproteobacteria > Xanthomonadales > SZUA-5 > JADKFD01. The sequence continues at coordinate 4,656 of CAZLSB010000142.1, forward strand.
TCATCGCCCAACGATTGCGCGCGCCGCAGTAGCTCGGGGTTGGATAGGTGCTGTGCAAATGGCAGCCGTTTCAATAAAAGCTTGACGAGTTTTTGCAGCCACCAACGCTTGGCCGGCACATGCTGCGCCACATCGTCTATGGATGAGACTATTTTTTTGAACTGCGGCGCGATTGGTTCGCTAGTTCGGGTCACTAATGCGGCAGCGCGTGCTGCGACGGCATCCAATAGCGGACCGCTCAAAATATTCCAAATGTATTCGAGCGCAGTCGCCAGTCCCTGCCGATAGCCCAACACGAGGTAAGCGATTAACGTCAATACGAGGAACGGCAATAACATCCCGGAAACGAATAAAGATGCCCAATTCCCAGATTGCCAAGCAGACTGCAGGCCAGGATATTGCGAGTAGAGCAGCAACCCATTTAATGCAATGCCGCCGACCACACAAAATAATATCCGCGAAATGACCAAATAGCCGACGCGGGCTGCGTGAGAAACAACGATGGAAAAGCTATCGGACAATCGACCCATGTGCTTTTTAACCATGTCGATCAAGCAACAAGCGGCGGCTCCGCTCTACAAAAGCGGACAGCGAAAGCGGAGCAAGCTCCGCTCTGCAACAGCATCAGCCGTGAATCGCATGTCCCAACGCGGCCAACGCGGCTTCCGGCAGGGTTTCGGTCATCGTGGGGTGCACGTGGATGGTGCCGGACAAATCCTCCAAACGTGCGCCCATTTCTAGCGCTAACGCGAATTCGCCTGATAATTCAGACACATGCGCGCCAACCGCGTGAATACCGAGCACCAAGTGATTGTCGGCGCGCGCAGTAACGCGTACAAAACCGCCGTCATGACCCGCTTGCATGGCGAGCGAGCGACCGTTCGCGGCAAACGGAAATTGGCCCACGACTATGTCAATGCCTTTGGCTTTTGCCTCGTCTGGCGATAATCCCACGCCGACTAATTCTGGCTCGGTGAAACACACCGCGGCAATCGCCACTGGATTGAAGGAGCGCCGCTTGCCGGCGATGATCTCGGCAACCATTTCTCCCTGCGCGGAGGCCTTATGGGCCAACATTGGCTCACCCACCAAATCACCAATCGCCCAGACATTGCGCATGGACGTGCGGCATTGATCGTCCACTTTGACAAAAGCGCCGTTCATCGTAACGGCCATCTGTTCCAGGCCCCACCCTTGCGTCGCTGGCCGCCGCCCAACCGCAACCAGCACTTTGTCACACGCCAATAACGTGCGTTCGCCGCTTGCTGCTTCAACTTCAAGCGCGCGGCCAGTGTCCGATTCGACTACCGACAGCGCTTTGGTTTGCAGGTGCACGTCGATTTTTCGCTGTTTGAGCCAATTTTCGACCGGTTTGAGCAGCGGCCGATCGAATAAGGTCAGGATGCGATCGAGCGCTTCAACAAACACCACTTGGCTGCCCATACGCGCATAGGCCATGCCCAATTCCATGCCGATATAACCTGCGCCAATCACCGCCAATCGTTGGGGCACCTCACGCTGCAATAGCGCTTCGGTTGACGACCAGACATGTTCGCCATAGGGAATGCTCGGAATGCCGGCAACCACCGATCCGGTCGCCAGAATAACGTGTTCGGTGCTGATCTGAACGGGTCCTTCGCTGCTTTGCACGCTGCAGTTTTTGGCGTCAGTGAATACGGCTTGGCCTTGGACTACGCGCACTTTGGCCTTTTTCAACAGCGCAGCAACGCCGCCGTTGAGTTTGTCGACCACCGTCTCTTTCCAGTCGACCGCGCCGCCCAGATCAAATAGGGGCGCGCTGTCTAAGCGTATACCCAGTTTGCCTGCTCCGACGTGCTGCAACATGGCCTCAAATTTGCCGGCCACATGAATCATCGCTTTGGACGGAATACACCCACGAATCAGGCAAGTTCCGCCCAATCGATCGGCCTCAACCAGGGTGGTTTTTAGTCCTAATTGGCCGCAGCGAATCGCCGCGACATAACCACCGGGACCACCGCCCACTACCAGTACATTCGTTTCGATTCGTTCGGACATGTTTGGATGCCTTTTGCGCCTAATCGATAAATAATGTCGCAGGATTTTCCAATTGTGCGCGCACATATTGAATAAATTCTGCGGCGTCAAAGCCGTCCACCATACGATGGTCGAAACACGAGGACAGATTCATCATTGAACGAATTACAATTTGGCCGCTGCGCACCATTGGGCGTTCGACCATTTTATTAACGCCGATAATCGCCACTTCCGGGGCGTTGATGACCGGCGTGGTAACGATGCCACCGAGCGCACCTAAGCTGGTGATGGTCATCGTTGAGCCTGTCAGTTCCTCGCGTTTGGCCTTGCCCTCGCGCGCCACGTTGGCCAAGCGCTTGATCTCCACGCTGGTTTGCCACAGATCGAGTGCCTCGGCATTGCGCACCACTGGCACCACCAAACCATTGGCCGTTTGCGTGGCGATGCCCACATGCAAGGCGGCATGTCGATAGGCGATGCCGGCGTCGTCGTCAAAGGTCACATTGACCTGCGGGAATTTGACGATCGCGTTGGCCAATGCGCGCACCAAAAACGGCAGCAGCGTGAGTTTGCCGCGGCTTGCGTGTTCGCTATTCAAATGTTTGCGCAAGCTTTCCAGCTCGGTGACGTCGATTTCTTCGACATAGGCGAAGTGCGGAATGCGCTGTTTGGCGCGTTGCATCGCCTCGGCAATTTTGCGACGCACGCCGATGACTTTGATCGCCTCAATTCCATCGCGCTTGCTGCGGCCGACGGGCGCCGCGCTACTGGCCGTTCCGCGCGCGATGAAGGCGTCCAAGTCTTCGTGGCGAATTTGCCCGGCGGCGCCGCTGCCTGGCACATATTGCAGCAGGATGCCCAGCTCTTGCGCACGCCTTCGCACCGCGGGCGAGGCCAGCGGTTTCTCGCCAACCGCGCGCGGTAGGCCGGCGCTAGGCGCTGCTGCGCTGACCTTAGGCGCCGCGACTTCCGGCCGCGATGCCGGTGCAGGTGCCGGTGCTGATGTTGCAGGTGCAGGTGCTGATGTTGCAGGTGCAGCCGGCGCGGCCGGCGCGACGCTGGCTGTGCTGGCGGCCAACACCGCATCGGCGCCCGGCGTGCCGGCGCCCTCCACTTCCAGAATCACCAGCGGCCCACCGACGGCGGCCATATCGCCGGCATTGCCCAGCAATTGCAGCACTTTGCCGGCCACCGGCGAGGAAATTTCAACCGCGGCTTTGTCGGTCAACATATCGACCAAGGGTTGGTCTTCGGCAATGACATCACCGACCTTAACCCGCCATTCGGCTATTTCGCTTTCGGCAATGCCTTCACCCACATCGGGCAATTTAAATACATAGCGAGCCATGCTAATTCTCCATCACTTTCAGAAGCGCGCGTTTGACGCGATCGGGTCCGGGGAAATATTCCCATTCGAAAGCGTGCGGATACGGCGTGTCCCAGCCGGCGACACGAACGATCTGCGCCTCCAAATGCATGAAACATTGCTCCTGCACCTGCGCCGACAATTCCGCGCCGAATCCACCCGTGCGCGTGGCCTCATGCACAATCACGCAGCGTCCGGTTTTCTTTACCGATGCCACAATACAATCGATATCCAGCGGCGATAAGGTACGTAAATCGATTACTTCGGCATCCACACCGGCCTCGGCAACCCCTGCCAGAGCCACGTGGACCATGGTGCCGTAACTCAACACGGTGACTTCGGTGCCCGCGCGCACGATGGCCGCTTTGCCTAATTCGATACGGTAATAACCTTCCGGCACTTCGCCCAATTCATGTTTGGACCACGGCACCAAGGGTCGATCGTGATAACCCTCAAACGGGCCGTTGTAGATACGTTTGGGTTCAAAAAAAATCACTGGATCGTCATCTTCGATCGCCGCAATCAACAAACCCTTGGCATCAATGGGATTGGACGGTATGACCGTTTTTAATCCGCATACGTGGGTAAAGATCGCTTCTGGGCTTTGACTGTGCGTTTGTCCACCAAAAATACCGCCGCCGCAGGGTGAACGCACGGTGATCGGTGCCCAAAATTCGCCACCCGAGCGATAACGCAGACGCGCTGCCTCAGAAACCAATTGGTCAAATGCCGGGTAAATATAATCAGCGAACTGAATCTCGACCACCGGCCGTAATCCGTAGACGCCCATGCCTATTGCTGTAGCCAAAATACCACCTTCGGCGATCGGCGAATCAAAAACCCGATGCGTGCCATATTTCTTTTGCAAACCGGCAGTGCAGCGGAAAACGCCGCCAAAATAGCCTACGTCTTCACCAAATACGACCGTGTTATTGTCGCGCTCCAACATAATATCAATGGCGGAGTTGATCGCCTGAATCATGCTCATCCGGGCCATATCAGACTCCTAATTCTTGGCGTTGACGGATCAGGTGCTCGGGCACCTCTTTGAATACATCTTCAAACATGGTAGCGGCGCTGGCCGGTTTAACGCCCAAGGTGCCATAACTCTCGGCCTCTTTTTGCGCGGCGCGCACATATTCATCGAGTTCTTGGGTTAACGCAGCGTGCTGCTCATCGCTCCAAATACCCTTGGCAATCAAATGCTGCTGGAAACGGGTAATCGGATCACCGAGCGGCCAGCGCAGACTTTCACCTTCCGGCCGATAAGCAGAAGGATCATCGCTAGTGGAATGCGGCGCGGCGCGATAAGTATAAAACTCAATCAGCGTGGGGCCATGGTTAGCGCGGGCGCGTTGTGCGGCCCATTGCGTTGCCGCATACACAGCCAGAAAATCATTGCCATCTACCCGTAGACCGGGCAAGCCATAGCCTACCGCGCGTGCTGCAAAAGTGGTTTGTTCACCGCCGGCAAAACCCTGAAAGCTAGATATTGCCCATTGGTTATTGACCACATTCAAAATGACCGGCGCTTGATAGACGGTCGCAAAGGTCAGCGCGTAATGGAAGTCGGCCTCCGCCGTGGTGCCATCGCCCACCCAGGTTGCCGCGATGCGCGTATCGCCTTTCAGCGCCGACGCCATGGCCCAACCAACTGCCTGTGGGAACTGCGTGCCGAGATTGCCGGAGATGGAGAAAAATCCTGCATCTTTGACCGAATACATAATCGGCAACTGGCGCCCTTTCAATCGGTCTTTGGTGTTGTTGTAGACCTGACACATCATGTCGACCAAAGACCAATCGCGCGCGATCAACAGGCCCTGCTGGCGATAGCTGGGGAACAACATATCGCCCGCGTCCAGCGCCAGCGCCTGCGCGACGGCGACGGCTTCTTCGCCGGTGCACTTCATGTAAAAGGAGGTTTTGCCCTGGCGCTGCACACGCATCATGCGTTCGTCATAGGTGCGCGTCAGCAACATCGCGCGCAAGCCCTTGATCAACATCTCATCCGACAGTTTTGGATCCCATTCGCCCACCGCCAGACCGTTATCGTCGAGCACGCGAATCATGCCAAAGGCATGTTCACGCATGGTGTGGTCTGCTTCGTCAAAGGCTGGCCGACGCAAGGCGCCAGCGGGCGGAATGACAATATCGCTGAAATCCGGGCTCTCACCGGGTCGCGCTTTGGGCTCTGGAACATGTAGCCGTAACGGCTGTTTGTCAGTCATGCGCGTTCCTCCATTTTCGGTTGCTTTTCACCCCTGGCCGCGGGCGAACTCAAGGCGCGGAGTCTGCCCAGAGTTAGAGCAGTTGCACAGTGGGAAATGCGGGTTGGGCACCACTTGGGTGCTTGGCTGGTTATTGAGTCGTCATGGAGAGCGTCC
>CAZLSB010000143.1:0-10413 GCA_964561825.1 uncultured Xanthomonas sp.
ACTGCGTTGCAGCTAACCCGTCGGTAAGGAATTTCGTGGACATTTTTCTGTACGTGCTGGCGGCCTTGCTGGTGGTGATTGGCATCGCCGGTTCCATCTTGCCCGCCCTGCCCGGGCTGCCCTTGGTCTTTGGCGGATTACTGCTGGCCGCCTGGACCGGTGATTTTCAGCAGGTCGGCTGGATGACGCTGAGCGTGCTGTTGGTGCTCACGTTATTGGCCATGGCCATCGACCTGATTGCATCCTTACTAGGCACGCAGCGCGTAGGCGCCAGCGGATTGGCGGTGCTAGGCGCCGCGATTGGCACCGTGCTTGGCCTGTTTTTCGGTCTGATCGGCCTATTGTTAGGCCCGTTTGTCGGCGCGCTGTTGGGCGAATTGATCGCCGGACGTGGCCTACAACAAGCTGCGCGCGCCGGCATTGGTGCGTGGATTGGCTTTGTCGTTGGCACCCTTGCCAAGTTGGCGCTGGCCTTCAGCATGCTCGGTGTATTCACACTGAGTTGGTTAATTTCGTTCTGACTCGCACCCAGCCGTGGGCGGCGGCGCCTGACGCCCCCGCAGCCGATGTACAATTGAGTAACACGTTGTCTGACGCATTTGACGGAGATCGACATGCACAGCCTGATTCTTTTCGGTTTGTTGGGGGCGACCCCGCTGGCCGCCGAGCCGGTCCACATCCAGGTGGAAACCCACATTCTGGCGAATCGCAGCAGCAGCAAAAGCGCACCGCAGGCGCCCGATTTGGCGCGTGAAACTGGGCACGCAATGCAGGCGCGCATCGGCAACGATGGTCGGATTATCTACGATTGCGACAGTGCCGGATCAGCCATTGATTTTCGTTTCGACACGCGCGCTGCGCGCAAGGAGCGCTAAATCATGCGTACTTTGCTAAGCCTTATTTTCATGACATTGGTTTCGCCACTAGCGGCGCAATCGGTGGGTTTAGTTCCTGGGCAATCGGCTGCTTTTGATCTGCCCGCGGGAGGTTATACAACCGGATTACATTTTGATGTTCCAGCGGGTGCCACGGCGTTTAAGGTTGAATTGGACAGTGGCACACCCGGGGTTGATTTAGACTTATTTATGCGTTTCGGAAACACGTTCTCCAGTCAAAATACCTACGGGTTGCCGATGGATTTTGATATGCTGCAAGATCAAGCACATTATTTCGCGGTAAGCGGCGGCGCTGCCGAATCCATCGCTATTGGCCGCAGCAATTACCGCCCGATACGCGCGGGTCGCTGGTTTTTATCGGTTCTGAATTTCGCCACGGTGTCCGCTAATTCACGAATTAAGGTCGAATTCACCAATACCGCGCCGAGCCCTTTGCAATTTGACGTGCGTTTTAATTTGGCTGCCTCTACCTGCAATATTGCGCCATGGAATGATGTCACGCCCGCCGTGCCGGTGGGTGGCAATCCGGGCACTACACTCGGCGCGCAGCGACGCAACGCCATGATTGAAGCATTGCGTCAATTGGCAGCAGGTTTGGATAGCGAAACGCCGATTACCGTGCGTGCCTGTTGGGATAGTTTTGCGGTGTCGCCAAGTGGTGGTGCAACCTTGGCCGCGGCAGGCCCAGATGATTTTGTGCTGGCCGATCGCAGCCTGGTATTTACCAATGGTGGAAGCTTTAGACCGGCGGCCTATTTGCCGGAGAAATATACATTTTATGCATCAGCGCCAGCGGCACGACTGGCCGGAACCCGCGCCTGCAGCTTGCGCGGCGGTGACTGCGCTGACGCCACCGATATGGTCATTTTCTACAACCAAAACATTGGCACCGCTGGTGTGCTGAACGGACGGCCGTTTTATTTGGGCTACAACGCGGCGCCAGTGGGAACGCTCGATTTTCTCGCGGTCAGCGTGCATGAACTGGCGCATGGTTTAGGTTTCTTATCTACTCTGCGCAGAACTGGAACGGTCGGCGCCAAGTCCTTGGGTCGCGACGACATCTTCACCCGGCAGATTATCGATAATCAATCCTTCCCTTTCCGGCCCTTTCCGGTCCTGACCGATGCGGAACGGGCCAGCGCGATGACCTCTCTAAATGGCGTAAGTTGGATTGACGAGCGCGCCGTTAATTCGCCACAAAATACGCCTACCGGCTTTCCGGGCATTTTGATGTTCGCGCCAAATCCCATTCAAAGCGGTTCGAGCCTGTCGCACTTGGATACCTTTTATAGCGGTCAGTTGATGACGCCGACGTTAAGTTTAGCGGGTGGCTCCAGGCAACTTGGGCTGGCCTTGCCGATGCTGTATGCCGTGGGCTGGGACCCGTCACCAACCACATTCCCAACTTCGCCTGCGCCATTCGCGGGTCTTTGGTATGAGCGCGATCGTAATGGCCATGGTGTGGATTTCCAGCGCATCTTTACCGACGCTGCCGGATTTGATGTGTATTCGCTGATTTTCTACACCTACGACAGCAGCGGCCGACCAGAATGGTACATCGCCGTTGGCCAATTGATTGATGGCGCCTTTGTGCCAGCCAAAAACGCCGCCGGTTTTAGTTTGGTTCGCTATCGCTACGTCGGCGGGACTACTCCGCAGCAGGCGATTGCAGCAGAAAGCGGTCAGGTGGTTTTCGACTTTAATCAACCCAACAACGCACCCGCCTGCAACGATGGCACCAATCGGCCGGGCGTGGGCACGCTTGGGGTGTTTCGCTACACGATCGCCGGCGTCAGCGATTCCTGGTGCATGGAGGAGTTAATTCCGGCTCTGGGCCGCGCGGACAATGATCTAACCGGTACTTGGTTTGCTGGCAATGGCGACGCTGGCTGGGGCTCTAGTGTCAGCACCGGCGCCAATGGTGCACAGACGCTGTTGTTCTCGACGCTGTACTACCCAGACAGTACCGGCGCAGGTCGGTGGGCTTTTGTGAGCAGCGCTAACTATCAGCCCGGCCAAAGCTTGACCGTGACCGAGCGCCGCGGATATTGCCGCACCTGCCCGGAATCGATCACCGATACGCCGATCGGCACGATGACAGCGAACTTGCGGCAAGCGGTGCAGTCGCAAGCGGGCGCAAATCGCTTGTCTTTCGATGTGACCTACGGCGGACCCGAAGGCGGTCGATTCAGCCGGCCGGAACTCCCGTATGAGGTGTTAAGCGTACCGCAGTAAGCTCATACGCCCCATCGGCACAGCTGATGGGGCTTTTTGGCCGCCGCCACACCTTTGTCAATCAGAGAACAATTCGCGCGCCATCACCACGGCATCTTCGCGGCCAGCGCGTCCTGGGTAGTAGTTCGGACGGGTGCCGATTTCGCAGAATCCGGCGCGATGGTAGAGGCCAATCGCCACGTGGTTGGACGGTCGCACTTCCAGGAAAACCCGCTCAACCTGATGCCAGCGCGCCAAGTCGACCAACCGATTCAATAATCGGCGGCCGTAACCCTGCCCCTGAAAATCGGGCGCTACGCACAAATTCAGCACATGCGCTTCGCCCGCTGCCGCGGACAGCACACCATAGCCGACAATGCCTGCGGCACCGTCCAACACCCATAAACTGTGGCCAGATTTCAAACAGTCGCGGAATACGCCTTCCGTCCACGGATAGGGATAAGCGCGCACCTCAATGGCCAGCACCTCGCGCAAATCATCGATGCGCATCGGCCGAATTTGTGGAACTTGCGGTTTGGCTACCGCGTTCACGCCGACAACCGACGGCGTATCAGTCGCCATAAGGCTCGTTTGGCGGGAGCGTCAGCGCGTAATTGCGCCAGATCAGGCAAACTGAGATGGGCAGCGAGCCATTGCTTGCTCCATTGCCGGACATCGACGATGTGCGCCGCTCGCGCGATGGCCCGCGCAAGTGGCGAATCGACGTCGGCATCCGTCCAAGTCACTGCTGCCGCAGGCGCCGCTTGCGCGGCCATCGCTGGTGCTACTGGAGGCGCAACACGCGGTAGCTGCCGACGCTGATAGATGTCGATTTCGAGTGCCGCCAGCACGGTCAGCTGCGCCGCGCCTAACGGCCGAAACACCAAGTTCGCTTCACTCACGGCGGTCAGCCGGTCGGCGTGCGCTTTTGCAGCGCGGCGACCAAGCGCTGCGCAATTTGATCAATCGCTGCCGACAACGCGATGACGCCGTCTTCGACACGCGCGCCGCTCACCGGCACGCGCACCAGCTCATCGCGTTCGATCAACGGTATGGCAACGCCGTCCGCCATCAATCGCATACGCAGCCCCAGCACACCTTCGCTTGCTTGGCCCGCCACCACGACGTGCTCAAAGCGATAAATGCTGGCCGAGAGCCGATAGGCTTTTACGCTGGGCGCCAATCGATCGGTCACGTAACTAGATACGTTCGCCGCACTCAATAACTCGCGCAGCCGCATTTGCAGCATGACCGGCGGCGGATCGTTCCAGAGTTGGTAGTGGTATTGGCTGAGTTTCAGGCTATCCGGATCGTTGGCATACAGAATTGCGCGTTCAGCCTGCACGCCATCGGCGCGAAAATTCTCAATCACTAATGACCGGTCCAGCAAAGGCTTGGGCAGCGCAGTCATCGGCGCCGCTGGTGCTAATCGGTAATAACGGAAATCGGGAATCGCCTCGGGCGCCGCACAAGAAACCAGCACGCAACACAGCGCTGCGGCAACAATAAGCTTCGAACCACGCTCGATCATCGCTTCTCTTCCTGCAGTTTGTCTGCCTTGGGCGCGAAGATCAGGCGGTTCGGCTCCTTGCGGATTTGCCGACTGAACTCGTCAAAATGCCGGCTGGCCGACTCCAGATTGTAGGTAATCGTATCCACGCGTTGCGCCATGGTATCGAGGGTCACGCGCAAGTCCGCCATGGCGAGCTGAATCTCCGGGCGGCTCTCTTTTACCGTCGCATTGAGTTCGTTCATGATTGAATCCAACTGGCCGCGGGTACTCGCCAAGTCACGGGTGAGTTCGCGTACATCATTGGCGACCGCGCTGGACTGCTGCAGCAGGGTGTCGATATACGCTTGATTTGCCGGACTAAGGATATTGTTCAGCGCATTGGCACTGTTGTTTAACTTTTCAACGAGCGCGACCGCCTGATCGATTAATAGTGGCGTACCTTCTTCGAACTTGCCACCGATCGCCTCTAAGCGTTGTCCCAAACGCTCCACCAGCGGCGTCAGTTTGTCGCGGGTTAAGGTGGTGACTTCGCCGGTTAACTCGCCGACCGCACCAAATAAATCAGCGGCTTCGCGGCTCTGAATCTCGGAACCCGGTTGCAATAACTGCTTGTCCTTGCCTTCGCGAATCGAGATGAACACATCGGAGAGCAGGCCGGAGGACATCAGCTGAGCGACGGAGTCTTGCGGAATCTGCCAGCCGTTTTGCACCGAGAAATCGACCCGAAATCGCGTCGTTTCCCCATCGCGTTCCGGCGAAATGGTCTCAATTTGGCCAATTCGGTAGCCTTGATAAAACACTGGTGTGCCAAACGCCAAGCCAGCGACGTTTTTATAGCGCACCACATAGTCGTCGCTAGGGCCACTGCGTCCCGTGATCACAAACAGCGCGCCCAACAACAGCACCAGTGATCCCAGCGCGACCACCCCGGTCAGAAAGTAATTGACGTTTTCGCGTTTCACTCTATCACTCTCGCATACGTCTCATTATCGACCAAGTTATGATTCTTAATTTGATGCTTAATAACCAGTTCACTTACATCAAACTCTTCAGCGAGATCAGCCACCCTCGATGCACTTAATCTATTGCCCGCAATTCTTTCGCTAATTGCACGAGATGGCGCAAGGAACTCTGCAGCGAATGCCCGATTTGCTTTCTCTGCCCAGGTTTCAGAACTGCCAACAATTCTCGCCTGTGACACGCCTTTCAGTATCTCAAACAATGCACGGCAGCAAGCAAATCTAATTGAGCGGGGCGCTCGTTTCAGCACATCTATCCCAATCTTTCCGTGATTTGAAATAGCAAACGCATCCCAGCCCAAACGCTCGCCGATGCCTTCCAATGCCGACTCGGAAGCTTCGGGAGGATTCAACCCAAGTGCAGATGAGACCTTTTCAAGATCAACAGCATTGTTAGTCAGATCTAGCGAACTCCGCAACTTTTGTGCTTTGGCATACCCGACCTTCCAGGGTGGAGCTTTGCGGCCGCCGATCCATGGATCATCTGGTAGGTTCGGGCTACTCAGCAAAATCTGGGAAACGCGCTGATCAACAAAATGAGGAACTTCGGCTAAAGACTCCGGTGTTCCCGTTGCCAGCACTTGCTCTAACTCGTCTACGTTTTGGAATAGGCCAAACAGCATTTGCAAGGTTTGCGCATTTCCATCATCAATAGACAAACCGTCCATTCCAGCGATGGCAGCTAACCGAGCGTACTCTTTCTCTTCGGCGTCAAGGCGGGAGTTAACTTCGATCGCCGCGATGTTATCGGCAAATAAACTCCGCTGCGATGACAATCGATCTAAAGTTGGAGATAATATCTCGTCCCAGAGTGTTTGCTCGACGGTTTCGCGTTGGAAATAGTCACACCCTTCCTCCAAGAATTGCAGCTTTGGGTAAAGTGTCGATTTCGACCATTTTACGCGCACCTGTCCACCGATGTTTTCCATCTCGATGTTTGGCATTGCAAAACCGTCAGCGATACATTGCCAATTGTGGCGCCTCAGGTAAGCTTGCGTGCCCAATCGCTGAGGATTGGGAGACTCATTCAACAGAAACCACCCATTGCGCGCGATAAATTCGGCAACCGAGCTCATTGGCCGATAAATACCAGTTCGCGCTGCGCAACTGTGATGATCGAAAACGCCAGTAATGTATGCTGCCCCATTTCTCATCTCAAATAGAGCATGGGTGGCGTCCAGCTCAGACTGGGCAGCATTTGGATTCTCTTGCCATTCAATGCGGAAACTAATCATCGTTAGCTCTCTGCAGAAAATCGGAGAAGCACTTCCGCCCGTGCTGGCCAGTTCCGCCTATTTGGCTCTGGATAGCGATGATATTCACCCGCCGCAGAAATCGTGAGTCTCGCAACCACCCATATATCTCCACACAAGGCGTAAACAACTGGAGGAAAGCAGCCGTAAGCATAGCGTGCCACATGTCCAGCGGCGATGCCTCGTTGGAGTAGCAAGCTCGCGTCAACCATGGGTAGATTGGGCAGGAAGTCTTCGCAACGGGAGCCGTCGGATCGCACAGGGGCGAGGTCAAATTTTTGCGGATAGCGTTTGTGTTTTGCACTGGGACCATAGCTTGCAAGTTTTGACAGCCGCAATAGATCCGCGGTATCAGCAATGCTTACAGACTGTGCAGCCAGAATGGGGCCTGGCAGCTCGCGCTGCCCCTTCGCGATCTGCGGTGGGCGCCGAGGAGACATCAGCGGTCTTCATCACTGCCGGTCAAGCGCGTCAGGTACTCGTCGACGTTGACTTCGATATGCCGCGGCCGACGATTGAGCAAATCTTGAATGCGTTCATTGCTGCTGCTACGCACTTCCGGGACGCTGCCGGTCATCAGCACTTTGCCCTGATCGAGCACGGTGATCTTGTCGGCAATCTTGAACGCGCTATCGAGTTCATGGGTGACCACGACGATCGACATGCGCATCGCATCGCGCAATTTGAGGATTAACTCGTCCAATTCCGCCGACACGACCGGATCCAGGCCCGCTGATGGCTCGTCAAAAAACAACAATTGCGGGTCCATGACGATGGCGCGCGCCAGTGCCGCGCGTTTGATCATGCCACCGGATAGCTGGCTAGGCATCAAGTCTTGAAAGCCGCCGAGGTTGACCACTTCCAGCTTGAGCCGCGACATGATGCGGATGGTGTTTTCATCGAGCTTGAAGTGCTCGCGCAGCGGCAGCGCGACATTTTCACCGACGCTCATTGAGGTAAATAGCGCGCCGCCTTGAAAACTGACGCCAATTTCGCGCTTGAAGGCCATCTGCTGCAGTGCCGACAGCCGATTGATATTGCGCCCCAGCACCTTGATTGAACCTTCGGCGGGGGTCAAAAGGCCGAGCAAATGACGCAATAGCGTCGATTTGCCAGAGCCTGAGCCACCCATAATCACCCGGATTTCGCCCGGCTGAACGATGAAATCGATCTGATCGAGGATGCGGCGGCGACCAAAATAGGTCACCAGACCATGCACCTCGATCACCGGGTCTTTGGGATTGATATCTGCTTGCGCCATCTGCTTAGTCTATCTGAACCTGGAGCTGGACTTCAGTCTGCTCCTGTTACCATCGGCTACGCTTTTTTGTCAAAGACCATGTGAACGGCACCCGCCTTCGCGGGTCTATCGTGCAGCCGGAGTTTTTTGATGAGCGACAGCGTTAGCAGTCTGAGCAAAGACCCAACTGCCGGAGCGCAGGCGGCCAGCCGCGGACGCTGGCTGCGCTACTGCGTGCGGGTGCCACTGTTGACCTGGCATCTGCTGGTGCATTTACCACTCGCGTTGATCGTGATTAGCCCGATTGGTGAGCGGCTGCGGGTCGGCGACGAACATTTGCGGCATCGCACGGTGCGCTGGTGGTCGTATGGGTTGATGCGAATCTTCGGCTTCCGTGTGGTACGCCACGGAGCGCCGTTGCCCGGTTCAGCTTTAATAGTGGCAAATCATCTGTCCTGGTTGGACATTGAGTTGATCCACAGTCAACGTGCGGTGGAGTTTGTCGCCAAGTCTGAAATCAGTGGCTGGCCTATGATCGGCTGGTTAGCACGGCGCGCCGGCACCATTTATCACCGCCGTGGCAGTACGGAATCCTTGGCCAGCGTTGGGCAAATGATGGTGGAACGCCTGCAAGCGGGCGCCCAGGTCGGTGTGTTTCCGGAAGGCGGCACCACCGATGGCAGTCGCGTAAAAGTGTTTCATGCGCGGATTTTCCAATGCGCGGTGGAAGCCAATGTGCCGGTGCAGCCGGTAGCCCTGCGTTATTTGCTCAATGGCCAGCCCAACCCGGCGGTGCCGTTTCTGGATGGCGAGAACTTCTTCGTCAATTTTGTGCGCTTGCTGGGTGAACCCGCGATGGTGGCAGAGGTGCATTTCTTGGAACCATTGACGCATAACAGTGACGGCCGCCGACGCTTGGCGCAAGGTGCGCGGGCGCGAATCGAGCGCGCTCTAGGACACACACAATGACCATCGGTACCCACACCGTGCACGGGCACACCAGCTTCCGGCGCCGCGGGCCCTTGGCGAACGCCCATGTGCAGTCCCTGTTGGCATCCAGCGGATTGCGGCGCGCCGCGGTGCGTATGCGTTTTCCGCGCTTGCATGAAGCCAGTAGCGAGCAAATTCTAGATTGCGGCGAAGGCGTGCGCCTGCAGGGTTTTCTGTCGGTGCAGAGCAGCCAGGCGCAGGCGCGCGGTTTAGTGGTGCTATTGCATGGTTGGGAAGGCAGCGTGCAATCCAGCTACGTCATGGTCAGTACCGGACGCTTGCTGGCGGCCGGTTTCGACGTGTTTCGACTGCATTTTCGCGATCACGGCGACACCCATCATCTTAACGAAGGCTTGTTCCATTCTTGCCGCATCGACGAAGTGGTCGGCGCGCTGCGCGCCATCGCGCAACGCTACCAGCCACGCACGTTGATGATCGCCGGCTACTCCTTGGGTGGCAATTTTGCACTGCGCGTGGCCTTGCGCGCGCCGGCAGCGGGCATTGATCTGAGCTATGCGTTTGCGGTTTGCCCGCCGATCGATCCAGGCGCCAGTCTCACCCAGATCGAGATCGCGCCGTGGATGTACGAGCGCTATTTCATCGCCAAATGGACAGAATCACTGCGCCGCAAACAAACGCTGTTTCCGCACTTGTACGATTTCAACAGTTGGCTGCGTAAACCCACCTTGCGCGACTTAACCGTGCGCATGGTAGAGAACTTCACCGACTATGGCCGTGTGGAAGCTTATTTGGACGGTTATTCGATTATCGGCGATCGCCTCGCCGGCATGACAGTCCCGGCGACCATTGTTACCGCGCTCGACGACCCGGTGATTCCGATCGGTGACTATCACAGCTTGAAATTACCCGCTAGCACCGAGGTCATCTTGGCCGAACACGGTGGGCACTGCGGATTCATTGAAAATTGGCGGCTGAAAAGCTGGGTCGAAGATTTGTTGGTCAGTCGCCTGATCGACGCGAGCGCCTGAGACTCACCGATCGGCATCCGCGGAATGTAGGGTTTATCCTCCAGGCTCGCGTCCGTCGAGAGCCGCTATCATGCCAACCATTACGCATTTGCCGGTGTTGCCGCTGCGGCGTTTGCGCGCCGAGCCCAACCAACTGATTCTGCATTTTTGCAGTGGTCGCCTAGTTCGAAAGGGCGCGATACGGCGCTTCTTCGGAAAATCCCTTGTGCAACCAATATCCTGCGCGAGCATCGCGCGAATTCCTAGCCAATGGCTCTTCCGTTGGGGTCGCAGCGCAGACGCCGTTGCGACGCGCAGCC
>CAZLSB010000144.1:0-381 GCA_964561825.1 uncultured Xanthomonas sp.
TTCGGCGGCGCCGCCGAAATCGGTGTCAATAATACCGGGGTTGATCAGGCTCACCTTTATTCCGGCGTTTTTGACTTCGCGCAGCAAAGAATGGCTGAAACCGGCCAAGCCGTGTTTGCTGGCTGCATAAGCCGCCATATTCGCCAACGGTCGGCGTGCCAAATCCGAGCCGATATTGACGATATGACCATGGCCCTGCGCCAGCAGTTTGGGCAATACCGCGTGGCAAATTTGCATGACCGCGCCGAGATTGACCTGCACGATGTCGAGCAGCTCAGTCTCCTCATGCTCGGCAAACGCCTTGTAGCTGCCGATACCGGCGTTGTTGATGACACCGCTCAGGGTCGGCAGCGCAGCTATCGCGGCGCGCACGATCGGCAC
>CAZLSB010000144.1:391-10408 GCA_964561825.1 uncultured Xanthomonas sp.
ATGCCTGGATGCGTGCGTCTTGCTGCACCAACTCATCCAGCTTGGCGCGATCGCGCGCCGCCGCCAGCACGCTGTGCCCACGCGCGGCGAGCGCCACAGCCAAATGGCGGCCCAGGCCGCGGCTTGCGCCGGTGATTAGCCAAGTCATGTGTAAGTTTCCTAGTTTGCTTTTTAATTCAAAAGATAAGGAGCGCGCTGCGCTCTACGCGCGCATTTTTTACCCAATAACCTGGTCCGTCGTAGGTCACGTTGCCCGCAGGGCTACGTGACGGTGCGCCGCGGTCACTGATTTGCACCACGCTCAACCCCCGCATTTCTTACCCAATAAACTGGTCAGGCGCACCAAATCAAGGCCGCCGCTGCCGTAGCCGGGCAAATCGCTTTGCCATTCAATGCGCGCGGCATCGTTGCCTAGTGCGCGGAAATTGAGCGTGCCCCAGGGCTGTCGAACGACCTGCGTCGGGTTGAAATTGGGCGGGAATTGTCCGCCACGGGTGATCGTCATCGGCAGTGTGGCTTGATCAGCTTGCAGCGGGCCGGTGCCGAGCAGCCATTGTTGTTGACCGTTCAAATAGGCGAACCAAATGGCGACTAATCGCTGATTGGCGCCGCTGCCGATTATTTCGACCTGCAAACCATGGCCATTTTGATTGGGTTGGTACCAAGTGCCGCTATGACAGCTGCGCAATCCGCTGCCAGTATCGTTGGCGATGGTGGTCAACCGGCTCAGTGGCATGCTGCCATTGGCAAAGCCAGGGCGTGTGCTGGTCCAGGTTGCCGTGCCCTGATCGCGGCCGCTAAATTGCAGTAACACCTCACCCCAGGGCTCCAACTGTACGCTGGCTGGGTCAAAATTCGGCGGGAAACTGGCGCCACGGGTAATGACCAAGGGTACGCGCACGCTGTTCCCCTGCGCCGTGGCTGCACCGACCAGCCAAACCAACTCGCCATTCAAATAGGTGTACCACGTGGCAACCACGCCGGTCACGCCATCGACGCTGGTTGCTTCAAAAAACCAGCCATGGCCGTCCTGCGCTGGATCATAAAAAGCGCCGGATAATTCGGGGCCAATTCGATAGCTAGCCACGCCGTCAAAATCGGTCAAAGGCGCGCGCCAAGCCCCGCGTCCATAGGTGAACGCATACAACTCGGGCACGCCACTGGGTGGATTCGGCGCAATGGCCAAGCGTTCGACGATGACGTTGGCAAATCCGCCATTTTCACTCGCCCAGTTGATACCCCCATCCAAACTGACGAACACGCCGATATCGGTGCCGATGTACAACCGCTGGCGATTATTCGGATCGACCACTAAATGGTGTACTGGCACATCGGGTAAAGCGCCATCGCCGACCCCATCGATGGCGCTCCAAGTCGCGCCGGCATCGTTGCTGCGCCACACATGTTGCCCACCAAACGTCGAATAGGTCGCGTAGGCGATATTCGCGTCGACCGGATCGAAACTCAGCGACGACACCCAACCGGTACGCGGTGAGGTGCTGACAAAACTGCTACTGCCGTTACTCGTTGTTGCGGCGCCGCTGCGATAAATCGCGCGCTGGTTACCCAGCAAAATGCGATTGGGATCGGTGGGCGATAAACCGATCGCTGAAATCCAGTCAGTAAACTGGCTGCCCAGTGAGACGCTGGCGGCGCTCCAATTGCGGCCTTGGTTGGTGGTGCGCCAAAGCCGCGAACCGCCGGCGTACAAACGATCAGGCGAGCTGCTATCGATGAGATACGGCATGATGAACACCGTGTTGTCATTCATGCCATTGGTGGCGCGCACAAAGGAGCTACCGCCGTTGGTGGATCGATGAATGTTGACGTTCTGATAGCTGACATACAGCACATTTTCATTGCGCGGATCGATGGCCACGCTGGCGCCGTCGCCACCGAAGATCTCCACAAAGGTGTTGCCGCTGGAGAAGCTGCTTTGCAGCAGCGTGCCATTGTCTTGCGCACCCCCCAACCACAGAGAAGCGCTGTTGCTGACCGCGCCGCTGTAAAACTGCGCGGTGCCTAAACCGTTTTCGATTGTGGTCCAGCGTACTACGCCTGCGCCCGGGCCGCAGGCGGCATTGGCGCCATACAGCACCGTGCCGGCGTCGTCGTCGGTGTAGGCCACGCCGCCGTCGTTGGCGCTGTACAAAATGCGCGTGCCTTGTGCGTAATTCGGGTGGAATTTCAGCAAATGTTGATCCGCATGGATGGCGTCTGGGCTTTCGCCGTCGTACCACCAATACGAGGCCTTACCGAAACTGCGGCCGCCGTCGTTGGATCGATACACTTCCATGCCGCCCACCCAAACGATGTTGGGATCAAGCGGATTAACCGCGATCGCTTGGTTGTACCAGCCGGCGCTGTAAGCATCGAAGCTGCCGAAGTTGCACCGCACCGCTTCATAGCCATCGGCATAACTGAGCAAATAGGTACTCAGCACATCCGACGAGCTATTGCGCAGTTGTGCGCTAAAGGTGCGGCCGCCGTCATCTGAGCGAAATAGCGCGTGCAAGCCGTTGTCGTAATCACCGCGGCCATCGTTATTGCGATCCGGCCCGGCGACCGTGCTGGCCGCAAGCGCATAGATGATGTTCGGGCTGGATGGCGCTAGCGCCAGTGAGGTGCGTCCCATGCCGGTCTCACTCAACACGACTTGCCAGGACGGCGTGCCACGTGCGTCGTCGGTACGAAATACGGTGGCAGGGCAAGGACCGCCGCAGGCCGGCGGCACCACCGTGTTGGGCAACCAGTAACGATCATCCTCAGAGCGCGATGCGCAACTGGCCAATAGCGCTTCGCCATCGGGCAGCAATTGCAAATCGGTGCAGCCCTCGTAAAGCAATCCACCGCCGCTGTCGGTCGGCTTGAGGATTTGCACAAAGCTAAAACCACCATCGTTGGATCGCCACACGCCGGTATTGGTCGCCGCGTACAGGCGCCGATGGTCGCTGGGGCTAATCACCAAGTCTGAAACGTAGCGAAAGTTATTGTTGGTGGTCGCCACCAGCGGCTGGAAATGCGAACCGCCATCGGTTGAGCGCAAAATGCCCTGCCCCCACATCGCAGCGTAAGGTCGTTCACTATTTCGATAGAGTTCGCCGGTGCCCGCGTAAATGGTGTCGGGATTCACTGGATCAAAAACCAAGGCGCCAATATTGATGTTGGCGGCATCGTCCGATAAGGGTCGCCACGAGCCGCCGCCATTGGTGGTTTCAAACACACCGCCGGAAACGCCGCCCGCCAACATGCGGTTGGGGTTGCGCGGGTCAAACTCCAAGGTTCGCGTACGTCCACCCACATTGCTGGGGCCCAGCCATTCCCAGCGCGGCGCGGTTTTTTCACCCAACATAAAACGCGCCGCCTTGGTGGAAAAACGCGGCAATTGCCGCGCTTGGCGCTCGGCTTTGACATACCAGGCGGGATCAATCGCGCTGACGCCGGCCGGTAGGCGTCGCGCCTGATCAAAGGCCGCGCGCTCGCCCGGCGCATCCGGGCGCTCGCGCGGTGGCGGTTGCAGTTGATTGGTCGGCTGCAGCGCGCAAGCACTCAGAGCGGCGGCCACCAACACTGCAAGGCTGATCCGTGTTCGATTACGCATTGGCAGGCTCCCGACCTTACAACGATGAGTTTCGTAGATTGCAGCATCGTACCGATTTGTACGCAGTTCAAGCAGATTTGTTGTGGCCTACAGGAGCTTCTGTGCGCTGTTCACTTCACGCCAATCACCGGGCTGCAAGTCAGCAAGGGCGATGGGCCCGATCGCGGCGCGAATCAACCGCAAGGTTGGCAGCCCGACCGCCGCCGTCATGCGCCGTACTTGTCGATTACGCCCTTCGCGCAGAATCAATTGCAGCCAGTGGGTGGGGATGGCCGCGCGAAAGCGGATCGGCGGGTTGCGTGGCCACACTCCCGGCGGCGCTTCATCCAGC
The DNA here is from genome assembly GCA_964561825.1 of uncultured Xanthomonas sp. Classification (GTDB taxonomy): domain Bacteria; phylum Pseudomonadota; class Gammaproteobacteria; order Xanthomonadales; family SZUA-5; genus JADKFD01. Next base: position 4,324 of record CAZLSB010000144.1, read on the forward strand.
AATGACACCTGCGCCGGCTTAGTTGGCCCGTCATTCAAACGGACTCCCTTGCACAACTGGGCGATTGCCGGTGCATCTGGCAAGCCTTCAACTTGTGCCCAGTAGGTCTTTGGCCACGCATGTCGTGGGTTGCTAATGCGCTGCGCCAAGCGGCCGTCGTCGGTCAGCAACAACAAACCCTCGCTATCGCGATCCAAGCGGCCGGCCGCATACACATTCGGGATGTTGACGTAATTGGCCAGCGTGGTCCGTCCCAGTGGATCGGTGAATTGGCACAGCACGTCGAAGGGTTTGTGCAGTGCGATCAGCATTGGGCGAGCACGCCACCCGCATTGCCGATTTGCCGGACATCGGTTTGAAATAGCAAGCTATCCATGATCACTCAAACCCTTTCCTCAACGAAACATTAACGAGTAATCTACGCGAACTTTCTATTTAACGAGGGATGCACCATGCGTCGATCGCAATTGTGGATGGCTTTAGCAACCGCCTGCGCACTCAGTGCGGTAGCGCCGCCAGCGTTGGCCCAGGACAACAGTGACGCAGCGCCAAGCGAAGAAGCACAGGTACTCGATCAGTTGGTGGTGCTGGGCTCGCGCCGCGTCGGGCGTTCGGATACCGAAACCGCCGTTCCGGTCGACGTCATCACCATGCAAGAGATCGCCGAGCGTGGCGCGCAGTTTGATTTGGCGCAGTCGTTGCAGTTCTCGGTGCCTTCGTTCTTTTCGACCCGGCAAACCGGCGCCGATGGCGCGGACTTGGTCGACGGGGCTGCGCTGCGTAACTTAGGCTCCGATCAGACGCTGGTATTGGTCAATGGCAAACGTCGCCACACCACGTCGCTGGTGAATCTCTTTGGTGCGCGTAACCGCGGCAATACCGGTACGGATTTAAATACCATTCCGGTGCTGGCCATTGATCGCGTGGAGATTCTGCGCGACGGCGCCGCGGCCCAGTATGGTTCGGATGCGATTGCCGGCGTGATGAATATCGCGTTGAAAAAAGATAAGGGCTGCGAGGTGGTCGCCGGGTATGGCCAATACTGGAAGGGTGATGGTGAAAACCAGCTCTACAGCGGCTACTGCGGCATGGAAATGGGAGATGGCGGCGTATTCTCAGTAACCGCCGAATATGGTGATCGTAAGCGTTCGGATCGTTCCGAGCCGCGCAATAATCCGCGCACGATTGGCGATAGCGCCGTCGAAAACGGCACGCTGTATGTCAATAGCGATCTACCCTTAACCGAAAACGCCGATCTGTACTTCACGGCGGGCATTCAAAATCGTCGCGCATCATCCGCGGCGTTTGCCCGCGATGGCGTGGATGACGTGCCTTCGCGTAATTCAGTGGCGATGTATCCAAACGGCTTTGTGCCGTTTATCAATGGCGATCTGGAGGATCGTTACGCCACGGTGGGCAGTCGTGGTGTGTGGGCCGATTGGAACGTCGATTTTTCGACCACCTACGGTTACAACGAGATGTTCTACGACATCAGCAATACGCTGAATGCGTCGATCGCTAACTTTGAAGCTAGGCGCGGCCGCCCGGCCGTGAGTAACACCGCATTTGATGCCGGTGGTTTTTCATTTAGGCAGAGCACCACCAATCTTGATTTTTCGCGTTTTTACGATGATTTGTGGGGCGGCACCAATATCGCGTTTGGCGGCGAATATCGCGACGAAAACTACAAAATCTTCGCCGGTGAACCGGGCTCGTACATTGATGCCGACGGCCCCGGTGGCGGCAATGCTGGCAGCCAGGGATTCCCTGGTTTTCAGCCGGGCGATGAAACCAATAGCGATCGCGATAATTACGCAGCCTATGTGGATTTTGAAGTAACACCCACCGATCGCCTTACCACTAATTTTGCGCTGCGCTTTGAGGATTACAGCGACTTTGGCTCCACGGTCGATGGCAAAGTGGCCTTGGCATTCAAAGCCACCGAGGATTTCACTTTGCGCGGATCGCTATCCACTGGCTTTCGCGCGCCGTCCTTGCAGCAGCGTTTCTTCTCGTCGACTTTCACCGATTTCATCAGCGGCGAACCGGTTGATGTTTTGTTAGCGCCCAATGGCGGCTCGATTGCGCGCGCCGCTGGCATTCCCGATCTCACCGAAGAACAATCGATGAGTGGCGCGCTAGGATTCACTTGGCGGCCCAGTGATTCAATGTCGATCACCGTGGATGCCTATCAGATCAATATCGATGATCGCATCGTATTGTCCGGCCGCTTTAATACCGACGACCCGAATATTGGCGCAATGTTGGCCAATCTCAATGTCGGCGAAGCGCAGTTTTTTATTAACTCGGTCGACACCCGCACGCGTGGTATCGATATTACCGCCGCCTGGGATTCTGATTTGTGGGGTGGTGAGCTGAACACCTACTTTGGGCTCAATTATGGTGAGACGGACGTCACGGCGATTCACGCTCCGCCGTCGTTGGTTGGTCGTGAAGATGTATTGCTTAGCGAGCGCGAGCGCCTCTTTGTCGAAAATGGCTCGCCGGAAAGCAAAGGTGTCGTCGGCTTTGATTGGACTCGCGAGCGCTGGAACGCCAATATCAAATTCATTTATTTCGGCGAACAAACGCTAGGGACCTTCTCCGGCCCGCCAGTGCCTAACCAGGAATACAACGCCAAGGCCTCGGCGGATGTCAGCCTGACTTACAGCATCAGCGATACCACTAAGCTCACGGTCGGCGGCGCCAACATCTTCGATAGCACGCCAACCCGGCAAAACCCCGACGAAACCGATAATGGCCACGTCTACGAAAGCGTGCAGTTTGGCCTGAATGGCGCCTCGTGGTTTGTGCGTATGCATAGCCGGTTTTTCTAACAGAAGCGTCAGCGCACAGCGCCGACCCAGCAGAGCTCCTGCCTCTGGTGGGTTAGCGCTTTGCTGGGTTCGATCTGTGATCGAACGCTTCTCCCGCAAAGTGCAGCGTCAGCGCACAGCGCCGGCCCACAGGAGCCACAGCCAGCGCAAAAGCTGGGTGCCCCAACCCAGCCATACACGCCTATGCTTGGCGGCTGGCACCTCAGGTGCCAGCTTGCCCTTTCGATTGCCCGCCAACCATGTCAACTGAAGATCCCGATTTGCCCAGCATTCCAGGCTATGCCGTAGAGGCGGCCTTAGGCTCGGGTGGCATGGCAACGGTGTATCGAGGGCGGCAGTTGGCGCTTGATCGGCCGGTGGCGATCAAAGTCGTGCGCGCTGTTGGTCGGGAAACCGACGAACTGAATCGGCGCTTCGCGCAAGAGGCGCGTTTGATTGCCGCTTTGGACCACCCCAACATTGTCGCCATTTACGAGGTGACGACCACCACGCAAGGGGACGCGTGTTATGTGATGCCGCTGCTGGCCACTGGCGATCTGGCCAGTTATCCGAAGCCAATGTCAGAGGCCGAGATCAAGCGCGTACTCAAAGCGGTGTTGGCCGCCTTGGGTCATGCGCATGGGCTCGGCGTGATCCACCGGGACGTCAAACAAGCCAATGTGTTGTTTGATGCGCGCGGTACGCCATTGCTGGCCGATTTTGGCGTCGCGCTGAAACTGGAAAGCGCGCAACGAATGACGTCTCACGGTCGCGCGGTCGGTAGTTCTTTGACCATGAGTCCGGAGCAGGCGCGCGGTGAAGTGGTCGACGGCCGTAGCGATTTGTACAGCCTGGCCTGCATGACCTACGAGTTGTTGACCGGCTACGCGCCTTATGAAGGCGATGATTTTTTGGCGGTTGCGCTGAAACACCAGCAACAGCCCATTCCACAACTGCCTGAGCGACTGGCGCATTGGCAGCCACTGATCGATTGCGCCTTGGCCAAACGGCCGGAGGAGCGCTACGCCGACGCGGACGCCATGTTGGCGGCACTCGACACAGTTAATCGGGCGCCCATCGTTGTCAAAGCAGCGCCGAATCGGCGCGCCGGCATTGCATTGATCGCGCTGCTGGGCTTGGCGATCGTGACGCTGCTCTGGTGGTTCGCGCCTAACAATGAGCCAGTCGCCGGCGCCGCTGTTGCGCGCGCCGAACCGCTAGATGCAAGCAGCGCGGGCATCAGCGCCGCGATCAAACAAGGGCGCTGGTTTGACGGCAGTGCGGGCAGCGCCGACGCCTTACTAACGCCGTTGTTCGCCAGCGAGCCATTTGCTGCGAGCGCTTTGGATTTACGCGATACGCTGTTGGATAGCGCTAGCGCGGAACTGATCGGTGCAGACGATGCCGTACTGGCACAGCGTTTGCCGCCGTGGGCCGCTTTTGTGACACACACCCGGGCCGCCGATTTGGCGCCGGTCAAAGCCGTGGTCGGCGCGCTGGAAACTCGGCTGCGCCCGGCGCTGGAACTGGCGCGTACCAAGCGCGATCGAGCGGCTGCGGGTAGCTCTTTGGCGCTGGCGCTAGCCTTGCCTGCGGTGTCTGCCGAGTTCGATGAACTTCGGCAAATGATCGCGCGCTTTCCGGCCCGCGGAGAACCGTTTCGCGATGGACAAGGCCCAGAGTTATTGCTGATTCCCGCCGGTCAGGTTGCTGGCATTGCGATGCCGCTGGCCGTTACGCGTTTCGAAATCACCCGTGCCGACTACCTGCGTTTTGTCGACGCCACCGGTCGATCGGCCAATCGTTGCAAAGATGCCGGGCGCAACGGCTCGTGGCGCGCACCCGGGTTTGAGCAAACCGGCGCCGATCCGGTTGTTTGTGTCAGCTTTACAGATGCGCTCGCCTTTGCCGAATGGTTGTCCAAACAAAGCAGTCGCAGCTACCGCCTGCCAACCTTAAGCGAATGGCGTGCATTGAGCAGCGCGGCACGCGCCGAGCGCTGCGCCAATCTGCGCGGTGAAAACGCCAAGTGCAGAGATAGCTACCGCAATACCGCACCGGTCGGCCGTTTTCCTAGCGCCGCGGGAATGCCCGCTGATTTCGCCGGCAATGTGCGTGAGTGGACTGCCACTTGCGAATTCAAAGAGATCGGCAAAGTTGAACGTGCGGTTGCCAATTTTGGTCGTTTATTGCAAGGCAAAGAGCGTGACGCCACCGGGCGGGTCTGCGTGGGCCGCTATGTGATGGGCTCAGGCTGGCGCGATGCCGAGTTGGATCGCGACGCGCAATCGGCTGACGAAGACCACGCGGCGCCAGACCGCGGCTTTCGTTTGATCCGCGAAATTCGTTAATCGACGAATGCCGTATTCTTCGCGCCATGGATAAATCAAACGCAGAAAAACCCACCACGCATTTTGGCTATCGCGATGTTGCGTTAACTGAAAAACAATCGCTGGTCGGCGAAGTATTCAGCTCGGTGGCGTCGCGCTACGACGTCATGAACGATTTGATGTCGCTCGGTCTGCATCGTCTGTGGAAACGGCATTTTGTCGCAACCGCGCAATTGCGCGCGGGCGATCGGGTGCTGGATTTGGCCGGTGGTACCGGTGATATCGCCGGGCTGATGGCGCCGCTGGTCGGCGCTTCCGGCATGGTGGTGTTGTCGGATATCAACGCCGATATGTTGGTGCGCGGGCGCGATCGCATGCTTGATGAGGGTCACTCCGCGCACATCGTCTGTGCGCGCATCAATGCCGAAGCCTTGCCGTTTCCGGATCGCAGCTTCGATCTGGTGACCATTGCCTTTGGATTGCGCAATGTGACCGATCAAGCACGCGCCTTGGCCGAGATGTGTCGCGTTTTGCGACCCGGTGGACGCGCGCTGGTACTGGAGTTTTCCGAAGTGCGACAACCGCTGCTGAAACCACTCTACGACGTCTATTCGTTCAACGTGTTGCCGCTACTCGGGCGGCTGGTCGCCAAAGACGAAGCCAGCTACCGCTATCTGGCTGAATCGATCCGCAAACATCCCAATCAATCAACCCTGGCCGCAATGCTCGTTGATGCCGGCTTGGCGCGCGTCAGTGTGCGCAATTTGCTCGGCGGCATGGTGGCGATTCACTCGGGTTACGCGGTTTAGCGCCGACCAAGTCTGGCTTTCAACCTAAGCCGGACGAGCCGGAACCAAACACACAAAAGTCTGCGCATGATTTGTAAGACTGAACTGGTTAGGGCTCGTAAGGAAATAACTTGGACTTTTGGCCGTCGGA
>CAZLSB010000145.1:0-10397 GCA_964561825.1 uncultured Xanthomonas sp.
CCGCTTGCGGGCCGGGATACGGCGGCTTGCGCCGCATGCGGCGCGCCGGTTCGAACGCACGCAAGCACCGCTTGCGGGCCGGGATACGGCGGCTTGCGCCGCATGCGGCGCAAGCTTGCCGGCTTTCACCCTCATTGCGCCTTGCCCTGCCCCAGCATTCACATCTGCACCGGCTGTGCGTGCTCCTTGGTCGCTGAGAAGCGCAGTTTCGGGTAGCGCTCCACGGTGAGTTGCAGATTGACGCGCGTCGGTGCTAGGTAGACCAGCGCGCCAGACGCGTCGCGGGCCATGTTTTGCATCGCTTTGATTTCCATGTCTTCTAGCGATTTGGCGTCGTCGCCATTGATCCAGCGCGCGGTGTGGATTTGCACGTTTTCAAAGACGCAATCGACGCTGTATTCATCCTTGAGCCGATAGGCGACCACTTCAAACTGCAAAGTCCCAACCGCGCCGAGGATCAAATCGTGGCCTAACAAGGGCTTGAAAAACTGCGTTGCGCCTTCTTCTGATAACTGCGTCAGACCTTTCTGCAACTGCTTGAGTTTCAAAGGATCACGCAGCCGCGCGCGGCGGAATAATTCTGGCGCAAAGTTAGGGATGCCGGTGTACTTGAGCGACTCGCCCTGAGTGAAAGTGTCCCCAATCGACAAGGTGCCGTGGTTGTGGATACCCAGAATGTCGCCTGGGTAAGCGCGTTCGACGATTTCTCGATCACTGGCCATGAAGGTCAGCGCGTTGGCCAGCTTGAAATCCTTGCCCGCGCGGGCGTGCCAAGCCTTCATGCCCGACTCATACACGCCTGAACACACGCGAAAAAATGCCACGCGATCGCGATGCTGTGGATCCATATTGGCTTGGATTTTGAACACAAAACCGCTGAACTGCTCTTCCAGCGGCTCGACTTTGCGCGTTTCGGTGGCGCGTGCGCGCGGTGACGGCGCCTGTGCTACAAAAAAGTCGAGCAGCAGCTGCACGCCGAAGTTATTGATTCCAGAACCAAAAAACACCGGCGCCTGCTTGCCGGCCAAATAACGCTCAACATCAAAGGCGTGCGAGGCGCCCTGCACCAACTCCAACTCGTCTTTTAGCTCGGCGAGCACGTCGGCCCCTAAGCGCTCGGCTAAGCCCGGCGCATTTAAACCAGAAAAAATGGTCGAATCCTGCCGCGAAAAATTGCGCCCCGATTCGAAGATATGCACCTCGTCCAGCAATAAGTGGTAGACGCCTTTGAGGCGCGAGCCCATGCCAATCGGCCACGTCACCGGCGCACACTCGATGCGCAGCACGCTTTCGATCTCATCCAGTAATTCGATAGGCGAACGGCCTTCGCGGTCGAGTTTATTGATGAACGTCATGATCGGCGTATCGCGCAGCCGACAAACATCCATCAATTTGATCGTGCGCTCTTCCACGCCCTTGGCGCAGTCGATGACCATCAGCGCCGAATCAACCGCGGTCAACACCCGATAGGTGTCTTCGGAAAAATCCGCGTGGCCCGGCGTATCGAGCAAATTGATGATGCAATCGGCATACGGAAACTGCATGACCGACGAGGTCACCGAAATTCCACGCTCTTTTTCCAGCGCCATCCAATCGGACGTCGCGTGGCGTGTAGCTTTGCGTGATTTGACCGAACCGGCCATTTGAATAGCACCACCGAACAGCAACAATTTTTCGGTGAGCGTGGTTTTTCCGGCGTCAGGATGCGAAATGATCGCAAAGGTGCGCCGCCGCTCGGTTTCGCGTTGTTGTTCGGACATAAGCATCTACCCAGCAAAGTTGCGCGGATTCTCGGTAGCTAAGCCGTCAATGTCCATGACTGAGAGCCGGCTGCTTGCGCGCAGCCGCGGGGCTATCCCTTCGTCCTACAGCCAAGCCCCATGCTGCACTGCCATAATCACCTTCCCGCCGCCGTCGTGCGGAGCGCTTTGCAGAGGGTGCCATGAGTTCGTCTAATGTCGTCATTGTCGGTGCCAAGCGCACCCCGATCGGATCGTTCAACGGCGCTTTTGCCGCAGTGCCCGCGCCCAGCTTGGGCGCTACGGCTATCCGCGCAGCGCTCAGTGCGGCTGGGGTCACGCCTGCCGATGTGTCAGAGGTGCTCATGGGTTGCGTGCTGCCGGCCGGTCTAGGGCAGGCGCCGGCCCGGCAAGCAGCGCTGCAAGCCGGCATACCGGTGAGCACCGGCTGCACTACGCTGAACAAGGTGTGTGGTTCGGGCATGAAGGCCTTGATGATCGGCTTTGACGCGATCAAAGCAGGTTCGGCGGACATCGTGGTCGCCGGCGGCATGGAATCGATGACCAACGCGCCCTATCTGCTGCAAAAAGCGCGTTTTGGCTATCGTTTTGGCCATTCCGAAGTGCTCGATCACATGGCTTTGGATGGGCTGCAAAACGCCGCCGATCGCAAAGCCATGGGTGAGTTCGCCGAATTGTGCGCCGGCAAATACACCTTCACACGCGAAGAACAAGACGCGTTTTCGGCCGAATCGGTGCGCCGCGCGCTGGCGGCGCAAGCAAACGGCGACTTTGCCGATGAGATCGTCGCGGTCACGGTGGCCGGTCGCAAGGGCGATGTTCTGGTCAGCAGCGACGAAGAACCACCGGCGTGCGATTTATCCAAAATTGCCAGCCTGCGTCCAGCGTTCAAAAAGGATGGCACGGTCACCGCTGCCAGTTCATCGAAAATCTCCGACGGCGCTGCCGCACTGGTGCTGACCAGCGCGCAAAACGCCGCCGAGCGCGGATTAACGCCCCTTGCTCAGGTGGTGGCTCACGCCACCCATGCACAAGAGCCGGAATGGTTCACCACGGCACCCGTGCAGGCCATCACCAAAGTGCTGGCCAAAGCCGGCTGGGGACTGGACGATGTCGACCTCTTCGAAATCAACGAGGCATTCGCGGTGGTCGCGATGGCGCCGATCCGCGAATTGGGCATTGATCACGCCAAGGTCAACGTCAATGGCGGTGCGTGCGCACTCGGCCATCCGATTGGCAGCAGCGGCGCGCGGCTGGTTGTCACCCTGATCCACGCGCTCAAACGTCGCGGCGGCAAACGCGGCGTGGCGGCGCTGTGCATTGGCGGCGGCGAAGCAACGGCGGTGGCGATCGAGTTGCTCTGAAGGCTGGGAGAGGCGTTCGATCACCGTGGGTCGGCGCTGCGCGCTTTTCCCGCACGGTGCGGGAGCAGCGTTCGATCACAGATCGAACCCACCAAAGGCTTAGGCTCTGGGCCGGCGCGGTGCAGCTCGGCTGCGAAAGCCAGCGACGTTGTCTGGCTTAGCAGCGTCGATTAATCAGCAATGACGATCGGCACTGGTGCCCTTGGACCTAGCACCTTTCGCACGGTTAGAATGTGCGCAGCCGAACATAACTCGGTATTCCGGTCCGCCGGATCGTCTGTCCAGCCCAACAAGGATTTATCCATGAAAATCGTCAAATTCGCAGCGTTGTCTGCGACTCTCGCGCTGTTAGCCGCTTGCGGTGACCAAGGCAGCAACACCACTGAGCCACCAAAAGCGGCTCCGCAAGTACAACAAGCGCCGGCCGCGCCGGCCACCCCGGCTCCGGACGCCGCCGCCGCCGTCACCGACGCCGCTGCCGTCACCTCCGATGCTGCCACCGATGCCGCTACCGCTAGCGACGCTGCTGCCGCCGCCTCGGATGCCGCCGTTGTCGCCACCGATGCTGCTGCTGCTGCAACCGACGCCGCTGGCGCCGCTGCTAGCGCCGCAACCGACGCCGCTGCCGCCGCTGCCGATGCCGCGAAGGCGACTATGGATGCCGCCGCTGCTGCCGTAGAAGAAGCCAAGAAAGTAGAAGAAAAGCCAGCCGGCCAGTAATTTCCGGATCGGCGTGCAGACGATGCCCGGCTTCGCGCCGGGCATCGTTGTTTATGGACTATGCTCAAACCCATAACGCGCCAGAGGTTTCCAGATTGAAAACCATTCCGCTGCTCCTGCTCCCGACGATCCTGGTCCATGTGTTGCTGCTTGGCGGTTCAGGGCTAAGCAGTGCGTGGTTCAGTACCACTTTGCCATCGGGCGCCATTTTCGAACTCACTGGCGGTACCGCAGTTCTTATCGTTGCCCTGCTGGCGCTGACCGCTGAAGTCTTCAAATCGACCTTCAGCAGCCGTGCCTCGCTGCTGGACCACATGCTGTCATTGTTCTTATTTGTGGTCTTGTTACTGGAGTTTCTGCTATGGCCCGCTGCCGCGTCAGGTGTGTTTGCGCTATTAGTGGTGATGACTCTGGTCGACGTGATCACCGGTTTTGCCGTGGGAATGGCGGTTGCAAGGCGCGATGTCGGCATCTTGCGCGAATAATTCGGCGGATTTCGTCATTGCGAGGTTCCGAAAAACTAATCATGCATTGACCGCCAAAAGGGGAACGGCCTGTGCCGGTGATTGAATCGCAAATTGATATTCGTTCGGCCGATTACGCAGCTAATGCGCAAACGATGCGCGCCCAAGTTGCCGATTTGCACGCGCAATTACAACGCGTCGCATTGGGCGGTGGCGATAAAGCACGGCTCAAACACACCGAACGCGGCAAACTACTGCCACGCGAGCGCATTCGCGCGCTGCTCGATTCGGGTTCGCCGTTTCTGGAACTATCCCCCCTCGCCGCGCACGGCATGTATGAGGAGCAAGCGCCTTGCGCCGGCGTCATTACCGGCATTGGCCGGGTTTCTGGCAGTGAAGTGGTGATCGTTGCCAACGACGCCACGGTCAAGGGTGGCACCTATTTCCCGATGACCGTTAAAAAGCACCTGCGTGCGCAGGAAGTTGCGCTGGAAAACCATCTGCCTTGCGTTTATCTGGTTGATTCAGGCGGCGCATTTTTGCCGCTGCAAGATGAAGTCTTTCCAGATCGCGAACATTTCGGTCGCATTTTTTATAACCAAGCCAGACTCTCCGCGCTGAATATTCCGCAGATCGCCTTGGTAATGGGCTCCTGCACCGCCGGCGGCGCTTATGTGCCGGCGATGAGTGATGAAACCGTTATCGTACGCGAACAAGGCACGATTTTTCTGGGTGGACCGCCTTTGGTGAAAGCCGCCACGGGTGAAGTTGTCGATGCGGAATCACTCGGTGGCGCCGAGGTGCATACCAGCATATCCGGTGTTGCCGATCATTTTGCCGAAAACGACGCGCATGCGCTGACTATTGCCCGCGATATCGTTTCCCATCTTAATCGACGCAAACCCATACCTCTGGCCTTAGCTGAGCCCATCGCGCCGCGCTACGCCAGCGAGGAAATTTATGGCATCGTGCCGCGCGATACGCGTATCCCATTTGATATTCGCGAGATTATCGCGCGCATTGTCGATGGCAGCGAATTACAAGAGTTCAAAGCGCGCTACGGCAAAACCCTGGTGACCGGATTTGCACACATCTACGGTTATCCTGTCGGCATTATCGCCAATAACGGCATCTTGTTTGCTGAAAGTGCGCTCAAAGGCGCGCATTTCATTGAACTATGCAACCAGCGCAATATTCCATTGGTGTTCTTACAAAACATCACTGGTTTTATGGTCGGCAAAAAGTATGAAAATGCCGGCATTGCCAAAGATGGCGCAAAAATGGTCACCGCAGTAGCCTGTTCACATGTGCCAAAGTTCACTGTCATTATCGGCGGCAGTTTTGGAGCCGGCAATTACGCGATGTGTGGGCGCGGTTATCAACCGCGTTTCCTGTGGATGTGGCCCAATTCGCGGATTAGCGTCATGGGTGGCGAACAAGCCGCCAGCGTTTTGGCCAGCGTGCGTCGCGATGGCATTGAATCCGGTGGCGGGGAGTGGTCGCGCGCCGACGAAGATGCGTTTAAGGCGCCGATTCGCGCCCAATATGAGCGCCAGGGCCATCCTTATTACGCCAGCGCAAGGCTGTGGGACGATGGCATCATCGACCCTATCGACACACGCCGAGTGTTAGGTTTGGCGATCTCAGCAAGCCTAAACGCGCCGATCGAAGCTTCGCGCTTCGGCGTATTCCGTATGTAAATAAGTAGGAGATTCGAACGATGTCTTGGCCATGGACCACGATAGGCTTACCCGAAGATGCCACGCCGACCGAGATCCGCACCGCCTTTGATGCCTGGAAACAGCTGCTGGCGGAAGGCAAAGTCGCTGGTTCAGCGCGTGACTCTTTTGAAATTGAGCGCGCTTTTGAAGTGGCGCTGGAAATGGCCGAACAACGTGACCCCTCGCACCTGCATCACAGCCAATTTCCCGACGCTTGGCGCAAGCCCGATGCAACGCCGAGCAACGCGCCGATTGCGCTCAATCCCGAACATCCGCCATTGCCGTCGGCCGATGTGCTCGCGACATCTTTGTTAGGCCTGATCAAGCAATCGGCCGACTTTAGCGATTTGACTGCCGCACTTGCTCGCATTCGCGGTTGGCAAGACAGCGACGCGCGCAACGGCGCCGATCGTTTTTTGCGTGAATGGTTAGTGGACGGCGGTGAGCTGACGCCGATCCAAGTGGTGCGCCTAGCACGGATCTTCGACTGGCAGCCCAGCTCGCCAACACTGCAAAGCCCAGAACGCGACCTCGATTGGCGACGCGTTGTCAAAGCCGCCTACGACATCATTGCACCACCCGACCCCGCTTACACCGGCGCAATCGGCCGCGGCTTCTTGATGGTCGCGGCGGTCGCCGGCATCGGTCTGGCCGCGCTTTTATTGCCACGCATCATGGGCGGCGGCGGACTACGCATTCTGATACCGGTCGTTTTTGCCGCCGCGTGTGTTTGGCTGCTGATTCGCTGGCGGCGCTAGCGATAGCGTCGCCCTTCCAGTTTGCCATGGGTGACGTAATGGTGGGCAGCGTCAGCGCCGGCGTTGGCCACGTCTTGATTGAGCTGCAGGTACAGCGCCGGCTCAAAATCAGCCGGTAGTTTGGTGGATAGTGTTTGCGCGCGTAATTCCGCGCGCTGTTGGTTCTGCCGCACCAAGGCCTCGTCGAGGGGCTCACCGGCAAACTGGGCGACAGTTTGCGTACCCAGGCTTAAGTTAAGCGGTGTGATGAAGGCCATTTCCCCGGGCAATAAATGCGAGGCCATTGGTCGGTAGTACGCGCAGTTATCGAAAAAATAATGAGTCACCTGCGACCAGCGCGTGGCGTGTGGATCGATAATCGGCGCTCCGCCATGCAACAAGTTGGCAGTCCAGATGAGCGCTTGCCCCGCGCGCGGCAGGAAAGTGGCCAGCGTTGCCTGACGCTGCGCGATCAACGCATTCCAAAGCTCGTGAAAAGCGGCCTGCGACGCGGGCCGATCGCGATCTGCTGCGCTCGCCGTGGTTTGTTCATTGTCGTAAATTGCCCAGCGGTGGCTGCCTGGGTAATACATCAACGGACCATTGTCGGCGGTCACGTCTTCAAGTGCGACCCAGACACCGCACATGAAAGCTGGTGGGTAGGAGTTAAAATGCACGGCATCGGTATGCACATGCTGCTGCGAGCCGCGTTCGAAATTGAGAGTCTGAAATGGGAAAGCGGCGCGGCCATAGAGTTTGGATAGCAGCGCAAGCAGCGCCGCTTGGTTGGCAATCGCGGCGACATCCTCGTTAACTTCCCAGGCATCCTGAAATCTGGGTGGCATCAGGCGGCCACCATGGCGATCTCCCGAGTTTCGCGCATCAGCAAAAAGCGGCGCCAGCGCCTGACGAATCCGCTGGGCGCGCGCCCAAATGTCCGTATTGGGGAAATCAAGAATCGCGTAACCGTGTTGATTCAGGTCCCGGGCGATGCGTTCTTCGTCAGCGGTGAAATAGCCAGACGCGCAAATTGCGTCAAAAAACGGCGAGTCCACCAGCGGTATGCCGGGCAATAGGCGTAAGTGCAGGTCAACGGAGGTAGTCATCGGCGGCGTGTCAAACCTGGGTCTGCGAGTCGCCGTTGACGATAGCCGATCAGCCCGCAAGCAACCCTGTCAAAACGGCAGCCGCCGCGTCCAAATGTCTTTGTACATCACCCAGTCGCCGAGAAAACTCCATAGCGGATAGCTGAATGTCGCTGGCTTATTGTTCTCAAAGAAAAAATGGCCGACCCACGCAAAGCCATAACCCAGCAGCGGTAGCGCCAGCAGCCACCACGGATTGCCGGAGTACATCGCCCAACCGAGCAGCAACAACACGCCGGTGCTGCCAATGAAATGCAAACGCCTACACACGATATTGCGATGTTCGCCCAAATAAAATGGATAAAACTCCGCAAAACTGGCGAAGCGCGCGGTGGGTGCGGCGCTGCTCATGGGTGACTCCGGAGGCTTCAGGGTAGCTCATCTTGCGACGCAGGCGGGTTGAAGGCAAGAGTTTCGGGCGGGCGGGAGTCAAACTGATGTGGTGATCCGGCCGCGGGTTAGGGCTCCCACAGGCTGGCGGCGAGGCTGTCAGTAGGCTCTTGTGGGAGCGAGCTTGCGCGCGGCGCTGTTGAGAACTCCGAGGCCCTGATCGGAAGCAAGCTCGCTCCCACCGGCCGCTCCTCTCCGTGGATATCGTAAGTCGTTGATTCGTTATTGCGATTGCGTGCCTCTCAGTTCTGCAATCCGGCGACCGCTGCTGCATCCAAGCGCAAGATCGGGTAGCGATTAAAGTTTTGGTCGAAATACGGCGTGCGTTGGTAGAAGAAGCGCAAGCGGGCGGCCGCGTCTGCAGCGAAACTAGCGTCGGTTAGGCGTTTGTTAAACTCAGCCTTCAGTTTGGCGTCCTTAGCGAGCATTTCGCGAGCCATTTTTTCCATTACGCGGGGTTCTGCGTATTCTTTTTCTTCGAAAATCGTATCGAAAAAACCCCAACGAAGAAAACTATCCGTCGACGCAGGTTCCATCAATAGGGCAATTAAACGGGCGCGTGATTGGTCCATGCTGACCAACCAACTCCCCTCGGATATCGGCATGTCCATCTGTTCCAGCTGAGAATCCAATGCGCTGATTACATGCCGACCTTCAAATGGACGCGCTGCCCACTCGACCGTATTAAAGCGATAGACACCGACGCGCACTTTGGGCTGCGCGCCCACACGCTGCATGGATATCCCATGTAAGCGCAGCCGTTCGACCACTGCTGTCCATTGCGGTGGTATTAGGTATGCGGACGGCGCTGCGGCGCTGGCGGTTACCTGAACCTCACGCTGCACTGGCAATGTGTACGTTTGTGGCTTTTTCGAGTCGTATTGCACCCACGTCTTGCCGGATAAATCACTCTGCGTGCGGGTATATTGATAACCCAGAAATTCGGTTTCTTCGATGCGTTCAGTTAAACCGAAGGCCAGTGGCATCGCTTGATCGGCTGCAAAGCGTTCGCGATCGGCGCTGGCATTGGCTGCTTTGAGTGACTGCGGATCGCGCGCAATTTCGGTCAACAATTCCCGCAATAATGCCTCGTTCACTCGGGCGCGGGTGCGGAAATCTTTCACCATGTGGGTTTCCAACAACAAACCCGGACGCCCGCTCGCCGCCGCGTAACCCACCGAAAAACGCGCAGCGGAGGCACCTTCAACAAGACCTGCGCGCAAATCGCTGCCGTCTTTCAGGCTGACATAAAAAGCGATTGGCCAGCCTTGTTTTTTTAAACTGGGCTTAACCTTGCCATCGAAAATCTGTCGTTGCCAATTGGCTAAAGCTGGCGAGATATTCTGCGCGGTCTCGTATGCCCAGGTCATCGCATATTGATAATCGGCGCCATTGGTATTATGTAAATCAATCAACAAATCTGGCTGCCAAGTTTGCCAAAGGCGCAACCAAGCTTGCATTTCAGGCGTATCGGCCTTCGCATAATCGCGATTCAGATTAAGGTTCTGCGCGGTTGCGCGCCAGCCCATCGCCTCGGGGCCATTTTGGTTAATGCGGTTGTAGGGTGAAAATCGTTCGTGGCCGTCGACATTAAAAATCGGTACCAGCACCAATACCAAGTTTTCCAAAAGATTGGCGTTCGCACCAATGCTGAGATCGCGCGCCAAAGCCATCAGCGCATCTTTGCCTTCGTTTTCACCAGGATGAATCGCGGCTTGAATGAAAATAACCGGTTTACCCGACGCCTGCGCAGCTTGCGGTGTGTGCTCACCATTGGCTAGCACCACCACTTTCAGTGCCCTACCCTGCGGGCTGCGGCCGAAATCGGTCATCGATACCTGCGTGCTGGCCGCATCCAGTCGCTCGAACCAAGCCATGGTCTGCGCATAGCGCGGCGTGCGGGTGTATTCGCTGACTTCGGCTGGCGTACGCCAATCGGCGCCATCTGCCGATTGATCGGCAAACGGCAGATTCGCAGCGGCCAACAACAAGATTGAGGCAAACATCAGGTCTTCAAAGCAAGCAGGACTTCGTCCAGCATTTTTTTGGCATCGCCGAACAGCATGCGGTTATTTTCCTTGTAGAACAGCGGATTG
>CAZLSB010000146.1:0-10324 GCA_964561825.1 uncultured Xanthomonas sp.
GATTCTGACGCCTGCATTTGAGTGCACACTCTAGCTTCAACCGGGTACGTTTGTTGCTAGGCCGAACCGCGCAGGCTCTGCCGCCACCCAAATCGGGTGCAATTTCGTTGTGTGAAACCCATTGCGTTGGCCGCGCAATGGCAAGTCTGGCGCGCTACGACGGTAGCGGCTCTGACTCAAACTACTGGCAAACGGGTGTCCGCTGAACATTTTTCGGCGCATGCATTTGTTTCCTAGTCCCGGGCGCAGGTGAATTGGGTGCACATCGTGCAACTGATTGCCGACGTCGAAAGGATACTCAAACGGAGGAATCCGAATGAAGTTGGCTTGGATACTTTGGCTAAACTCTTTATTTCCACCACCACTGGCTGACTCGACCTGTCTAGCAACAACCATTTACTTGGAAGCACGAAATCAATCCACCGAAGGTCAACTGGCGGTCGCTGAAGTGGCATTGCGTCGCCGTGATAGCGGACGCCATGGCACTCGATTGTGCGACGTGTTACTGCAACCCAAGCAGTTTGCGCTAACTCTGGTGTCGCCAGAGAAGCAGATTAGCGATCTCCCCGCGTATGCTTATTCATGGAAAATTGCATTCGAAGCGCTGCATAACTGGCAATTACCAGAGCGCAAACGTCGATTATTAGTACCTGGCGCTGATCATTTCCTGGTTTACGAACAAGTGAGCACCTCTTGGTCGGTGGGCGAACCGCTCCACGTGATTGGTGACCATGGTTTTTATCGGGTCAATTGACGTCTCTTTGACCTAGCTCCGAACCGCCCGCAAGCACAGCTTGCGGGCGTTAGAATCGGCGCCTTTTCTTACCCGAACAGCAAGCAGGCCCGCCGATTAAGGACCTTCTCTGCTGTTGGACTGCTTCTCTGAACCCGACTGAGTGGACTCATCGGGCTCGCGCACTGAGCGCGCAACCAATCCGATACCCACGGCAATCATGCCTAGCATCATCAAGGTGTTGTAGAGGCTAGTCGGCGCGAAATGCACGCGTAAATTGGCGATGACGCCGGCCAGAATGATGAGTACTCCGGCGGATACCAAAAACCACCCGGTGATCGACTTCCCGTTGTAAAAGACCATGCCCAGCCCAAGCAAGAACGGTATCAGAGACAGGCCAAAAGCGTCGTAGCCATACAGGCTCCAACCACCGCTGCTCACCATGATTTGTTTCATTAGCAGGTAACCACCTGCCACCACTAGACCGAGTCCAATCAAGAACTCACCGATTCCGCCAGGTGAACCACCCGCACCGCGCATAGGAGTGCTCTCCAGTTAGTTAGGCGAAAGTATGCATCAATAGACGTTGGGCTCGGTTTAGCGAAGTGCAGCGGAGCAAACGCCGCTCGAACCGTGCGCGATGCTCGCTCAGCCGGCGTCGGCGCCAGCGGGAAAGGCACCGGAGACATCAATCAACTCGCGGATCATTGCCGTCGCATAAGCGCCTGCTGGCAAAGCAAAGCGCAAGCGCAGCGCGCGGCTGTCAGCATCGGTCGGGCTCGCAAGCTGCCAGTCCCATTCAAGTGCTTGTGGGATCGCGCGCAGCGGCCTGCGTTCCGCTTCGATTTGCTGGGCTGCTAGCCCGGCAGCCAAATCTGCACGTTCATCGGCGCACTGTTGCTCCAACTGCAAACACGCGCCCGTGGTCGGCGCCGCTGGTACGCCCCACATCGGCCCGGTGGGATGAATTTCGCCCGTGCGGCACCGTTGCTGAAGGGTTGCATCGACCTCAACGGGCCCAAACCAAGCGCGACGACCGGCGAGATTGCACAAATCGCCGTCGATGATGCGATTCCAGGTTTCTTCGCGCACACGGCGATCAAGCACAGCATTGAAAATTGCACTGCGCGCAGCCGACAGCGCAAATGATCGGTCGGCGCGCTCTAGATGCTCGCCAGCAAACAGTTGTCTGGCCAGATCGAGATTGCCGCCTTGATGACCGAAGCGTTGGTCACCAAAATAGTTGGGCGCTCCTTCGTTTTTTAGCTGCTGCAAGAGCGCTTGTGCGCGGTCTTGATCGCCTTGGATCTCGCGCAGCACCAGCTCAAAACCGTTGCTGCTCAGCGCGCCGCGTTTCAACTTGCGTGAATGTCTGGCCACGCTCAGCAGCGTCACACCGGGCAGCGCCAGCGCCGACCAATCGATCTGGCGTCCGGGTAACTGCACGGTAAAGTGCTGGCGCGTCACCGCATGCCGATCCTTCAGTCCGGCAAAGCCGACTGCTACCTGTGGCACTTTGGCAAAACGCGCCAAACCACGTGCTACCCATTCAGTATTGGCACCGCGTTTTTCGATTCGAAGCAAATCATGTTCACCCAATCCATCGGCGCTGAAAAAAAGGGTTTCTTCGACTATAAAATCCTCCGGGGCCGACTTCAGCAGCCCACGCAATGGCGGACCGCCCCAGGCGAATGCGAGGCTCATAGCGGCACCAGAGGCTGCAGCAACACGACCGCCTGCGCGGCAATACCCTCTTCGCGACCGGTGAACCCCAGTTTTTCGGAGGTCGTCGCTTTCACACTCACGCAGTCCAGCGCGACGCGCAAATCAGCTGCAATGCGTTCGCGCATCAGAGAAATATGCGGGGCCAGGCGCGGTCGCTCACAAACCACTACAAGATCACAGTTGCCGACCACATAGTGGCGCGTCGCGATGAGTTCGACGCAATGTCGCAGCAAGTCGCGACTGTCGGCATCTCGCCAGCGTTCATCGATCGGTGGAAAATGCACTCCGATATCGCCCAGCGCCAAAGCCCCGAGCAAAGCGTCACACAACGCGTGCAGGGCCACGTCGCCGTCTGAATGCGCCACGATGCCAAAGCCATGTTCGATACGAACTCCGCCGAGCGTGACGTGATCACCGTGACCGAAGGCATGCACATCGTAGCCGATACCGATGCGCGGCCAGCGGGGCGCAGCTGAGCTCATCGGCAAATCCTCATTTTTTATCTCCCGCGGTGCGCAACAAGAATTGCGCGAAGGCCAGATCGTGCGCGGTGGTCACCTTGATGTTGTCTTCGGCGCCCTCAACGAGCAAAGGCTGCATGCCCTGGGCCTCCATTGCTTGTGCCTCGTCCGTCGGCACTTTGCCTTGGGCTTTCGCATCCTTGAGGGCAGCAGTCAACGCAGCGCGACGAAAGGCCTGCGGGGTCAACGCGCGCCACAAACCTGCGCGTGGCACGGTTTGCTCAACATGCGTCGGCCGCGATTGATCGACTTGGCGTTTTAAGGTATCGCGCAGTGGCGCCGCCAACAAACCGCCATTCGTTCCAGCAATCGCATGGAGCAATTTTTCGATGTCTGAGCTGCGTACGCATGGCCGCGCCGCATCGTGGACCAAAACGAAGTCAGAATCTTGTACCCAGGTGGGCAGCGCGAGTAATCCGGCCAACACCGAATCCGCCCGCTCACTGCCTCCAATCGCGGTCAACACCGGTTTGCCCGCCAAAGATTGCAGGCCCGGCCAGAGCGCGTCGTTGGCCGCTAACACCACCAACAAACCGGTGATCTGTGGGACCCCTGCCAGTCGCCCAATGGTCCATTCCAACAAAGAACGTCCGTCAATCAGCACATGCTGTTTAGGCACCAAGGCGCCAAAACGCTGACCGCTGCCCGCAGCGGGTACGATGACCCACGTCATCGCACCTACTCCCTGGCGGGGTCAGCGCGAGCCGCGGCGGCGGCGGCCTGCGCCCGCTTGGGTTCAGCCACTTGAATGAGCTTCTCGCCGGCTTTGATCATGCCGAGTTCCGAGCGGGCCCGTTCTTCTATCGCGTCGCGACCACCTTTCAGGTCCGCCACCTCGGCCGCCAGCGCATCGTTGCGCTGTTGCAGCTTAGCGTTTTCAGTGCGCTGCACTTCAAGCGCTTTTTCCAACTCCCAGACCTCATTCATCCCGCCACGAAACCACAGTTGATACTGCAGAGAGACCAATAGCAGCAGGAGCAGGAGCAGCAACCAGCGCATCGAAGTCTCGCTGTCTCAACGACCGAAACGGAACGCGTTGCGACCTACGTACCGCGCATTTTTACCGAGCGCCTCTTCGATACGCAGGAGTTGGTTGTATTTCGCGACCCGATCCGAGCGGCACAACGAGCCCGTCTTGATTTGCGTCGCCGACGTAGCAACCGCTAGGTCAGCAATCGTGGTGTCTTCGGTTTCCCCCGACCGATGTGAAACGATAGCGGCGTAGCCGGCGCGTTCAGCTAAATCAATCGCTGCGAGTGTTTCGCTTAAGGTGCCGATTTGGTTCAGTTTGATCAAGATTGCGTTGGCAATTTCTTGATCGATACCTTGTTGGAAAATGCGTGTATTGGTGACAAACAGATCGTCACCAACCAATTGCACGCGCTTGCCAACCCGCGTGGTCAGCAACTTCCAACCCGACCAATCATCCTCAGCCATGCCATCCTCAACGGTGACAATCGGAAACTGCCGCACCCAAGATTCCAAATAGTCGACCATTTGCTCGCTGGTCAACCAACGACCTTCCGATGACAAGTGGTAGCGACCATCCTTGTAGTACTCGCTGCTGGCGGCGTCCAAACCGAGTAGCACATCGTCGCCAGCGCGGTATCCCGCTTTGCCAATTGCTTCCAGGATGACTTCGATAGCCTCTTCGTTGGAACGCAGATCGGGCGCAAAACCGCCCTCGTCACCGACCGCCGTAGCCAATCCCCGACCCTTTAAAACACCCTTCAGAGCGTGAAAAATCTCCGTTCCGGCGCGCAAAGCTTCGGCGAATGTGCTCGCGCCGACCGGCAGCACCATGAATTCTTGCATGTCTACGTTGTTGTCAGCATGCGCCCCACCGTTGATGATATTCATCATTGGCACGGGCAATAGCGGCGAGCGGCCATTTGCCAACGACTGCCAAAGTTCCTGACCACGGCTCGCAGCGTTGGCGTGAGCGCTGGCAAGCGACACGCCAAGCAAGGCATTCGCGCCCAGACGGCCTTTGTTCTCGGTTCCGTCAAGTGCGATCAATTTGTCATCCAAAGCGTGCTGATCGGCAGCATCCAGACCTAAAACGCCTTCCGCAATGACGCCATTCACATTGGCAACCGCTTTGCGCACACCCTTGCCCTGATAACGGGTTCTGTCGCCGTCGCGCAGTTCTATCGCTTCGCGCGAACCCGTGGACGCGCCACTCGGTACCGCAGCTCGACCGCGGTGGCCGTCGGACAAGGTAACCTCAGCTTCCAACGTCGGATTACCCCGCGAATCAAGAATTTCGCGCGCGTGAACATGGCTAATCGTGGTCATCGTGACTCCGCAAATCGGTGTAGGGAAGTAATGGGGCGCTAGCTGAGGCGCGGAGAATAGCGGCTTGTTAGTGCACTGCGGCGCGGCAAAATGCTTTGGAAAGTTGCGGCTGGTCAGCCTAGCCCTGGCCCGGGAGGTTTACGACGCGCCAAGCAGCCCGCAAATATTGTCCAGCCGACCACAAAGTCAAGACTGCCGCCACGGCCAGCAACACCATCCCAATAGTGTAAATCGGTAACAGCCACAGGTTATCTCTCCAGAGCAACATCGTAAGCGCGGTCATTTGTACGATGGTCTTGAGTTTCCCCAGGCCGCCAACGCGCACTAGCGCACTATTGCCCAGTTCTGCCATCCATTCGCGTAGGGCGGAAATGCTGATCTCCCTGCCGATGATGATGGCGCAAGCAATGGCTAGCCAGGGGTGCGGATCACGTTGCAATACCAGCAGTAAAGCTACCGCGACCATCAACTTATCAGCAACTGGGTCTAGAAACGCACCAAAGGTGGATGCTTGATCGAAGCGCCTGGCCACCCAACCATCCAGCCAATCTGTTAATGCCGCGGCCAGAAAAACCATTGAAGCCGCGCGGTGTGTCCATTCCCAAGGCAGGTAAAAAAGCGCTACAAGTACCGGGATGAGTACGATACGGCCAAGCGTCAAGATCGTCGCGAAGTTCAGCGGCATCGCGTGGATCGGCGGCTTTGTCATGATGGGCACTTAACGTTGGTGAAACTGGTCGTGAATACGCTGGGCGAGCGATCGATTAATGCCCTCCACAGTACTGAGATCTTCTACCGCCGCAATTGCCACGCCCTGTAGACCACCGAATGCCTTCAATAGCGCTTTTTTTCGCTTACTGCCAATGCCTGGCACTTCGTCCAGCATCGAGTGACGTGGCGCTTTGCTGCGCCTTGCACGATGTCCGGTGATCGCGAATCGATGCGCTTCGTCACGCACCTGAGCAACAAGGTGCAAGGCAAGAGATGCGCTACCAGGATGTATCTCTCGCATGCTAGGCGCCAAAATGAGCGTCTCTTGCCCCGACCGGCGTTCCGGGCCCTTAGACACCCCTACGATGAGTATGGAACACATTTGCAACTCGCCCAGAACGTCAACCGCTTGTTGAACCTGACCAATGCCACCATCAATCAACAACAGATCAGGAGCGACACCCTCGCCTTTCGCAAGTCTAGCGAATCTACGGGTGAGCGCTTGTCGCATCGCCGCGTAGTCATCCCCCGCGGTCACTCCTTCAATGTTGAACTTACGATAGTCCCCGCGCACGGGCCCTTGTGAGTCAAAAACCACGCACGACGCCACGGTGAAGTCACCCTGAGTGTGACTGATGTCGAAACATTCAATCCTGCCTGGACACTCAGTCAGGCCCAGTAAGATGCGCAAATCCTCCCTTCGAGCGTTAATTGTAGCCTGCGCCGCGACTTCGGACGCAAGCGCCGACTCTGCAGTTCGCATTGCCATTTCCGCCCACCGCGCGCGGTCGCCGCGTGGACTGCTGATCAATTTGACCTTCCGTCCTGACTGATCCGTCAGTATTTCTTCAAGCAAGGTCTGGTCTTCAATGGCGTGACTAATCAACAGCTCCGCCGGAACTGATTTGTCAGTGTAGTGCTGCAAAACAAAGGCACGCAGCACTTCCGCTTCTGCCGCATCACCTAGAAACCGAGGGAAGTAGCTTCGATTTCCAAGGCTCATTCCCCCGCGAAAAAATAATACCTCTACGCAAGCCTTGCCGTTGCGGCTGACACAGGCCAAAACATCCAAGTCTCCACGTTCTCCCTGTACAAACTGAGTTGCCAGAACACGCCGTACTGCGAGAATGCGGTCTCGTATTTGCGCGGCGCGCTCAAAGTCTAACTTTGATGCCGCGCGTTCCATTTCGGCACTTAGCTCATCAACCAAACTTGAGCTTCGACCTGCCAGTACCAGCGTCGCCTGGCGCACATCCGCGGCATAAACATCTTTGTCGATTAACCCAACGCAAGGTGCACTACATCGCTTAATTTGATACTGCAAGCAAGGACGACTTCGGTTAGCAAAAACCGTATCCTCGCATTGTCGGATTTTAAATGTTTTGTGGACTAGATTCAGAGTTTCTCGAACCGCCCAAGCGCTTGGAAAAGGGCCAAAATAGCGGTCAGCGCCGGACCGCGCGCCCCGATGAAAGGCGACCCGTGGAAACTCGTGCGAGCGCGTCAGCTGTATCCACGGATAACTCTTGTCGTCACGAAGGTCAATATTGTACCTGGGCCGCAAAGCCTTGATGAGTTGAATCTCCAGCAAAAGCGCTTCCGCTTCCGTACGGGTGACTATGACTTCCATTCGACGAACTTGGCGCAGCATCGTGGCGATGCGCGGATCTTCAATATCGCGAGAAAAGTAACTTTCAACACGGGCGCGCAGATCACGCGCCTTCCCCACGTAAAGTACTGATTCTCCGGTGCCGAGCATTCGATAAACGCCGGGCTCACGAAGCAAACTCCGCGCGAATACGCGACCGTCAAATTTAATCGAGCCGGACTCCGGGGGCAGTGCTTCCATACAGCTCAGGTGGTAATCGGCAAGCGTGCCAGTCGACCGGATCTGAGGTCGAGTCGAAGTATCTCGTGCGCGTCGGTATTAGCGATGAAAACAGTTTGATCAGCCACACAAATGCCCGATGGAGACTGAAGTCGGTAATTAACATTAAGCGTTTTCAACTCAGCTTTCGCAATGCTATAAACACGAAGTTTATGATTTAGTGTATCGGCAATCCACAACACCTTGCGGACAGAGTCATTAAAAACCGCGGTTGGATGGCACATCCGTGCGGCCATCGCATTGCCATCGGCCGAACCATCGGTAAAGAGCCCACCTGGAATTAAAGTCATCACCCGGGCGTCCTGCAGACGTACGCAGCGCAAGGTGGAAGTAGAGGCATCTAATACGTACAGGCTTTCTGCTGCGACAGTCAGCCCACTCGGTTGTGCAAAGCTGGAAAAAGGTCCAGTGCCATCAACCACATCCTCACGTCCATTTCCTACAAATAGCGAAACTGATCCAGACATTAAATCCAACTGCCAAATCTGGTGCGATCCGGCCATCGCGATATAAATTTTATCATGCGCTGCAGCCACATCAACCGGCGAAGTCAATGACAAAGTGCGTGGCTGCGCGGAATCAGTGCTGACCGGTCGCTCACATATACCAGTACCAGCGAGAGTTTCAACATCACCCGTATTTAATCGTATTCGTCGAATAGAATGGTTACCGGTATCCGCAACAAAAAGAAAATCTTTCATCAACGCAAGCCCAACGGGGTTACGAAATCCAGCCTCCGTCAAGCGGGCATCCCAGTTGCCCGGATTACCTGAGCCGAATTGCCGATTGATACGGCCTTCAAAGGTAAGTTCTACAATTCTATTGTATCCGGTATCAGCAAGATACAGATGCGTGGCCGAGGCGACAATTCGAGTTGGAAAACGCAAAATTGCCCGCGCTTCAGGCTTATTTGAAACCGGCGCCGGATCGTGACTGCGCCGATCTACCTCAAGGGCTTTATCCAAAACCTCTTGGATTTTCGCCTCCAACTCAGATCTACGTCCTTCTCCGGCGAAGATGCCGACGATACGCGAATCGTGGTCAAGTAGAACCAACGAAGGCCAGGACTCAATGCCAAGCTGCCGCCATGCAGTGTATTCAGCGTCATTTGCGACAGGATACCGAATCTGCCAGCGATTCGATATTTTCAGCAAATAAGCGTCGTCCACTTCATTTGGGTGCTTGGGCGTATGGATGCCAAGGATCGCTACCCCATCATGAAACTTGGTTTCAATGAGACGCAGCTCGTGGGATTGCTGCTCACAGGCAATACTGGAAGATGTCCAAAAGCTCAGTATTACGGCTTTGCCTCGCAAGTTAGCCAAACGGATAGGCTCCACGGTATTAACCCATTTTAAACCGTCGACCAATTCCCCTACATATATCTCACTACTCATTCGTATGCTCCGAGGACACGCCAAGCGGGCGCAGCCAATGCTGCCCACTCATTAATTCGATTTTGCTAGTTTTCAGACGATCTCATCAGCGCTTCTACGCGTAGTAAATCAGCCGGTGTGTCCACTCCAGGTGGAATCCGCTCTGGTGCCATTCGTACTACGATTCGAAAACCGTGCTCCAAGAGCCTTAATTGTTCTAGACACTCAGCCTGCTCAAGGGGTGTCTGGGCTAGACGCGCGAACGATCGAAGCGCACCTGCGCGATAGGCGTAAAGTCCGATATGACGAAACATCGATTGCAATGGAAGAGATTTTTCGACCTGCGCCCACTCGTTTCGAAACCAAGGAATCGGCGCTCGACTGAAGTAAAGTGCTCTCTGTGAATTGCACAGCACCACTTTCACGCAGGAAGGATCGAAAGCTTCTTCGATAGTGAGGATTGGCGTTGCTAGGGTTGCGACTGACGCGTCGGGATCGGAATCTAGCGCTTCGATCACAGCTTCTAAGCAGCTAAGGGGCATTAGGGGCTCGTCACCTTGTAAATTGATGACTCGCGTTCTTGCTGTCCAACCGCAAATTTCCGCTGCTTCTGCCAAACGATCACTGCCTGTTGCGTGGTCGCTACGTGTCATTACTACGGAAGCGCCCAATTCTGCGGCAATCTGTGCAACCCTAGAGTCGTCTGTGGCCACGACGACCTCTGCACTTTCAAGTTGCCTTGCGCGTTCGATCACATGGTGAATCAACGGCTTGCCAGCCAAAATCTGCAATGGCTTACCCGGCAGGCGAGTGGAATCATAGCGAGCAGGGATTGCTAATACCAAAGGGTCAGGCATTGGCAAGCTCTGGACGTTGATGGGCTCTAATGATGTCAGATGTGGGGATAGCGGTCATTCGGAAACAGGTCCGAAACTGCGCAAATGACCATCCAAGTCCGATTTAACCGCATAGAGCCAAGATTGATGGGCCTTCGCCCTGCGTGAAGCCTGCTCTCGGACGCACAAAGCACAACGCCCGATCGGTTGATCGGGCGTTGTGTTATTCAAAAGGT
>CAZLSB010000147.1:0-10265 GCA_964561825.1 uncultured Xanthomonas sp.
CCCCGTGCGCGTGCACCTGCACGAGGCACTGCGCCTGCTGCGCGACCTTAACCAGGCAGGCGACTGGCGCACACGCTGGTTACTGCTGTGGAAGCCGCCCGGCTGGAGCCGCTGAGATCCACGGCGGCTTAAGCCTCGCGATCGCTTAGCACCAGACCGCCGCTACTGCGGCGGCGCCTGGCCATCAGGGCCGCGAGAACCCCGTCCAACTGAGGTTTCTAGCAGCCTGTCGGACTTTCATCGCGAGTGCGGCGTCTGCGGCGTTGCGGTCCTTGCCAATGGAAGAGCCATTGGCTGCGCGCAACGCTTTTCATCCATCCGCCCAGCCACACAACGCATCTCACGCGCAAAGTCCGACAGGCTGCTAGGCTCATTGCGCTTTAGCAATCATCAGCAGTCGATCAGCAGGCGTCTGCGCGGTTATGATCGCCAGTCATTCCAAAGTGCTAGCCGCCCAACCGATGGATGCTCCTATCCAAATACCGAATTTTGAGCTGACCAAGGAAATCGGTCGCGGTGGCATGTCCAGAGTTTACTTGGGGATGCAGTTGCAGCCCAAGCGCCAGGTTGCGATCAAAATCGTGTCACCTGGGACGGCGCAAGACGAGACCTTCCTGGCCTCGCTGAAGATTGAAGGCGACACGATCGCCAGCTTGAACCACGACAATATCGTCACTGTGTTCGCCTGCGGTGTGGTGGACAGACACTATTTCCTGGCGATGGAAATCTTGCCGGGTGGCGATTTGAGCGAGCGCATCAAGACGGGTTTGCGCCCGGAAGATGCGGTTGAAGTGATGATTCAGATCGGCAGTGCGTTGGAACACGCGCACAAACGCCAAGTTTTGCATCGCGATATCAAACCCGAAAACGTGATGTTCCACGAGAGTGGCAAAGCTGTTCTGCTGGATTTTGGTATCGCAAAAGAAGGCGATACCGAGTCCAGCTTCACGCAAGTGGGTGCGGTGGTCGGTACGCCGCATTACATGAGCCCGGAACGCTGCATGGGCAAATCGACCGATGCCCGCTCTGATTTGTACGCGATGGGCGTGATGTTTTTCGAAATGTTGACCGGCCACAAGGTTTTCGAAGGCCGCGATACCTTTGCCGTCAGTTATGCCCACGTCTACGAGCCAGTGCCACCGCTGCCGCCCGAACACGCGCGTTTCCAGTCCATTATCAACAAGTTACTGGCTAAAGATCCGAAAGATCGCTACCAGTCGGGTGGCGAATTGGTCGCCGCGCTGAAAAAACACCGCGCCGGTGCGCCTTCCAATTCTGAGCCTGCAACACGGCGCATGGACACCTCGGTGTCGTCGCCCTTGCAGGAAAAGCTCAAACGCCTGTCTGCAGCCGATAGCGCGAACACCGGTGGCGAGACGACGGTCAATCAACCGACCGGGCCGATGAAACCCAGCGCGCACGCTTCAACGACGGTATCTAAGCCGATCGGCGCGGTGCCATCGCCGTCGGTGGAAGTGGCGGTGCAACCGGCGCCCAAAGCAAAGGGATTGCCGGTGTACGCGGCCATAGGCTTGTTAAGCGTGGTGATCGGCGTCGGCGTGGTGATCTGGCCCAAAGGCCAGGGTGACGCTGATCAAGATATCCCGCAGGTTATTTTGTCGGCCGAACAGTCTGTTAAGGTGCAGGATCTGCTGGGTTCGGCTGCTGCAATGGGTCGCAATACTTTGTTTGATGCCGCCGCCGACAATTACGAGCAAGTTTTGCGTGACTACGATTGCAGTAACGAAGAAGCGCGCAGAGGTTTGCGCGCCACCGATCCAGGCAACGAGAAGCGCTATCGAGATGCAATTGCTAAGTGTCCGGCGAGTAATTAACCGCTCGGATTTTGCTACAACTTGAATTTATCGCCCAAATACACTTCGCGCACCTGCGGGTGGGCGAGGATTTGCTGCGGCGAGCCTTCGGCTAACACTTGACCGGCGTTCAGCACATAGGCGCGGTCGCAGATGCCGAGTGTTTCTCGCACATTGTGGTCGGTGATCAGCACGCCGATGCCACGGTCTTTCAGGTGGGCGATGGCGGCTTGAATCTCGCCCACGGAGATCGGGTCGACGCCGGCGAAGGGTTCGTCGAGCATGATGAAACGCGGTTTGGCGGCCAGCGCGCGGGCGATTTCGACGCGACGACGTTCGCCGCCGGAGAGGCTTTGGCCGAGTTGACCACGCAAATGGGTGACCTGCAGTTCTTCGAGCAGGGATTCCAACACCACTGCGCGGCCGCGGCGGGTCAAATCCTTGCGCATTTCCAGCACCACCAGCAGGTTGTCCTCCACGCTCAGGCGCCGAAACACGGAAGGCTCTTGCGGCAGATAGCCAATCCCTAAGCGCGCGCGATCGGACATTGATAAGGCGGTGATATCACGGCCGTCGATCTCGATGCGGCCGCGATCGGCGGCGATCATGCCGACAATCATGTAGAAGCAGGTGGTTTTACCAGCGCCGTTGGGACCCAGCAGTCCAACCACTTCACCCATGCTCAAATGACAGGAGACACCGCGCACGACCTCTCGACCACGGTAGCGCTTGCTTATCGATTCGACCAGCAACATGCGTTAATCAGACTCCAGTGGCTGGCGTCGCAGGCGGCTCGGCCGGCAACAACGCGCCGGACTTGGGCGCTTCCGGCGTTGCTGCCGGTTTGGGTGCGCGCGGTGGAATTACCAATTCCACGCCACCCGTTACGCCCTCACCCGCCGCCAATTGCCCGGTTTTCACCGAATACACCACGCGTTCCGAGCGCAAAGTGCCTTGCGGGCGCTCTAAAATCACGCCACCGCGTAATTCCACCGATTCCTCGCTCAATTTATAGTCAATCGTGCGTGCGCTGGCATTTAACTCACCACCGGCATCCATGCCTTGTTTGAGCGTGGCGGGTGCGCCGGTCAGCAAGGCCCGCGAAACCTCACCCGCTTGTTGGGTGATATCGGCGCGTGCCGATTTGATCACAAGGCTACCCTGCACAATCCGCACATTGCCCGTCAGCACGGTGGTGCTGCTATCCATGCCCGCTGACAAACCATCGGATTTGATTTGCATCGGTTGTTGGCGATCACTCTCCAAAGCCAGCGCCGGAGCGGCGATTAACCACAGCGTCAGTCCCAGATGACTACGAGCGTTTACGTTTAGCGACATATTCACCTTCCACTTGGCTACGGAGTATGAAGCGGTCATTCTTTAAATCGGCGCGCATGCCCACGCCTTTCAGCTCGCTGCCGGTACTGAGAATCTGCACCGCTTCGTCACTGCTGGCAATGCGGTCCTCAATTCCAAATTCGATGCGCTCTGATTTTATCGTCACCGGCTTGCCGTCGGGTTTGGCGCCTTTCAACACCACTTGGTCTTGCAACCATAATCGATCTTCACCGACATCGAGTCGACCGACTTTCGACTCACCACGCCAGCGTGAACCATTTTTGTTGACCACATCAAACAGCGGCGTGGCGATCAGATACTCGTCGCTGCGCCGTGGGCTGGTGATTTTAGGGCTGATTAATACCAGATTGGGCTGCCCTAGATCGCTGTAAATGCGCATTTCGACGTTGCGAATCTCGTTGTCCTGGCGCGCGCTACGGGTGTCGATGAGCGCCACTTCCGGCGGCGTAAACCAACGGATCAAGCCATAACTGGCCGCAGCGGCCACACTCAGGCTGACGATCCAAACGCGGGTGCGCTCCGGCGTCATGATTCGCCCTGGCAATAGGCTTCAACCAGTGGGTCCAGTGTGCCTTGCGCGTTCAACACAAATTCGGCGAACTCACGCACGGCGCCCTTGCCCGCGGGCTTGGTGGCGACCCAATGACAGCGGCTGCGGACCGCGGGCGGCGCATTCGCCACCGTCGCCGCCAATAACACGCGCGTCAAGATCGATAAATCCGGCAGATCGTCGCCCATGTAGGCGGCATCAAAATAACTCAAACCCAGTTGCGCCAATTGCGCCTGGAAAACCGGCAGTTTGTGGCGCACGCCTAAGTGCACGTAGGTGACGCCCAATTCGGTCAAACGCCGTTGCGCGGCTTCGCTGGCGCGCGCGCTGATCACGATGGTCACAATGCCCGCCTGCGCCAATAACTTCAGAGCCAGCCCATCGTGGACATGGAAGGCTTTGGCTTCGCTGCCATCGTTGCCATACAACAATTGGCCGTCGGTCAAGATGCCATCGATATCAAAACCAATGACACGGACTGCGCGGGCGCGGGTCAGCGTGTGCTCCTCAATCTGCGCTTGGCTCATCAAATGACCCGCGCACGCAGTAAATCATGGAAATTCAACGCGCCAACCAAAAGACCTTCCGTATTGACGACCAGCAAACCGCTGATCTGATGCGTTTCCATCATGCGGGCGGCTTCAATGGCTAATTTATCGGCACTGATGGTGCGTGGATGGGTGGACATCAGCGCCGCTACTGGCGTACTGCGCAAATCGACACTGGAATCATCCAAAGTGCGGCGCAAGTCGCCGTCGGTGAATACACCACACAAACGATCATCGGCAGTCGCGATTGCCGTCATGCCGAGTTTTTTGTGGCTCATCTCGATCAGCGCCTCGGTGACACTAGCCTCTGGCCCGACCCGCGGTATTTGCGCTCCGCTGTGCATCACATCGCTGATGTGCACCAATAAGCGGCGACCCAATTGGCCAGCCGGATGGGAAGCGGCAAACTCATCTGAGGTAAACCCGCGCGCCTCCAGCAGTGCAATCGCTAAGGCATCGCCCATCACCAAGGCTGCGGTGGTGCTGGAGGTGGGCGCCAAACCGAGCGGACAGGCTTCTTCGCTGACCGCCACGTCCAAATGCACATCCGCCAAGCGCGCCAAACTGGAGCGTTCATTGCCACTCATGGCGATCAGCGGCACGCCTTTGCGTTTGACCATCGGCAAAATGGTGAGCAACTCGTCGGTCTCGCCGGAATTGGATAGCGCCAGCACCACGTCTTTGCTGGTAATCATGCCAAGGTCGCCATGACTGGCCTCGGCGGGATGGACAAAAAATGACGGCGTACCGGTGCTGGCCAGTGTCGCCGCGATTTTTCGCGCGATGTGGCCTGATTTGCCGATGCCACTGACGACTACTCGACCTTCGCAGGCCAGCATTAAATGGCAAGCACGGGTGAATGCGCCGTCGATGCGCGCGGCGAGTGCGCTAATCGCGGCGGCTTCGATTTCAATGACGCGTCTGCCGGCGGCAGCGATGGCGACGGTCGGAAACAGATTGACCGTGCGAGAAACGATGGCACTCATGTATTTGTTTATTCCAGCCGTTAAAACGGTCGATTCTCTATTCCAGCGGCTTCCGATAGCATCACAGCCCCTTTTTGGGGCATGCGTACACGCCCTGGAATCGATAGTGAGTCTACACCCGCGCCGCCTGAACCCAAACCGGACAAGTCATAACCATGATCCTAGGTACCGCAACTGAGCTCTTCTCTTGATGAACGCCGCCACAGTTCAAGCCATGATCAGCGCCGGAATGCCGGACGCTCGAGTTACCGTGGACGGCCCGGACGGCGTTCATTTCGAAGCATTGGTGATCGCCTCAGAATTTGCCGGACTGCGCCCTTTGCAGCGCCACCGTCGGGTGTATGACACACTCGGCGATAAGCTCGGTGGGGAAATCCACGCTCTTTCGCTAAAAACACTCACGCCCGAGGAATGGGCAGCGCGCGGCCAGTAGGTTCGCGCGTCACACATCAACAAGGAATTATGATGGCCAAGATCATCGTCGAGGGCGGCGTGCCGCTAAACGGCGAAGTGTGGATTTCCGGCGCCAAGAACGCGGTATTGCCGATTCTGTCGGCGACTTTGCTGGCGGACGGCCCTAGCGTCATTGGCAATGTGCCACATTTGCACGACGTCACCACAACGATGGAATTGCTCGGCCAAATGGGTGTGGATCTCATTGTCGATGAACGCATGCATATTCATGCCGATTCCACCAAAGCCACCTCGTGTTTTGCGCCTTACGATCTGGTTAAGACGATGCGCGCATCGATTCTGGTGCTGGGCCCACTGGTGGCACGCTTTGGTCACGCCGAGGTTTCTTTGCCTGGCGGTTGCGCGATTGGCACGCGCCCGGTCGATCTGCACATCAAAGGCTTGGAAGCGCTGGGTGCACAGATCACGGTGGAAGCCGGCTACATCAAAGCCCGCGCAAAACGCTTGCGCGGCGCGCGCATCGTGCTTGATCTGGTCACCGTGACCGGCACCGAAAACATCATGATGGCAGCCGCGTTGGCGCACGGCACCACGGTCATTGAAAATGCCGCGCAAGAGCCAGAAGTAGTTGATTTAGCTAACTTTCTGATCGCCATGGGCGCTGATATCGAAGGCGCTGGCAGCAATACGATCATCGTCCATGGCGTAGAGACGCTGAAAGGCTGTCACTATGCTGTACTGCCCGATCGCATCGAAACCGGCACCTTTCTGGTGGCTGGGGCGATCAGCGGGGGTCGGGTATTGCTGAAACGCGCGCGTCCGAAAACACTCGATTGTGTGCTGCAAAAACTCGAAGAGGCCGGCGCGCACCTGAATGTCACCGAGGATTCGGTGGAATTGGATATGCGCGGCAACCGACCCAAAGCGGTGTCAGTGACCACCGCCCCCTACCCGGCGTTCCCGACCGATATGCAAGCGCAATTCACCGCGTTAAATAGCGTCGCCGAAGGCGTAGGCATGATCACCGAAACGGTGTTTGAAAACCGTTTCATGCACGTCCAGGAGTTGCGTCGTTTAGGCGCCGATATCCGCTTGCATGGCAATACCGCGGTGATCACCGGCGTTGCCGAAATGACCGGCGCACCGCTGATGGCCACCGATTTGCGCGCTTCCGCGAGCTTGGTGCTGGCCGGCCTAGCGGCGAAGGGCGAAACCGTCATCGATCGTGTGTACCACATTGATCGCGGTTACGAGTGCATCGAAGAAAAACTGAGTGCCTTAGGTGCGCGAATTCGTAGGCTGCCGAATTGATTGGTTGGTGGTTGAGGGTAACTATCGCGACAAGCAGCCGTACGCCCATGGCTGCTGGCAGGATGGCGAGCCGGTGACTTACAAGGTGTAGCGTGGTGCGCGCGTGTCACTGCCTTTGGCTATCCGGGAATGCAGCCCGCGTGGATTGCCGGCATCGATTCAGCGTAGTAATGTGCCTACATTGCCAACCGAGCTGCCCTTAGGGCTCGTTCGTCAATAACTTGAACTTTTTGCTCGCCGGATTGGGCGCGCTGCCTCGTTGCGAATCGCTTGTGTGGCGCGCCACACCGCGCTCATCGCGCCTCGCATCGCATCCCAATCCGACGGCCAAAAGTCCAAGTTATTTCCTTACGAGCCCTTAGGACCATCACGACCCTGTCCAGCCGTGAGTTCAATCAGAACGCCAGCGAGGCGAAAAAGGCCGCCAACCAGGGGCCGGTGTTCATCACCGATCGCGGGCGTCCTGCGCATGTTCTTTTGAGTATTGAGGACTATCAACGGATTACTGGTGTCCGGCAAAGCATGGCGATGGGTCGGGCTTTCAGCCCTTGATCAGCTGGCAACCTGGGGCGTCGCCCCAGGCTGGTATAGAGGCGCGCCTTTGGCGCTGAAATACAGAGAATCGAGCGGGCGCCGGTTAGGTATCCCATCATCCTAAGCCGGACGAGCCGGAACAAAACACACAAAAGTCTTCGCATTTGCCAAGACTGCACTGGTTTGTGACTAGAAACCTCAGTTGAGCGCTTCTCGATGTGCATAGCACCCTGATTCTGTTGGCTTTTCAGCAAATTCGCTCGTTCACCCATCGGATGAGTACGCTATCGGGCAGATTGAACGGTTGTGCTGCACATGCCTGCGTTGCAACTCGTTAGAATGGAACAAGCATTCACCCCGGCCTGCAAGCACAGCTTGCATGCGTTCAAGTCGGCGCGCCGCATGCCGCGCAAGCTTGCCGGCTTTCACCCCATAACCGCACACTCTACCCCGTCCAACTGAGGTTTCCAGGTTGAATGATCAGGTGATACCGGCGTTCGCTGATCGTATCTTGGCGGTCGATGTTGCGGTCGCCGTGCGCAGTGCCGGGCTCCACGTACCGGACCCTCGTCCCATCCGTGATTGTCTGATCGCGGCCACGGGGCTGGTGCACGGCATGACTATCGTGACTCGCAACGTCGGCGATTTCGTCTCCACCGGGGTGCGTACCATCAACCCCTGGGTAGGGAGCTAACCGTGAAGCCCGCCCAATTCGGCCGCACTTGGTGGGGTGCGCAGTGGTTACAGGCGCTGACGCAGATCGATTTCGACAACCGTTTGCCGCGTGGCCGCACTTACGCCAACCGCGGCGCGGTGCGCGGTCTGCTGGTGACCGGCGGTGAGATCAAGGCCAAGGTGCAGGGTTCGCGGCCCAGACCCTATGAGATCAGTATCGCGGTGCCGGCGATCAAGCCGGCCGACGTGGGTCAGTTGATCGAGCGTATCGCCGTCGATCCCGGTCTGATTGCGCGATTGCTGAATCGCGAACTAGACCCGGCGCTGCTGCAACAGGCGCAGGCGCTGGGCATCAGCGTATTCCCGACGCGCTGGACTGATCTGAAAATGCACTGCTCGTGCCCGGACTGGGCGGTGCCATGCAAGCATCTGGCGGCGGTGATTTACCTGCTCAGCCAGGAGATCGACGGCAATCCCTTTCTGGTGTTCAGCCTGCGCGGCGTGGACTTGATCGCGCAGTTGCGCCAACGTGGCATCGAAATCGCTGCAGATGCCAATCCTGCCTTGCCGAGTCGCGCGCAGGCGTTGTTTGGCGCTGCGGCGCCCGCGCTACCGGAAACTGCGCCGCAGGCAAGCGCCGCCGGCGACCTCGGAGCGCTGGAAGCGCTGGATCTGACGACCATTCCCGATCTACGTGAGCCGCTATGGCGCGTGTTGCCGGCCAGCCCGGTGTTCTTCCGCCATGGCGATTTTCGCGAGACGGCGCGGCGGGTGATGGCGCGCGTAGCCAAGCATGCACGACAACTGCTGGACGGCGCTGGCAGCGGCGACGACTGCAGTGCGGCGCTCACGGGCGATTTGCAGTTGAGCATCGACGACAAGGGCGCGCTGCTCATAGCGGGTATCGAGCTGGCCGGCCAGCCGCTGGAATCCTTGCCGATGCTGATGCAAGTCCTTGCCAGCGTGGCGCCGGCGCGACTGGCCGATCTGCCAGCACCGATCGCGGCGCTGCACTCACTGCGACTGTTGGCGCTGCATCTGCTGGCGCAGGGCGCGCTGGTGCCGCAGGTTTATGTCATCGATGCGCGCAACGTCGGACTGCGCTGGTGCGCGGCGGAACTGGACGCGACGGTGCGTGCGCTGCTGGAGCAGGTGACGCAGGCGCTGCCGCCAGGACTATTGCTGCGTCGCGACGGCCGCAAGCGCGAACTGTTGCCTGCCGCCGTGCAAGCGCGCGTGCTGCTGTCGGAACTGCTCGGTCATTTTCTGCTATCGGCCGCTGCCGCGGCGGCGGAGAAACCGGCGGGCGACAAGCTGCTGGCGCTGTTCTTCGGCAGCGGGCGCGCCGCATTCGATGGCCCCGGCGAGGGCGCCATCGCGGGCAGCATCCAGGCGTGGCTGGCACGATTGCATCTGGCGCGCCATGCGCACAGGCCGGTACTGCAGCTCGAAGAGGACGCGCAGAGCAAGGATTTTACGCTGTCGCTGGCGGTGGCCGACGAGGCCGCCCCGTTGCAGGCGCCGACTGCCCTTGCTGAGGTGATGGCGGCGCCGGCCTGGGCCGCCCGCCGTTATGCAGTGCTGCAAACAGTGTCGATGCTGGCCGAGTTCCACCCGCCGCTCGCCGACTACGTGCGCGCCGGGGCGCGCGCACCGCTGGCCGTTGCGACCGCCGAGCTTCCGGCCCTGCTGTTCGAGGCGCTGCCGGCGCTGCGGCTGATGGGTATCCGCGCGCTGTTGCCCAAAGCACTGCAGCGGCTGCTGCGGCCGCGCTTGTCAGTGCAGGTCAGAGCGGCCAGCGCCAGTGTGCCGAGTTTTCTCAAGAGCGAGGATCTGTTCACCTTCGACTGGCGCATCTCGGTGGGTGAGGAGCAACTGACCGCGGAGGAGTTCGAGCGCCTGCTGGGCCAGGCCAGCGGCATCGTGCGTTTTCGCGGTGAGTACGTGTATCTGGACCCGGCGGAGGTCGAAAAGCTGCGCGAGCGATTGGCGCGACCGACCATCGTCGCCGCTGCCGAATTGCTGCGCGCCGCGCTGGCCGGCGAGTACGACGGCGCCCCGGTTCGCCTTGATG
>CAZLSB010000148.1:0-10152 GCA_964561825.1 uncultured Xanthomonas sp.
CTACTCGTCATCGGTCTCAAATCCCGCGCCGAAGATGCCGATGGGGTCGATATCCACGCTTTCATTGTTTTGCATTTGCGGATCGGGTGCGTTGACGGGCGGGGTTACCGTGGCGCGATTGCTGACGACTTGCTCGGGTGCGCGTTGCACGGTGGCGGTCAGCGCGAAGCTCAACGATGCGCCAACATCCAGGTTGACCAGTGCGTCCACGTTGCCAATACCACTCGTCGGGCAACTGGCACCGATGCTGGCGGTGCAAGTCCAGGAC
This sequence comes from uncultured Xanthomonas sp., assembly GCA_964561825.1. Taxonomy (GTDB): domain Bacteria; phylum Pseudomonadota; class Gammaproteobacteria; order Xanthomonadales; family SZUA-5; genus JADKFD01. The sequence goes on from CAZLSB010000148.1 coordinate 269, forward strand.
GCCGCAGTGAACTGGGCGGGCAGGATGTCGGTGACGCGTGCGTTCACTACCGCTTGCGGTCCGGCATTGGTCACCAGCAGCACGTAGGTCGACGCTGCTCCACCGGGCAGTAGTCGCAGTCCATTGCGCTTGATGATCGCCAGATCGGCGCCATCGGCAGTGAAAATATGTGCCTCGGTATCCACGCTGGAATCAAAGTTGGCGTCGCCCAAATAACGCGCTTCCAGCGTCGCGGCTCCAAGCGCCTTGGGCGTCAGCACACAGGCCAGATTGGGCAGCGTGATGCCGCAGCTTGCCGAACCATCGGTGATCAGAATCTGGCCCGTCGGCGTACCCGCTCCCGGCGCTAGTACCGCAAGCACAGTGGTGACCGTGATGGGCAGTCCGGCAACCGATGGATCGGGCGTATCGCTGACGATTTCAATCGCGGTTGCGGCGCGATTGACCACGTGCGGAGAAATCGCCGAGACGCTAGGCGCGAAAGCAGGGCTACCGAGGAAAGTCGCGCGCACCGCGGTGGTGATGGCGCTGTTGGCGACCAATTGGCAGCTGTTCGCGCCGGCCAAGTTGATTGAACACAGCGTGCCGTCGCTGAGCTGCCTGACCTGGACGGTTCCAGTCGTGACCGCCGAAACGCCGGCAATTACGCTGACCGTCACCGTGTAAGGCTGTCCGACTACCGTCGATAGCGGCGAAATATCGCTAATCAGAGTTGACGTAGCGGTGACGCCGTAGCTGAAGTCATCAGCAGCGGTATCGGCGCTGCTGCCAGCACTGGTGGTCGCCCGCACGTTCACCGTGCCGCTGCCGGCCGGGCTGCTTACCGTGCATTGCACCGTTGATATGCAACTGGTGGCAACGCCCGGATTCGGGCCAAAGTCGATCGCGGTTGACCCAACTTCGAAATTGCTGCCGCTGACGGTCACCAATGTGCCACCCGTGGTCGGACCGCTGCTTGGGCTGATCAGTGTTATCACGGGCGCTGCGGCGGTGATCGTATGCGCGAGGCTGGTGTTGCTAGACGTAAATGGTTGTGGCGGCGGCGTGCTGAACACGTACTGCGCGGTCAGCGTGCGGACACCCGCGGGCGCCAACGACGCTAAGGCGCAAGACCCGCTAGACAGGCCGCTGCTGACCGCGCTCAACGTGGCAGTGCAGCTATTGCCGGTGCCATCGTCGATTGCAACGGCGCCGATGGGCGCAAACGGTGCGCTGCTGGAGACTTCTACCGTCACCGTATACGGCGTCCCGATGGGCGAGGGCTCCGGTGCAACCGCAGTAATCAGCGTGCTGGAGGCGTAAAAACTGGCCTCCGAACTCTTACCAAACCCATCGGTGACGATGCCCAGCACCACATCGCCTGGGGTGACGGTGACGCCGCCCGGGAATGCGAAACTGGCCGGGCAGCTGACATTGGGCGCTGCACAACTGGTGGTGCCGAGCCACACGCCGGGTTCGTCTTCGACCGCTTTGTAGAAATCGACACGCACCGGGTAGTTGCCAGCATTCGGCGTGTTGATCAGCACTTCAATGACCGCCGAGTTGCCACCGGGCGCGCTGTACGCGCTAAAAACCGGGAAGTTCAGGCGGCCGTTTGGCCCCGTGTCCACGTCTCCAACGTCATTTGCCGTGCGCCCATCGCCACCCAGGTCGATGCCTTGTTGTCCGTTCAAGTAAATATCGTTGCGCAGGAACGAGGCGCGTCCCAGCGCGTAAGTCGCCAGGATGCCGTTACCGCCGTTGAACGCAATGCGATTACCGGTCCCGGCGCCCATATTGCCAATGCGAACCAAGCCATCGTTCATGGCAGACAGGTTGACGCCATTGCCGACATTGCCCAGCGGGCTGCCATTGGCGGCGGGCCCGATGAAATTGCCGATCACCTGAGCGCCATCAAAACAATTGCCTTTCACGGCCGTGCAATGCAAGCGGATGCCATCTTGCAGATTGCCGCTGATGACATTGCGCTCATCCGGATCGTTGCCGCCGATGAAGATCCCCGCTATTGCCGTTGAAGTATTGGCCGCGATGCCTTGCAGGCCATTGCCCAGCGCGGTCACGCCGTTCGCTGCGGTGCCAATCAGATTACCGACGACTTGCAAGGAGGCCAGCGTTGGAATGGATTGGATCGAGATGCCTTGTTGGGCGTTGCCACTGATGACATTCATGCCCGCAGCGGTCGCATTGCCGACGAGTGTATTGCCGCCTTGGATGGACAATCCAGCCAATTGGCTGCCTGGCGCCACGCTGCCGTCGGCGCGCAATCCGAGGAAATTGCCGATCACCTGGTAATTGGAGTCACCTGGGCCTTGCGTGAGGATGCCGCGGTTAGAACCGTAAATCGCCAGGCCGGCAATGATCACGGCGGTGCTGGGCGCGTTAATGGTCAGCCCCGGCGCAGCGGGGGTGGCGCTGCCGTTCAGTTCGATTTTCAGCACCGCATCGCTGCCGAGGCCCAGACTGGGTGCTTGGGTATTGCGCACTGCACCGGGCTGCGAATAGCCGTCGATCAACAGTGCACCGCTGATCGTCGGCAAAGCCGAGCTAGGCATGATCACGCAGATGCCGCCGGGGCCCGTGCATTGTGGCGCCAGTATAGCGAACTCAATGACGTCCGGGTCGGGTAATAGATTGGCCGCGATCAGTGCTTCGCGCAGCGTGCATTCACTAAGATCGCAGATGCCATCGCCAGCATCCCCTGCCGAGTTCACCACCAGCGGAAGCGCCGCCGGCACCAGCGCAGCAGTGAAGCTGCCGTAGTCCACGATGTACCCTGGGTAGGCGATATTGGTTACCGCGAAATTGCCGCTGATCCCGGCGGAGGTATCAAGGAAGTCGAGGCTGGCTGGCGCCGTCAAGGAAAAGCCTGCGTCAATCACATTGAGCGTGCCGTCTAAGCTGGCGCTGCCGGAAACCACCAAGAAATCGGAATTGAAACCCGGCGACAGGCCGTCAACCTCGATGTCCAGCGCACCCGATAGACCCTGGGTGTAGTTTCCAAAAATGTTGATCTGGCCCGGCGAAGCGCCCGGTTGTATTAGGCCAGCTACATTGTTGACATCACCATTGACGTTTCCGTTGCCACGCAATACGCCGCCGTTAAGAATCAGCGGGTTGGCGTTTAAGTCTCCGTTGCTGTCGATCTCAACGCTGCCACTGGCTACGGTCAACGCAGGTACGGTCAGGCCGCCGCCGCCGATCTGCAACAGGCCGCCGTTCAATTGCAGCGGTGCCGAAAGCGAGAAATTCGCGCCGTCTCCGATTTGTCGCAGACTGCCGGCAATTTCCATCTCGACGCTGCAAGGTAGCGCTGCGCAGCGGTAGCGCACTGTTGTTTTGACTGAGGTGGTTTGCAGGCTGCCGCCGACTGGCACGCTGATTTTACCGGACTCACCCATTGGCACTTCGACCACGCCGCCGGACCAATCGGCGTTGCCTTCGATACGCAGCACCCGATTAGACAAGGTGCAAAGACCGCCACACATTGCCATCAGCCCGCCGGATTGAATCACCACTGGACCAGGCGATGCGCCTACTGAGGCCAGCACGCCGCCATTTAGCCAGTCGAAAGAGCTGCCGATGCGGATTTCACTATTGCCGGTGAGCGTGCCCGAACGTAAGAACAGTGTCTGGATCAACTGCGGCGCGGCGGCGTCAATTTGCAGCGTAGCGCCATCAATGAACAGGGAGTGCGGGGTGAAGCTGCCATCGGTGACCAACGCAGCGCCACCGATCACCCGCACCTCGCCGCTGCCAGAAACCGAGGCGCTCGCACTCATCGCGCGCACTGCACCGTCAAAGTACAAACTGCTGCCTGCGGCGACGTTGTAGCTGCCGATATCCGCACCGCCGCGACGCAGGCGCAACTGGCCATCGAGGATTTGCACAGTGCCTGAATTGTCAAAATCGATATCTACATTGCCCTGCGCGCCAGCTAACACGCGGAGTGTGCCGTTGTTCGTCAGCAGCGCGCCATTGGGTGTATTCGACGTGACATCGCGCGCGCCATTACCGCTGAGATTCAGTTGGCCACCACTCTCATTAGCGAACTGCGCTAAGTTGTTGACTTCGGTGGCATTGCTCGCGGTCCAGTTAATGGTGCCAAAATTGCGCAAGCGACGGTTGCTCAAGGTGCGCGGCAGTAAAGGGCCGAGCGGCGCGTTCAGCAGCGCGACAGCACCCGGCGCAATCTCAAAGGTTTGCGCCAAGCCAGTGCCGCGGATACTGCCATGGCTCCACACAAAGTTGCTGCTCACGCTGATTGCGCTGCTGCCTTCGAGCACTGCCAGCGCTTCGGAAATTTGCAATGCAGCCAGATCGGTGGGGCCGGCGCAGTTCAATAGCAACTCGGCATTGCGAATGACTACGCTTGATCCTGCGGCGATGCAGGTATTAACCGTGTTGATGCTGGCAACAGGATTACTGTCGCCAAACACCAATGTGCCGCCTGATAAGGATGCCGATGCGCCAAAACTACGATTACCGCCGACGAAATGCAGGTTGCTTCCTGCAACTGCGGCGTAGCTGCCGCTCAGTGCAGATAATGAGCTGGCGGCAAAGATAAAAGTGCCCGCGTTCACATTGATCGAGCCCATGCCGCTGTACTGCACGTTTTGCGCAATTCCCGCGCTATTGGGCCCCAGTTTGTTAATCGCGCCAGCATTGCGCAATTCGGCAGTGCCCGAGCCACTGGCGAAAATGCGCTCCAAACTGAGGTTTGGATTGCTATTGAGAACGCCGGTAGAACCTAACTCCAATACGCCGCCGTTGGCCAGTTCGATCAGGCCAGTAGTCCAATTGGCGGTGGAATTAAGTTGGAAGGTACGGCCGTCAATGCTGTGTTGACCGCCGGCCAGAGTGACAGAGGCGCCTGCGTTTACTGTTACCGTGTTGCTACTGGCACCTTGGAAGCGGCCGCCGGTCCAAGTCAGATCGTTATCAATGGCCAAGTTGTTAGCACCCATAATGGTGCCGCCGGTGAATTGCAATTCAGATACGGCAACTGGCACATCCAGATTAACCACGCCGCCGCCAATGATCGCAATGTCTGGCGCGCCGGGCGTGCCCAGCGGGCCAGGCCCAGGGCCAACGCCGCTGCCGCAGTTGTTCCATTTCAGCGGGTTGGTCCAATCATCCGCACCCAAACCTGCAGGGTTCCATTCACAACCGCCGCCAGCCGCTGCCGCCAAGCGCAGTCGGGTCGCCTCGACTTGCAAATTCAGGCCTACACCACTGTAGGGGTTGGCTCCAGCTAGTACGGTGCCGGTGCGGGATGCGTAGCGCAGCAAATCGAAGGCATCACTGCCGCTGGCCGCGTATCCCAGATTGATTACATTGAGCGTGCCATTCAATGCCGCGCTGCCGGAAATGGTCAGGCGGTCATAGCTCATCGCGCCCGCACGCGGCGCGCCGGCCTCGCCCAATCTGACCAACGCTGGGGGCGCGGTACCGGCGATGCCCATGTCGTAAGTCGTGTTGACGGTCGCGCTGAAGTTGCCCAGGACTGTCAGATTGCCGGCGGTCGCGCCGGCAGGCTGGATGGCGACCAGATCGGTATCGAGGTTGGCTTCGATCACACCAGCGCCGCGCAGGTTGCCAGCGGCGAGCTGCAAATTGCCAACCGTGCGGCGCAGTCCCGTTCCGGGGCCGACATCGACCACCGAGCCTGCGGCAGCGCTGAAGCTGCTATCCAAGACTAGAACGCCGGTGCCGATCAACAATGCGCCTTGATTGACCACGCTGACATCCGTGCCTAACTGCGCGTTTGGGCCGGGGAACAACGAAGTCGATAGGATGGTACCCGTGCTGGTATTGGTAACTAGGCCACACAGCGGCGGCGTAGCGCACACAATGCCACCAGCGGCCAGCGGTGATCCGAGTAAATTGAGCTGGCTGCTATTGCGAATCTCAGCATTGCCATCCAGCGTCAGTGGTACATGCAAGGTGAAATCGCCGTTGTTGAACAAGGTGCGGGCGACTAACAGCGGCGCATCCAGCGGGTCGCCGTTGCTTTGCAAAGTTGCGCCGGGCGCAACGGTGACAGTCTCCGATGTGCTAGAGCCTTCAATCAGGCCGCGCCATTCAGTAGAACCGGTAAAGGTGAGTGCCGCCGGTCCAAATAAAGTGGCCGATGAGTCAATGAGTAAATCACCGAAACTGCGCGCGGGGCCATTAATCCGCAGCGAACCACCCACTTGCAGGCCGGCTAGGCCGACTTGATCCAAAACGACGCTGGCTTCAAAGATGCGTTCGCTGCCCGGGCGAGTGAAAAAGGCCAGCGTACAGTTGCTGTTGTAACGATAGGTGCCGGTATCTACGCCGGGCGAATTGATTTGCCCGCAGCCATTGACCAGTTCGACCAGCCCGTCATTGTTAAGTGTCGTCAGCAAACTTTCGATAACGGCAAGACCTTGAAAATCGTTGAGCCGCAGCGTGGCACCGGCGCGATTAAAAAAGCTGCCGCAGTCAGTCGCTATACAGTTCAAAATCACATTATTCTGGTTATTGGCGCGCAGCTCAAAATCACCTTGGTTATCAATGCTGGCGTTGTCCAAGAAAAAGGTCTTGACGCTGGCTCCGCCCGTTCCAGAGATTAAAAATGTGCCCTGATTGATCAGATCGCGCGAACGCAAATAAGCGCTGGAATTAACGTCATTTAGGCTCACCGTGGCGACCGCTGCAGCTGGCAGCGTTAAGCTTAGTGCGCCGCCGCTGCCGATGATTTCCCCGCCTTGCCAATCCAGTGTGCCGGTTATTTGCAGATTGTCCGGGCTGCTGAATACGCCGTCCCCCGCCACGCGTAAGGTGGGCAGGCTCAGCGGATCAACAGCGCTATCGATTTGCAACACACCGTTGACCACTTCAATTGGGCCGGTCAGTGCGTAACCACCAGTGATACTGAGCGTGCCTTCGCCAAGCTTATGCAGCGTCCCACTGCCGGCCACTGCGGCGCTGCCGGTGAGTTCGCGATTGATGGCAAATTCCGTACCGAATTCCAAACGTGCACTAGCAGCGATCTGATAATCACCAAAATCGGTGCCGGGGCCGGCTACCTGCAGCGTGCCACCGTTAACCAGCACATTGTTGCCATTATCAAAGGTGACACCGCCGTCGAATCGCACCATGCCGCTACTTATTTTCTCGATTTGAGCGCCCGGGTTTGCGGAGTTGTGCAGCCGTGCGAGTGGGCTAAAGTCGCCGTACAGCTCCAATGGCACTACTTCGGAATAGTCGATGGTCAGCTGACCCTGGTTGTCGATTTCCGCATCTTGCTGCAGCTCTATGTTGCCCGCAGTCCAGGTCAATGCACCGACAACGCGCAGACCGCGGCGCGACAAAACATGCAGGTCACCCGCAATGTCGGAATTGGAGGCGCTATCCAGAATAAGCAGTGTCGCGACATTGCCACCATCGATCTGGCCGCCAGTCCAATTCAGGCGGGTGACGACGGTGATGTCGGCATCCCCAAATATGCGCCCGCGACTGAGCGTCAGCCGATCCACCGTGCGTGCCGCAGAACCTAGGTCAACATCGGCCAGCGGCGCGCTATTGCCGATGACCGCGTGATCAGCTGAGCCGGGTGTGCCGATGGGGTTGCCGTTGCCGCCGCTGCAATTGTTCCAGTTTGATGCGACTGCCCAGAGCCCCGGACCGTTCTGATTCCAAGTACATACGGCCTGTGAGCTTGCCGGTGACGCCGACAGCAATGCCAACATCGCCAGCAACGCCATCCAGCTTCGCGCGTTTGGTCTGCCGTTAGTCGTGACGGAAAATCTGCGACCCAGGTACTCAAACATGCCTTATCTCCTCGCGCGAACGCCAGCAACGGCATTGTTGACCGGCAGTCGTGCGTTTTTCCAGTCTTCCGTGCACTGTATGCCCAAACGGTGTGCCCTGTGGCGACCCCTGATCGTCTCTGCTACGGTCTGATCGTTGCAGATAAGCAACCGAATCCGTTTGTCGCGCATCTGTGTCTGCTTGACCAGCGTCAGTGCGGATCGATCGTGCGGCAATCGAAAATGCTCGCATCCGCATCAGCTTGGAATCACCATGAGCGCTCCGCGTGCATCCGACCCAGTGTTCAATGCCGCCGAACTGGCGCGTGTGGTTGCCGCCGCGCCCCATCGTCTGTTGTTCCTGGGCGGCGCCACCGCCGTGCTGTTGTCGATGAGTTGGTGGGCGTTGGTGCTGGTCGCCCAGCGCAGCGGCACATTCGCGTTGCCGTTACCGCTGTTGCCGGCCGGCTGGGCACACGCCATTGGCATGCAATACCAAGCACTGCCGATGTTCATGTTTGGATTTTTGTTGACGGTATTCCCGCGCTGGATGGGGCTCAAGCCCTATACGCGCTGGCACTACTTGCCGGTCGGCGGCTGTTTGTTGCTGGGCTATTTGCTGTTTCACGGCGGTTTGCTTGGCGTGCCGGTGCTGCTGCACACTGGACTGGTCCTGACCATCATCGGCTGGTGCATAGGCTTGGCGCTGCTGCTGCGCTTGTTGTGGCAAGACGGCGGCAAGAATTGGCACGCAATCGCCTGCTGGTGCGCGCTATCGTTTGGCTTGCTCGGCCTACTGATGACCGCGCGCTACCTGCATGGTGGCGATGCCAGACTGATTTTCGGCGCGATCAAGATCGGCAGCTTTGGTCTGTTGCTGCCGGTCTTCCTGACTGTGTGCCACCGCATGCTGCCATTCTTTTCGCAGGGAGTGATTCCCGGCTACCGCATGTATCGACCGGGTTGGCTGCTCGGACTGCTGCAGGCACTCATCTTCACGCACCTATTGCTCGAATTGGCACACGCCTACGCTTGGCTGTGGCTGGTGGATGCGCCACTCACCGGCCTGTGCGCGTGGCTATCCTGGCGCTGGCAGCTTTGGGCGGCACGCAAGGTGCGCCTGCTCTTCGCGCTGCACCTGGGCTTCGCCTGGCTGACGGTGACCTTTGCGCTGTACACGCTGCAGAGTGCGTGGTTCGCCGCCAGTGGCGATTTCATCCTGGCGCGCGCGCCGGTGCACGCCTTGACTGTGGGCTTCTTCGGCAGCCTGCTGGTGGCGATGGTTACTCGCGTGACCCAAGGCCACTCGGGTCGTCCGCTGGAAATGGGGTCCATTGCGTGGTTGTGTTTTTGCTTGTTGCAGGCGGTGGCGCTGCTGCGCATTGCCGCCGAACTGCTGCCCGACACACCAAGCTGGCTAGCCGTGGCAGCGCTCGGCTGGGTAGTCGCTTTCCTGCCTTGGGTGCTGCGCTCGGCGTGGATCTACCTAACTCCGCGGACAGATGGGCAACCGGGCTGAGGCAGATGCTGGCTGGGTTGCTTACCAGGACCAGCGCTTAGACATGTACCAGCTTGCAGCCGCGTTCCCCATCAAGGCTTGCCATCTTCCCAGCTGCGCGGATCTAGCAGCGGCTCCAGGTGTGTCAGCACCTCGACGTACGGCACTTTCTCGCGAATCTCGGTCTCTAGCAGCCTGTCGACTTTCCTCACGAGTGCGCCGGCAGTCCTTTTGGCGATCATTACCCATTTTCGAATTGATTTTGAAGGCTATGGCTCTACTTTCGAGTCTGCGCTATGCCAAAAGGCCGTCCGGCGGGCTGTGCGTCGCAACGGCGTCTGCGCAAGAGCCATTGGCTGCGCGCCGCGCCTTGCAGCCATCCTTTCAGCCACACAACGCATCTCACGCTGAAAGCCCGACAGGCTGCTAGGCAGTTCGCGGCGAGCATCGGTGTGAGCCCGACTTGCCGCGCTGGAACGCGATATCCAGTCCGCCAGCTCCACCGCCACCCGCAACCGCGCCAGCAAACAGCGCGAACAGCTACAGAAGAAACATTTCGAGCTGCTCGGCTTTGATGAAAAACTGCGCCACTATGCCGACCAGCGCATCAC
>CAZLSB010000149.1:0-10095 GCA_964561825.1 uncultured Xanthomonas sp.
CTAGCCCATGCAAAACACATTGAGCTTGTTGCCATCCATATCTCGAAAATATCCAGCATAAAAACCGCTACCGCGCGGACCCGCCGCGCCTTCGTCGGCAGCGCCGAGCGCAATTGCTTTGCTGTACAGCGCGTCGACTTGTTCTTTGGTTTCCACCGCCAACGCCACCATGACGCCATTGCCAACGGTAGCCGGGTTGCCGTCATAGGGTTTCATCACACTGAGCGCCGGATGCTTGGGCGAAACGGACCAGACAATAAATCGCTCGCTTTCCATGATGCGCTTGGCCCCCAGTATGGCCAATAGTTCGTCGTAAAAAGCGGCAGCGCGTGCCATATCGTTGGTGCCCAGCGTGACATAACCGATCATCGAAGTTTCCTCTGCTTGCGAACCTCCATACTGCGAGTACCCAGTGCGCGCAGCAATGGCCGATGGTGGCCAATTTGGGGTGCCTTGCGCCATGGCGAGTGCATTGCACTAGGGCGCGCTGTTAGATTCAGCCATCGGCCATGGCACGCAGCCACCTGGATCATGAAAGGCTCCGCCGCCATGACCGTGGCCCAAGTTTCTTGCCTAAGCGCTCCCAACCCTCCCCGAACAAAGGGGAGGGGCAAAGCCCGAACCTGAACATCTTGTACAGAAACCTTACCTTGGATGGAAAGCGCCGTTATGGACCTGCACCTGTACAACACGCTGACCCGCCAAACCGAGCGTTTCGTGCCGGCCCAACCGGACCGGGTTACCATGTACGTGTGCGGACCGACCGTTTACAACTACGCGCACATCGGTAATGCCCGTCCGTATACGTTATTTGGCGTGCTGGCTAAGTTGCTGCGCCATGAGTTTGGCAACTTGAGTTATGCGCGCAACATCACCGATGTTGATGACAAGATCAATGCAGCCGCGGCGCAACGCGGTGTGCCGATCGACGTGGTGACTGCGCAATACACCGATGCCTTCCATGCAGATATGACTGCCATCGGAGTGGTCGGCGATTTCGCACCCAGTATCGAGCCACGCGCCACCCAGCACATTCCTGGCATTGTGCGCATGTGCGAACGCCTGATCACTACGGGCCATGCTTATTTCGCCGCCGAGCATGTGCTGTTTAGCGTGGATGCGTATGCCCAATACGGCCGCTTGTCGCGCCGTACGGTCAAAGAAATGATTGCTGGCGCGCGCGTGGAAGTGGCGCCGTACAAGCGCAATCCGGCGGATTTTGTGTTGTGGAAGCCCTCGCCTGCCGAATTGCCTGGTTGGGACAGCCCTTGGGGCCGCGGCCGTCCCGGCTGGCATATCGAGTGCTCCGTGATGGCCGAAGCGCACCTGGGTGACACCATCGACATTCATGCCGGTGGCGCCGATCTCAAATTTCCGCATCACGAAAACGAGTTGGCGCAGAGCGTGAGTGCGCACGGTGGTGCCGAATTTGCACGCCTGTGGATGCACAACGGCTTTGTCACCATTGAAGGCCGGAAGATGTCGAAATCTTTAGGAAATGTGCTATTGATCAAGGACTTGTGCAGCCTAGCACCGCCCGAGGCACTGCGTTACCTATTGCTCAACGCGCATTACCGACAGCCTTTGGATTGGTCCGAAGCCGCGCTCAAACAAGCCAAGACCACACTCGACCGACTGTATGGCGCCTTGCGCGATCTGGCTGACGTCGATGCCAGTGCCGTCACGGTCGAGGCCGATACGGTCAAGGCGGCGTTGGCCGACGACCTGGGCACGCCGCAAGCACTCGCGGCGCTCAACGAGTTGTCGCGCGATGTGCAAAGAGCGCAAGGCCCAGCAGCCAGGGCGATCGCCAAAGCGCGTTTGTTAGCGGCAGGTTCGTGGCTGGGCGTGCTGCAACAGGACCCGCAAAGTTGGTTCCAGGACGGCGCCGCAAGTATCGACGTAGCACGCATTGAAGCGCTGATGGCGGAACGCCAGGAGGTACGTAAGCAGCGTGACTTCGCCCGTGCGGATCAAATTCGCAATGAACTGACTGTACTGGGTGTGGTGATTGAGGACACCCCACAGGGCGCGCGCTGGAAGCTGATTTAGAGGGTGGTTGGGTTGGTGGTTGGTGGTAACGCTGGTCCAGGCCTTTGCCCATTGCCATTAACGGCGATGGATCGGGCTTTCTGCTCTCGCGTGGCGTGTATGTTTACCTGAGGCTGCGCCCCAGGTTGGCAGCGCGCGGCTCAATGCGCTCTGGCCATGCCCAATAGTCGCGATGGCAATAAGCGGATGCGCTGCAACAGATTGCCGGCCAGCCAGGACGGCATTTGCGCATCGGGACGTGCCGCAACCAAAAAGCGGCGTGCCGCCTGCGGGTTTTGTTTTAGTTGCCAATAGCGTCCAACGGCGGCATCCACGCTTAATCGACAGGAACCCATCCGCACGGGTTTTAGCAACAAGCGAAAGACTTGACCCTCGTTAATCAGGTCAATGGCAACTTGGGAATTGGCGCGATCGGTAACCACCACCGTTGCAATATGCGGATGATATTGTTTTAACGCTTTGATCAGCGCAGTGAAATCACCGTGTTGCCCGGCGGTTTCTGAGATCACCACGCCCGTTTCATGCTGTTCGAGTACATGCAGCGCACGTTCTGGCGAGGTCACAAAACGCACCTGATAATGCGGCTGCAGAATCTCGCGCATGCGCTGCTGGGTTTCTGGATCGTCTTCGATGACCAAAATGCCGACCTGTCGACGCGCCTGCTCGCGGTCGAATTCATCGATTGGCTTCTCTTGAAAGACGGGCGTATCGCGGGCGATCTTGGACGCCAGTTGCACGATTTCGCGCAACTCGGTGTTGTCCCAGGGTTTGTTGACGTAGCGAAAAACCTCGCCCTCGTTAACCGAGCCGAGCACCGCATTCAAATCCGCATAACCCGTTAACAACACACGCATTGCGCGTGGATGAGCGATGCGAATTTCGCGCAACACCTCAATGCCTTGCATCTTCGGCATGCGCTGATCACAAACGACGACGTCAATATCGTGCTCAACCGACCAACGAATGGCCTCGGTAGGCTCGGTCGTGGTGTACACCTCCATATCGCGAAACAAGGCCTTCAAAGCGCGCAAAATGCGGGCTTCGTCGTCGATGCAGAGTACTCGGATACGCGGCTCGGTCATTTGGGCTCAGGCTGGCTGCTTCAGCAGCGCGTGGTCAACTGGGAAGCTAATCGTAAATGTGCTGCCTTTCTTTGGTGCAGTTCGCACCTTGATGCTACCGCCGTGGCTTTGCACGATTTTGTGCACGATTGAGAGCCCAAGTCCGGTGCCTTCACCGACGGGTTTAGTGGTGAAGAACGGATCAAAGATCTTCGGCATCACATCGTCTGAAATGCCCATGCCGGTATCCGTTACTTCGATTTCGACCTGATTACCGGCGCGCCGTGACATCAGCGTCAGCGTGCCACCGTCGTTCATGGCCTGACCTGCATTGGTAATCAAATTTAAAAGCACTTGGTTGATCTGCGAAGCAACGCCGTGGATTTTTGGGAGCGCGCCCAAATTTTTGATGACCTCAATGCGATCGCGCAATTGGTGGGCGGCGATCATCAGAGCGCTTTCGACGCACTCATTGAGATCCAGCAAATCCATGCCGTCCCGATCGACGCGCGCAAAACCTTTCAGGTTTTTGACCAAGTTGGCGATCTGCACCAAACCATCGTAGGAATCTTTGAGCAAATCATCGGCATCGCTGAGGCGTTCGTCGGTCGCTAGAGCCGCACGCACTTTTCCCATCGTGCGCCGCAAGGCCTCGATCATTTGCGGCTTGCTCCAATCCGCCGACAACATCATGTCAAGACCCTGCATGCACTTTCCGACCAGTTGGCGATGTTCGGTCAGTAGCTCTCGCACGACTTCGACGTTGCTTTTTACAAAACCAATCGGCGTATTCATTTCATGCGCCACACCCGCGATCATCTGACCGAGGGAGGCCAGCTTGGTCGTATGGATGACTTGCGACTGGGTCTGCTGCATCTTTTCGAGATCGGCGGTCAATTGCGCCGCACGCGCCTGGGCCTTTAGGGCGCGCCGATGCAATAGCAGCGCAAGGCCAGCAAGCAGCAGGCAAACAACGACTAGGACGACTTCAATCATGCCTTGCCTCAGTTTCCGGTGATTGGCCGATGCGGACCACATTGTGCCGCATAAAACCCCTCGACGATGCGCGTCAAAACTGCCCGCACGCGTCGCTGGACTGTCGCAGAATGGACCAACATTGACAATACTTGTCACCTTTTGCTTCAGGCAACCACCATGCAGCAAATGCACCGCGCCGTCCGCGAACCCCGTCGCAATGATCCCGAAGAAACCATGAACAAGCCAAATAAGTCCTTGCCAATTCTTGCGTCCTGCCATCTGGCAGATCATTCATGGCGATGATGTCAGCGCGCTCGACCATTCTCTTCTGCGGTCCACTGCTGGCCTTGGTGGTGGCCAGCTTGACCTTGAACGCTGGCATGAGCATGCCGATCACCATCACCGCCGCGCTCACTGCTTGGGTTGCCTTATGGTGGGTGCTAGAACCCATCCCTGCCCCACAAACGGCGCTATTGCCACTGGCGGTATTGCCGCTCACCGGCGTGTTGGATGCGAAGGGGGTCGCCGAGGCCTATGGCAATGAGGTGATCTTGTTGCTGGCTGGCGGCTTCATGCTGTCTGCTGCCATTGCACGCAATGGCGCGCACCGACGTTTAGCCTTTTGGATGCTGCATCTGACCGGCGCCAGTAACGGCCGGCACATTCTTTGGGGCTTTGTATTGGCCTCTGGCTTGATCAGCATGTGGATCTCCAACACGGCCACCACCTTGTTGCTGGTGCCGGTTGCGCTGGCCATTTTGCAGCACTACCCAGACAAACGCTTGGCTGCACCCTTATTGCTCGGCATCGCGTATGCGGCGAGTTTCGGCGGACTGGGCACACCCATTGGCACGCCGCCCAATCTGATCTTTCGTTCGGTCTACGAGCAAACCACCGGCATCGAAATCAGTTTTATCGATTGGTTTGTCTATGGATTGCCGATCGTTGCGCTGACACTGCCAATCGTTGCGTTGTGGTTAGGTCGCAAGTTGCACGGTTTACCGGCGGCGGTGCTGCCGGTGTTGCCCCCCATGGACGCCGGCGAACGCCGCGTACTGGCGGTATTCGGCGTGGTCGCATTAGCGTGGATTTTTCGCACCGACCCGTTTGGCGGCTGGAAAGTCTGGCTGGGACTACCCGGCGCTAGTGACGCCAGCGTCGCCTTACTCGGCGCGCTGGTCATGGGTGTCGTGCCCGATGGCCGCGGATCTCGCTTGCTCGACTGGGAAACCGCCGAGCGTATTCCATGGGGAACCCTGCTGTTGTTCGGGGGTGGCATTGCGCTGGCCAGCGCCTTTGGCAGCTCCGGCCTGAGCGCATCGATTGCCCAACATTTGAGCGCACTGCGCGATCTGCCGCTGCCGTTAATGTTGTTTGCATTGTGTCTGGGCGTGACGCTATTGAGTGAAATTGCCAGTAACACCGCAGCAGCGGCGCTGTTGATGCCGATTCTGGCGGCAGCAGCGACGGCGGCTGGCGTTGATCCATTGTTATTCATGCTGCCCGCGGCGCTGGCCGCGAGCCTCGGGTTCATGCTGCCGGTGGCCACCGCGCCCAATGCGATTGTCTATGCGACCGGCTTAGTGAGCAACCGCCGCATGTTGCAAGAAGGCTGGTTCTTGGATGTGGTTGGGGTCGCCGTGGTGGCAATCGTGGTGTGGGTGATGTTTTCAATGAATCCGTTTGCTTAGGACTTATCTATCATGCGCGTCCCGATTGCGCATCCCCGGAGCTTTTATGACCTTACTGCAAACCCCGCTCAATGCCCGCCATCGCGCGCTGGGCGCCAAAATGGTGGATTTCGGTGGTTGGGATATGCCGCTGCACTACGGTTCGCAGCTTGATGAACATCACATCGTGCGGCGCAGTGCCGGCATGTTTGATGTTTCGCACATGACCGTGGTCGATCTGCGCGGCGCAGGTTGTCGAGAGTTCTTGCGCTATCTGGTCGCCAACAACGTCGATAAGCTCAAAATTTCGGGCAAGGCCTTGTACACCTGCATGCTCAACGAGCGTGGCGGGGTGATCGACGATCTGATTGTTTATTTCTTAAGCGAGGACTTCTTTCGCTTGGTGGTCAACGCTGCCACGCGCGAAAAGGACTTAGCTTGGATACGCTCCCAAGCGCTCAGTTTTGAAGTTGCAGTGACTGAGCGCAGTGAAATGGCCATGGTGGCTGTGCAAGGCCCGCAAGCGCGCGACGCGGTGTTGTCGCTGCTGCCAGAGGAGCAGCGCGCGACGGTCGCCAGCCTGAACCGATTTGCCGCCGCCACGGTAGAGGGTTTGTTTCTGGCGCGCACCGGCTACACCGGCGAGGACGGCTTTGAAGTTATCGTCGCCGCCGATCGTGTGGTGGAATTTTGGGACGCCTTGCTCGGGGCTGGCGTGAAACCGTGCGGCCTCGGTGCACGGGATACCTTGCGCCTGGAAGCCGGAATGAATCTCTACGGGCAAGACATGGACGAATTGTGTAGCCCGCTCGAAGCCAATCTGGCCTGGACGATTGCCTTCGATCCAGCTGATCGAAATTTCATCGGACGCGTGGCCTTGCAAGCCCAGCGCGATGCCGGTATCAAGCGCGTGTTAGTCGGCTTAGTCATGGACGACAAAGGCGTACTGCGTCACGGTCAACGCGTAGTCACCGACAAAGGCGACGGGGAGATCTTATCCGGCACTTTTTCGCCAACCTTGGGTAAAGCAATCGCCTTCGCGCGAGTGCCGGCAGGGGCCAGCGCGACTGCGCATGTCGATATCCGTTC
This sequence comes from uncultured Xanthomonas sp., assembly GCA_964561825.1. Taxonomy (GTDB): domain Bacteria; phylum Pseudomonadota; class Gammaproteobacteria; order Xanthomonadales; family SZUA-5; genus JADKFD01. Next base: position 6,851 of record CAZLSB010000149.1, read on the forward strand.
GAAACTGGTGCCGGTGCGCGTGGTGAAGCCGGTTTTCGTGCGTGAGGGTCAGGCGGTTTAGGGTTGCTGCGCGGCTAAGGCCACCGCTCGTTAACCCAAAGCGCAACTTTAGGTAGCGACAATGACAAGCAATATCAACGTCGCGCTTCCGCCGTCGCCGCCTTTTGTTATTCTGCCCAATCCTTCCCTAGCGTAGCCCAAGCCATGAGTGAGATTCCCGGTGATCTCAAATTCCTGAAATCGCACGAATGGGCGCGCAAGGAAGAGGATGGAACCATAACAGTCGGCATCTCAGATCACGCTCAGAGCCTGCTGGGCGATCTGGTTTATGTCGAACTGCCAAGCGTCGGCGATCAGGTGGAAGCTGGCGGTGGCTGTGCGGTGGTCGAATCGGTCAAGGCAGCGTCTGATGTCTACAGCCCGATTTCCGGATCAATCGTGCGGGTTAACCAAGCGTTGGCCGACAAACCCGAAACTGTCAATCAGGACGCCTTTGGCGAAGGCTGGATTTTCGTTGTGCGTCCGAGCGAATTGGCCGAGTACGACGCGCTACTCGATCCAGCCGCCTACCAAGAACTCGTAGACCAGGCATAGCCAGGCTTTTTTGCATCCACCGTTTCTGCCAATGCGGGTCGTCCGCGTGGCATTGACGCCATAGAACGTTTAACATTCCGCGCCTCATTAAGTGGGTGCCCGTTTCGGGGGAGAGTTGACTGATGCGCTCTGTGATCGAGTTACTGCTCGCGATCGTTGCTACGATCGTAGTGCTTTTGTTGATCGGCCTGTTTCTGCCGGGTGGTGGTCATGGTCATGTCCAGCGTTCGATCATCATCGAGCGACCGTCCAGTCATATTTTTGACATTCTGAACAGTTACAACCGTTTTAACGAGTGGTCGCCTTGGAAGAAAAAGGATCTCGACGCCAGCTATAGCTTCGAGGGCCCGGAGTTCGGTCAGGGCGCCGCGATGACCTATGCCGGCAATGAAGAGGTCGGTGCGGGTCGCTATGAAATTATTGAAAGTACGCCCACCTCGATGGTGAAGATGATCCAACGGGTGGAGGGCGGACGCACCGGCACGGTCAATTTTGATATTGGCACCAGTGATTTGGGCGTCAAAGTTACTTGGAGTTATGACGTTGAATTGGGTGGCAATCCAATCGAACGCATCAAAGGCAAATATTTGGATTCGGCCATCGGCGGCGACTATCAATACGGGCTGATGCGCCTGAAGGCCTTGGTTGAGTCGAGTGCCTACGCACGTGACTACAGTGATATTGCCATTACCAAGCAAAATTTGGTGGCCGCTCCGGCGCTGAAACAGTCTGGCTTGGTTGAGGTTTACGGTTCAGGCGAAGTGCCCGATCTGAATGCCGGCGTTGCCGACACGCTTGCCAAACTGAATGCCTTTGCGACGCGCAACAAACTCAATGTCATCGGTGCCGCACAAGTGGTGGTGACTTTAAGAGAGCGCTATCGCGTTGGTTTTGATGTGGTTCTGCCGGTCGACAACAACGAAGTGCCGATGCGCGACGATATTCAAGCTGCGCAGTCACTGGAAGGCGAGGTCCTGGTGGCGGAGCACATCGGCGAACGTCGCAAGAGCAACGTCACTTTCGAAAAAATGCAGGCCTATGCCACCGTGTATGGCATGGCGTTTGCCCCGCGGGCAAAGGCCGTTGAAGAGTTCTTGCCGGATCGCGAGGCACCCAAAGCAGCCACCGAAGGCGAAGCTGCTGCGACCACTGAGGCCACTGCAACGCCGGCCGCAGACATTGCTGCAACGCCATTGGCAAGCGATTCTGCAGAGCTGTTCCCGGTCGATCCGAGCGCGCCAGCAGTAGAAGTGGTGATGATCGAAGCGACTCGCGTGTTTCTCAAGCTGGGCGTGCCACCGGTGGATCCACTAGCGCCAGTTGACCCGCTGGCGCCAGTCGCGCCTGAGGCAACCCCTAGCGATGCTGCAGCAGCCCCAACGGGCGGCTGAAGTGTAGGAGTGAGGTAAAGGCAGTTAATGACGCCCGGCTTGCCGGGCGTCGTCTTTTTAGCCCTGCTGCCACGCGAGACACCTATGAGCATTGCGGCGCCTTTTGCAGATCTCACCTTAGACGCCATCTGGCGCGCTGCCGAGCGCATTGCGCCTTACGCGCATCGCACGCCAGTGCTGCGCAGTCACAGCATTGATGCGCAGATCGGCGCGCAACTGTACTTTAAGTGCGAGAACTTCCAGCGCATCGGTGCCTTCAAGTTCCGCGGCGCTTGCAACGCGGTATTCGCGCTGAGCGATGTTGAGGCCGCTCGCGGTGTGGCAACCCATTCTTCGGGCAATCATGCCGCTGCACTGGCGTTGGCGGCGCGCCTGCGCGGCATTGCGGCACACGTGGTCATGCCGCACAACACCATCCGCGTCAAAATCGATTCCGTGCGCCGCTTGGGCGCAACCCTCATTTTCTGCGAAGCCACGCAGGCGGCACGCACCCAAACCTTGGCGGAAGTGATCGACGCCACTGGCGCGGTTGAGATTCATCCCTTCGCCCACCCACAGGTGATCGCCGGACAGGGCACGGCCGCGCTGGAACTGCTTCGCGAAGTCGGTCGCCTGGACGCATTAGTTGCACCGATTAGCGGCGGTGGTTTACTTGCCGGAACGGCGATCGCTGCGCGTGGTTTATGTGCGGATATCGACATTGTTGGCGCCGAACCGAGCGGCGCCGACGATGCCGCGCGCAGCTTTGCCAGCGGCGTTCTGCAGGGCAATACGCATACCGACACCATCAGCGATGGGCTGCGCGCGGATTTGGGTGCGCCCAATTTTGCGATTTTACGCGCGGCCCATACGCGTATTTTGACGGTAACCGATGCGCAAACGCTGAGCGCGCTGCGGCTGATCTACGAGCGGCTCAAGATCGTCGTCGAACCTAGCTGCGCAACCGCACTGGCCGCCATCACCAAGCACCCAACATTCTTTGCTGGGCGCCGCGTCGGCGTGATTTTGTCCGGTGGCAATGTCGATCTGGACAGTTTGCGCTGGCCGGAACCTAGCAGCCTGTAGGACTTTCCTCGCGAGTGCGCCGGAAGTCCTTTTGGCGATCATTTCTAATCATTCTCGAATTGATTTTGAAGGCTAGTAGCATGTCGGACTTTCCTCGCGAGTGCGCTGAAAGTCCGACAGGCTGCTTGGGCTGTACTTTTGAGTCTGCGCTATGCCAAAAGGCCGTCCGGCGGGCTGTGCGTCGCAACGGCGTCT
>CAZLSB010000150.1:0-9963 GCA_964561825.1 uncultured Xanthomonas sp.
GCCTCACAACGCATCTCACGCGCAAAGCCCGACAGGCTGCTAGAAACCTCAGTTGGACGGCGTAGAGTCCGGATCGCCCCTGTCGGTGCGCTTATTCTCGCATCGAACTAGCCAGTCGTGGCGCGCTGAGTTTTCTCCTCGCAAGCTGAGAGAAGGTGGCGATGCAAGTCGTTCAGGTTCGCGCTTACCTTACCCGTCGGCAGCTTCTGCTGTTTCACATTCGTTCGCTACCGTACGGATGGCGCGCCCAACCGGGTTCAACCTCCCCAGATGTTTCATAAATTACAGGCGCCCTCGCTTGCCTCTTGATCGCCCAGCGATTTCCCCTCAGTCGAGTGTAACAATCACTACACTATTCCTTCGAAAAAACCGTTGGCAAATCAATATGCTGCGCGATAATTGCGCGAATTCATGAAACATTCCGGCTAAGCAAACATGCTCATCAATGTGGCGCGTTTTTTTAATGATCGAACCTTCCTTGTCTGCTTCGGCTGATCCTGAAGGCGTGCACCGCTGTTTTCTGCCGACACTGTCCTTCACGCAATTGACTGAAGGCGGGCCGTGGCTCCAACTGACTCCCGGAAACCCATGAGCAAGCCGAGCAAGAAGCGCCTCGCACCCGAGGTTGAGCTGCAGAAGTGTCTGACCGGCATCAAAGGCTTTGACGAAATCACCGAAGGCGGACTTCCGAGAAACAGAATCACCTTGTTGAGCGGAGGCGCAGGTACCGGAAAGACACTGCTTGGCGTTGATTTTTTGCTAAACGGCGTGACCAAGTACCAAGAAGCCGGCGTCTTCATGTCATTTGAAGAGACTCAAGAAGAGCTGTACGAAGACGTTGCTTCCCTGCAAATGAATCTGCAAGCGCTCGTCGCGCAGCAGAAGATTGTTATCGACTGTGTTCTGCTGGATCGAAAAGATATCCAGGGAGCAGGGGAATTCAACCTCGAAGGAGTCTTTGTTCGACTTGAACATGCTATCGACTCGATCAAGGCGAAGCGTGTCGTACTGGATTCCATCGAATCATTATTTGCCGGCGTCGGTGACGCGGGAATCCTGCGCCTCGAAATCAAAAGACTGTTTCGTTGGCTTAAGGACAAGAAAGTCACCGCTCTGATTACCGGCGAAGTAAAACAAGGCGCGTACACTCACCATGGTTTGGAGGAATACATTTCCGACTGCATCATCCTGGTGGACAACCGTGTTAGGGACCAGATTGCAACACGCCGAATTCGTGTTATCAAATATCGCGGCTCCAATCACGGAGCCAACGAATATCCGTTCGTCATCGACAGCGGTGGGCTTTCAGTCATCCCCATCACTTCTGCCGGCCTGGATCAACCGGGCACGGCCGAACGCGTGGCAACAGGCATCGCGTCACTGAACAAGTTGTTCCAGGGCGGTGGGTACACCAGAGGCAGCACCATTCTCGCCTCGGGTACTGCGGGGACGGGCAAGACCAGTCTCGCTGCCGCTTTCGCCGTGGAGACATGCAGGCGCGGGGAGCGCTGTCTGTTCATTTCGTATGAAGAGTCACCGGGCCAGCTCACCCAAAACTTGAGTTCCATTGGATTCGACTTCGAAACGCTGGTAAAGAAGGGACTGCTGAAAATCGTCTCCACCCGACCGTCGTTTTTTGGTCTGGAGAAGCATTTGCTTGACCTGTACAAGCTGCTGGCGGATTTTCAGCCAAGCGCCGTTGTCATCGATCCGCTGACGAGTCTGCTGGGGCAAGGGAACCGACTTGAAATTCAGTCCATGCTGACCCGCATGATCGATGCTCTGAAGTCCCAGACCATCACTGGCTTCTTTACCAGCCTAGTCTCTTCGACCGCGCAAAATGACACCAGCGGTGAAATTGGCGTGTCGTCCCTGATTGATACGTGGATCGTCGTCAGGGAGCTGGAGGAAAACGAGGGGCAACGTCGCATCCGCGGCCTCTACATCGTCAAGTCGCGCGGCATGGGCCATTCCAGCGATGTGCACAAATTGGTGTTTAGCGACGAGGGACTACTGCTCGTGCCGATGGATTCCAAGGCCACGGCAGGATCCAATCAGAAAAAGAAGGTAGGAAAAGGCAGCTCCACGCTTCAAAAACAACAAGCCAGTTAGGAAACCCGGCACGTGCCCCCCCCGCAGGTATGAAAAAGTCGCTGCCAACCGGCATTGTAGGGATTGGCGGCTCGGCGGGCGCCCTGAATGTATACAAGGCGCTGCTTGATCATTTGTCAGCCGACACCGGTATGGCATTCGTGATCATCTCGCATATGCACCCAGACGCTTTCAGCCAGTTGGCGCAAATTTTGGCCCGCCATACCAAGATGCCAGCGCTGGTCGCAGCGGCTGCCATGCCTATCCGGGCGAATCATGTTTATGTGATTCCAGCAAACGCCGATCTGGAGGTTGAAAAACACAAGTTCAAAGTCACTTCGCCTCGGAGCCGACGCAACGTTCAGGTAGATCTGTTCTTTGCCTCTATCGCAGCTTTCGGCGACCGCGCAATCGGAGTCATCGTTTCTGGTTATGGCGGGGATGGCAGCGCAGGATGCAAGCGTATCAGGGAAGCGGGCGGCATCACTTTTGCACAGGACGAATCGGCAGAATTCGACGGCATGCCTGTCAGTGCGCAGGGCTCCGGCTGTGTGGATTTCGTGCTGCCGCCGGATAAGATTTCTGCGGCGCTGATCGAGATCGGAGCGCGCTTTGCGCGCCGCGTTTAAGGCGGCGCGTTCACATGCTGATGGCGGATGTGTAAGGTGGACAACCGCAGCCGCGATTCGAACATTCGAAGTAAAGTAACAAGTTGACTCTCAGGAATTGGCGGCGCGCAGCCGTTGCGCCAGGACCTTAGCGATTTGCATGGGTATCTCGGGTCTTTGATAGGCAAGACTATGGAAACGATCTCTGTCAATTGAAAGTAGCTCGGTCTCCACGATGGCTACCACGGTGGCCGACCGGCGATCATTGTCAAACAGCGCCATCTCTCCAAATAGTTGGCCCGACGAAAGTTGTGCGAGCTCAGACTCGTTGGCGTCCGTTCCGCGTTTTCGCACCGCTACACAGCCACGGAAGACGATGTAGAGCTTGCTGCCCACATCCCCTTCTCGAACGATAGCCTCGCCGGGCAAATAGGATTCCCTCGTCATGATCTCATCGATGGCAAGGAGGTGGTCGAGACTCATCTCGCTGAACAAAGCGACCGACTTGAGAAACACCAAACGATTCATGACTGCATCCTTGTGGTACCCATGTAAGCCCTGTATCTGCGAGCGGACCGTCGCCGCAACGAATGCAGAGGGGTCAGACGCCATGCCATCCGGCATACCAGCAAATTCCGCATGCCAAGCCAACACAGCAGCAGCGCGAAGGTAGGCGTCCGCACTGCCACTCGCTTCGATGAGTAACGCCCGTGCGTTTGCAATGTTAAATTCGGGGCGTACAGGTATTGCATTGCCTGCTTCCAGAAGAGGAACCAAAGGAAGCGCAAAACGTCGGTGCGCTAGCGAAGACAGTGTTTCTATTGCTTGCGAACGTGCTCGTGGCTCACCGATGATCAAGGCGGTGCGAACCAGACCCAGAATTCTCTTGTAACCGAGTACGCTCAAGGCACTCAGCACCAGACGTACGGCTCTTGAATTGTTGTCCGAGATGACGATTTCCAGCGACTGCCATCCGCGGCGATTTGACGGCATGCGTTCAGACAGGGCTAGATTGCGTGCTACATCGGGGAACACACAATCGGCAAGGAAGCTATACAGAATCGATTCTGCATCGGTTGCTCCCAGCATCCCGATTCCCGCTATCAAGTCGGTCGCGATATCAGCGTCACTGATGCGCAAACGCTGCGAAAGAATGTCTGCCATACAAGCTCCGCGCTCACCGAGCGCCAACAGCGTGGCATGACGAACCTCACGTAAGGGATCGCGACAGGCCGCCTCACACAGCTTAAATAACGCAGATTCTTCAGATGTACGCGCTAATAGTCGACCCGCTTCCATACGCACGCGACCGTCGGTATCTGCCCAGCCACGCCAACCCCAAGCAAGCAAGCTGGTGTTGGCGACAGGGGCTCCCTCCGTTGCCAAAGCCAAAGCTTCGGCCCGCACCAGCGGCGACAAATGTGTGCTCAGTTGTACCAACAGAGGCAGTCGATTGCGTTCGAAAGGATGCCTGCCAACGACATAGATTGCAGACAAAACTGACTCTTCAGACATCTGGGCTAAAGACAACCCAACGCCCGCAGGATCCTCATCAACTGAGCATGCCAATGTGATGGCTCGCAGAGTCTCGTCTTCACTCTTTTTGAATTCGAAAAAGCGGTCCCGTTTGGTGTCCCAGCCGCTCACCGCAATGCTTTCAAGGGTGCGGACCAAGACGATGCCTTTGCTGACATCCACAAGCTGCCATAGCATTTCCTGCGCACGGGCTTTCTCGGACGCTACAAATGAAGCAAGAGCCAGACGACCGACTTTCGCAGTTACAACCGGCAATGCCATGTTGAAATCGTTCACAGACAATGCCAGGTCACAGCGAGAAGCCAGTTCCAGGCCTAAAGTTACTTCGTCTCGATTCCTGCTTGCGATCATGGCGCGGATGTCTTGCATGTAGTGTTCGGGAACTTTTAGTCCCTTCCCGGCAATATCCAGGTTTACCGCACCATCACTCATCAGCTGTGTCAAACCGCGGACATACTGCTTTCCGACACCCCACTGCACCAGCAAAAATAATAAGGCGACACCTGCTCCTATGAGGGCGATCTCTTGTAGAGAGAGAAGATTTTCAGTGAGCTTGAGCAGCAGACCTGAAATTGCCAATGCAAGCGGATACATCACGCCATCAATTGCCATCCGCACTCGCCCGATGAAACGGTGCGGCACTGCGTTGTAAGTCAGGGCGAAAACGGGCGTGCCGACATTGCGCTCCAAGGGTGAATAATTGACGTGCGCGAGCACACCCAGAGGAAGGCTCGACGATAGTGCGAGCATACTCAAGGTCGTAACATTGACGCTCGGAACGACAAGGTTCATTTGCGCGACACCCAGGCGGGGAATCAACGGATTGGTTACAAAAAAAACCAGAGCAACACCGAATAACCCCATGCCCGCGTAGACGATGCCGAGAAACGACGCGAGCGCATTTTCATCGGGATAGTATTTGGCGTAAATGGAAAATGCTTGGTACTCCATTACGCACTGCAGGGAAATATTCAAAAACACAGCAAGCGCCATCAAACCCACAATGTGGTAGCGTTTTGCCATGACCGGAAGATCTCGAAGACTTTCCAGAAGACCAACCTCGGGTGCTGACGATGCCTCGTCAAGGGGAGTTTGCCGGCGGGTGACCCAAAGTACCAACATTGCAGCCGCAGCGACCAGCAGCGGCGAAACAAACAGTAGCGATTGAATGTCTGCGACCGTCGTGAGGACGCCAACCAGTCCGCCTCCCGTCAGTGCCCCCAAGGCCATCGCCAGTGCGACTGCCCCGCTCAAACGTTTGGCTTCGGTAACCGTAAAGTAATCAGCGAACAACACAAAAAACACGCCAGTAGTCAACACCTCCAGCACGCTGACGCCCAAGTAAAGCGCGTAATAACCTTCCACCCGGTCACCGAGACCAATACTGCCGACCAACGTGACCAGAGCTAGCAACAGTAACATCCCCAGCAGTGTGTAATGCCGTGGCCAGCGGTCAATGATGCTAGAAAAACCAAGCGAAAGAGGAATGGCTACTACAGCGAACAACATGTAATAGACCGGGATCGCGCTGGCGCCGGCGTGGGCCAGAAACAGTGAAGTGGACACGACGTAAGGAAATGAAGTCGCTGCAATAACAAAAAACGCAAGAATCACAAATTGCCCAGCCCGACTTCTTGCCTTAAAAAACAAGCCCGCGAGCCATGCACGCGCTGGCTCATCTTTACCCAACGACGAGCGCATGCCATTACTCCTAGAAACGAAAATGGAAAGTTTGTACGATAGAAAGTTCCCGGGCCGCTCCGGCAAGTGGGGAAAACTTAAGACCCTTAGACAGCCTCAACATTGGCTCAACCTTGCAAGTGCAGTGATGTGCGGCGAGAGACGGTAGCGTTTCAATACGTCAGCGGAAATTTGCCCGGCCCCAGAGATCGTCTTAAGGCAGTTCAAACTCCCACACCAACAGTCGAAAGCTTGCGCCATCTCCCACTCCGTTGACGGGTAGAAAAAGGCTAAAGCCTCACCTTGGGCAATGTCACGCAGCGCAACAACGACCATCAACTCAACGTCAAAAAAGACATTGGGACTACAGGAATGATTCAGATATGCGCCAAAGCCAAGATTGTCAGCATGGCGTTTTACGTCAATCTGTACAGAGGTTCAAGACGGTGTATCCACAATCTCGAACTCATGGACTTTCGCAACCACTTCGCCGCTTAATATAAACACGCGCGAAACGATCGACGCGCCATAAGGAACATCCAGTCCCGCAATTTCAAACCGCTCTGGTGATGTAAAACTCTCTCTCGAAAGCAAATTATTGTCCACTATCCTAGAAACCTCAGTTGGACGGGGTAGCGTGTGCGGTTATGGGTGTGCAGGCATAAGCCCTGTCGGGCTTTCCTCGCGAGTGCACCGGAAGTCCTTTTAGCGATCATTTCCTACTCTTTGCTCATTGTAGCAGCGCGTGCAAACGCAGAGCGCATCGGGATCGCCGAGTTGGACTGGTCGCATGCGGAAGCCCGGGTGTCTAGCAGCCTGTCTGACTTTCAGCGTGAGATGCGTTGTGTGGCTGGACGGATGCAAGGCGCGGCGCGCAGCTAATGGCTTTCCCATTGGCAAGGGTCGCAACGCCGCAGCCGCCGTTGCGACGCGCAACCCGCAGGGCCGGACGGCCTTTTGGCATAGCAGACTCGAAAGTATAGCCATAGCCTTCAAAATCAATTCGAAAATGAGTAGAAATGATCGCCAAAAGGACTCTCTGCGCACTCGCGAGGAAAGTCCGACAGGCTGCTAGGCATCAAAAATGGGTGCCCCTCGTGCGCCGTGGTGTTTTACACGTCTTTTTGTCAAAGGCAGCTCATCTGAGGTCTTTGTTCTCCCGTTATTTTTTACACTCTCTTTTCCAATCTTCTATATAAGCGACTTTGTCCGGTGAGGCATGATTTACTAATGTATTCAAAGCTTGAGCGGCTTCCCGAGCTGGCGATGCTCCGGTATCATCTTCACGAATACTCGGATCATTGAGATGCTTGCACAATAAAGGAATGAATCGTTTATCTCCAGAAAATGTCGCTTTCAATAGAATCATATTGATAACCAACGCTTCTTGAAATGGCATGGCTGAAGGGGCTAACGCCAAAAGGCCGTCCGGCGGGCTGCGCGTCTGGACGGCGTCTGCGCTGCGACGCTTAGGCATGGAAGAGCCATTGCCTGCGCGCCGCGCCTTGCAGCCGTCCAGCCTCACAACGTATCTCACGCGCAAAGCCCGACAGGCTGCTAGTCACTAACCAGTTCAGTCTTGACAAATCATGCGAAGACTTTTGTGTGTTTGGTTCCGGCTCGTCCGGCTTAGTAGGATGATGATGGGATACCTAACCGGCGCCCGCTCGATTCTCTGTATTTCAGCGCCAAAGGCGCGCCTCCATACCAGCCTGGGGCAACGCCCCAGGTTGCCAGCGCCTGATCAAGGGCTGAAAGCCCGACCCATCGCCATGCCGCAATCACTCGACCATGTTCTGCTCCACCTCGTCTTCAGCACGAAAGATCGTTCCCCCCTGCCTTGGCGCATCTTTGCGTCCCGCGCCCCACGCTTATCTCGCAACGATCGCCCGTAACGTGGGTTGCGGGCGAAGTCGCGAAGCGACCGGTCCTTTGCCTCGCACACGCTTGGCACGAACGAGTCATGGCCGACGAGATCGTCGCACAGGCGTTAGTCAGGGCTGCCATCCGCAGCTGTATGCGGCCCAACGGTTATGGCATGGAGCCATCCCGGAGCATGAATATCGTCGCCACGGCGACGGATGTTATCTCGTGTTTGTCTTTCCAGCATGAGCGTCGACCGCGGCAATTGTCGGGCTCACTTACCTTGAAAGTTTGGCCGCAGCGGTAAACACCAAACCACCCCGCCGCCCACTGGATAAAGCCGCTGCGCTGGTCCCGAGGGCACCATCCAGCCACCGGTAAATTCACCGAAAGCGGGCAGGATCGCCTGTCGAGCTTGCGCGACAAAACAGGGCATGCGCAAGCTGTCGCGCCCGCGACCGGATAGTCGGCAAACCGGGTGTACGTGGCCCGCCAAGACGAAATGCGTGGCGTGCTGCTGCGGATAATGGCAGAGCGCAAATGGGCCGTGTAAATACGGCTCGTCGACCACATCGAACCGCAGCGTCGCGGGCGGATCACCCGCGCGGCTGTCGTGGTTGCCGCGCACCAGCGTCATATCGCATGGCGCATGACGCGCTCGCCATTCGTGCAGGGCCGCCAGCACGTCTACGGTGCGGGCTGTCGCCGCATGCAAAAAGTCACCGAGAAAAACGATCTGCTGTGGCGCGTATTTTAAAATGAGTGTCGTTAGTCGCGCCAGATTTTCGTGTGTGGTACCGGCTGGAACGGGCTGGCCCAGAGCGCGATAGGTTGCCGCTTTGCCCAAGTGCAGATCGGCGATAAAAAGTGCTTTTCCGCTAGGCCACCAAACAGCGCGTTCGGGCAAGAGGTGCACTTCAATCTCAGCCCACTGGACCTTGCAGACCGAAGTGTTCATCACGACGGTCGCAAAGCCTTGCGTTCGCGGGGCGGGCGTTTGGCAAGCGTAGCGGTTTGCTGTGCTGCGTTTGCGCCGGCACACAGCAGCGAGTCTTTCAGGTGATCGGCAGTCGCGGCTGAATCGACAGCATTTACGCGGCCATCGGCGGCCTTTTCTAGCTCTCCAACCATGCGCGCGATGCGCTCAGCCACGCTCTCAGTCGACAGCTTTTCACGCAAGCGCTCAACCATCAGTGGAAAGGAAAACGGGGTTGCGCGCAGCAGCGTTTTGAGCACTAGTTGCTGGCTGGCAATGCGCTTTAAGCTGGCGCGGAGGTGGCCAATCTCCAGCTCCTGCGTAAGGACTTCCTGCTCAGCCTGTAGCAGCAGCCGATTGGACGGATCGTATTTGTGGAAGACTTCGTAAAATAGCGACGATGACGCCTGCAGCTGCTTGCTGCTGCGTTTTTCGCCGGGGTATGCCTGAAAGATCAAACCCGACACACGCGCAATTTCGCGGAAGCGTCGCTTCGCCAGCTCGCTTGCATTTAGGCTGGCCAGCAGCTCATGCAGCAGCGCCGCGCGCGCGTCGTCTTGCGCTCCGCTTTCTTGTATTTGCAGCTCATTTCCTAACTTCAACACCTGTGGTAGCAGCGTGGCCCAATCGAGCGCCGTTGCGCTAAGCAACTCAAAACCATAATCGTTCACTGCGATCGAAAACGTGCGCGGCGCGTGCTGTGCCACCCGCCAGGCGATCAAGTTGGCAAGCCCCAGGTGTACCTGACGGCCGGCAAACGGATAAAGAAAGAGATGCCAACCTTCACGGGTTTTCAAGACCTCTGCGAGCAGCGTTTGCGTTGTCGGCAGCGCCGACCATTTCTGCTGCAACTCAAGCAGTGGCCGCAAGCATTTCAATTCGGGCGAGTCGTACTGTCCGGCTTCTGCCAGCGCCAGCTGCTGCACCACGGCGTCGGCCAGTGTGCTCGACAGCGGCATGCGCCCACCGGCCCAGCGCGGCACGGCCGCACGCTTGCCGCTGGCGCGCCGCACCCAGGCGGTCATGTCGTGAATGCGCACCAGCTCTAACAAACGTCCACCGAAGAAAAAGCAATCACCCGGGTTCATGCGTGCCGCGAAACTCTCTTCTACCACGCCGATTTTTGCGCCGCCCAAGTACTGCACCGCCATGCTCGCGTCGCTGACGATGGTGCCGATGTTCATGCGATGGCGGCGGGCTAGCCGCGCA
>CAZLSB010000151.1:0-9939 GCA_964561825.1 uncultured Xanthomonas sp.
GCGCGGCATGCCGCGCAAGCTTGCCGGCTTTCACCCCCCATAACCGCACACTCTACCCCGTCCAGCTGAGGTTTCTAGGTTGAAGCATCGCGCCCGGGCCGCGAAACGGGGGTGCGAGTCAAACTGATGACGCCACCGGGGCAGCGTACCCAACACTGTCGTCAGCAGTTGGGCATGGCTGCGCCGAAGCCCAACCTACGATTCACCTGCGCGCAGTTTCGGGCTCTTGTGGGAGCGCGTTTGCGCGGGATCAGCGCTGATGAAACAAAAAAACCAAAGGATCGCGAGCAAGCGCGCTCCCACAGGCTGAACAAGAGCGCACGCCATGAACGTATATCGTAAGTGCCCAAGTGCCCACATCAGTTTGACTCGCTGCCATGAAATCGGTCCGCGAGTTCCGGGCGCATACTTTTGCGGTACATTCGCGCGAGGAAGTCCTCGGCCTTCCCAAATCTCAACTGGCCGGCCCTGCAATGCTCATTCGTTTTCTCCTTACGCTGCGCGCTTTTGGCCTGAAAATTGGGCTGAGCGAGTTTTTGGTATTGCTGCAGGCGCTCAAACAGGGCCATGCGCAGCTGTCCATTGAGGATTTTTATGCGCTGGCGCGTGCCGCGCTGGTCAAAGATGAAGGTCTGTACGATCGCTACGATCGCGCCTTCCAAGCTTTTTTTGAAGGTGTCGCGGAACAGGTGCCCGACTGGCTGAAAGATATTCCGGCGGATTGGTTGCGCGAGACTTTCGGGCGTGAGTTAAGCGCTGAGGAAAAGGCCAGGCTCGCAGGATTTGGCAGTTTAGAAAAGTTGATGGACGAGTTACGCAAGCGCATGGCCGAGCAGACCGAGCGCCACAGCGGTGGCAATCGTTGGATTGGTACCGGCGGCACTTCGCCCTTTGGTCACGCTGGTTTCAACCCGGAAGGGGTGCGCATTGGCGGTCGTTCGCAGCACGCTAAGGCGGCCAAAGTTTGGGAAAAGCGCGAGTACCAAAACCTCGACGACGAAGTAGAGCTGGGCCGACGCAATTTCCAGGTGGCGCTGCGCCGCTTGCGCAAGTTCGCACGTGAGGGTGCGGCCGAAGAATTGGATCTGGACGGCACCATTGACGCCACCGCCAAAAACGCCGGTTGGCTGGATCTGAAACTGCGGCCGGAACGTCATAACGCGATCAAATTGCTGTTGTTCATCGATATCGGCGGATCGATGGACGAGCATATTCGCGTCTGCGAAGAGTTGTTCTCGGCGGCCAAAGCCGAGTTCAAACATTTCGAACACTTCTACTTCCATAACTGTCTGTACGACCGCGTGTGGAAAGACAATCGCCGCCGCTGGCAGGAAACCACGCCAACCCGCGAGGTGTTGCATAAATATGCTGCCGACTATCGGGTGATTTTTGTCGGCGACGCCAGCATGAGTCCGCTGGAGCTGATTGAGCCAGGCGGTTGCATCGAAGGCTGGAACGAGGAATCAGGCTTGGTTTGGCTGCAGCGTGTTCTCGCCACTTGGCCACGCAGCGTGTGGCTAAATCCGGCGGAACGTGAATACTGGCATTACACGCCAACCATTCAACATATCCAGCGTGCTTTTAGCGAACGCATGTTCCCGCTCACACTGGGTGGCATCAGCGAGGCCATCGCCGCGCTGAAAAAGCCGCAGCAGACGCCCATGCCGGCGTAGTTCGGCTGGAAGGTCGTTAACCAGCGCCTGCCCTTAGGGCTCGTAAGGAAATAACTTGGACTTTTGGCCGTCGGATTGGGATGCGATGCGAGGCGCGATGAGCGCGGTGTGGCGCGCCACACAAGCGATTCGCAACGAGGCAGCGCGCCCAATCCGGCGAGCAAAAAGTTCAAGTTATTGACGAACGAGCCCTTAGCTACGAACCCTTAGAACGTCCAGCTCACCCCGGCTTGGACCAGCCGCGGCGGCCCCACCTGGATGCCGCGGGTACGGTCGGCGATGTAATCGCGGTCGGCGGCGTTCTTCACGGTCAGGAACAGGCCCCAGGGTGCGTCGAGCGGGGTGTAGTTGAGCGCTAGGTTGATCAGCACATAGCTGCCAAGCTGGCCAAACTGGCCGCTGGGATCGACCTGCGTGCGGTTGGCAAAATCACCGTACTGCAGCCCCACGTAGACGCCCTCAATCGACGCATCCCAGGCGCCCACGGCGTGGCCGATGCGGATGGTGGCGGTCTGTTTCGGTGCGTACGGCAGGCGCTTGCCGGGTGCGCTGCCGCCGATGATCGCGCCGCTGGTGACCGAACGCAGCGCGGTTTCCTGACGTGCGGTCGGCAGCCAGGTCAGTGCCGCGTTGGCATAGCTGCGGCCTTCGCCCACCCAGCCTTCACGCGAGAACATGCCGGAGAACTCAACGCCCTGATAGAGCGTCTCGCCCTCGGCCAACGGCGTGCTGCCACCGGCGATTGAGCCGACCACGATCTGGTTCAGGAAATGGTTGCGGAACACGGTGGCCTCAACGCTGTTACCCGGCGACAACTCGGCGCGCCAGCCGAGTTCCAGGTTGCGGCTGTCCTCAGCGTCGACGTCGACTAGCCCGCCATTGCCGTCGATGATGTCCTCCGCGCGCTGCGGTGCGAAGCCGCGGTGGCCGCCGGCAAACAGCGTGTGGCGCTCGTCGATGCGGTAATGGAAACCGAGCCCCGGCACCCACTCGGTGACCGTCTCACTGCCAGCGCCGCCGTTCAGGCGATTGAGTCGCTCGTACTCAATGTGCTCCACGCGTAGCGCGGGCACCACTGCCAGCGCGCCGAACTCAAAACGGTTGCTGGCGAAGGCCGATTGGGCGCGGGTTTCGCGGCGCTGGTTCTCGGTGGTCGTGCCGCTGCGCCCGATGGGGCTGTTCACATTGACCTGCCGGCGTTCCTGTGACTCCCAGTGCGCGCGTGCGCCGGCCTGGAATTCGCTCGGCGCGCCGAAGGCCTGCCAGTTCACCCGCAGGCGCGGCTCGATGCCGTAGGTGTCGTAGTCGCGCAGCCGGCCCTGCAACGAGTTGCAGGCGTCGAAGTCCACGCGATCGCCGCGCAGGCGGGCATCGCGGAAGGCGTTGCCGCACTGGGTGTCTGTGGTCGTCGAAGACTGGCGCCACCAGTCGCGCTCGAAGTAAAAACCGTAGGCGCTGGTGGTCAGCGCCAGATCTGCATTAGGCGACCATTCGTGTGTGGCGGAGGCGCCGTAGCGGTCGATGTCGAAATCCGCGTTCTGGTCGAAGCCATAGTCGCGGCCGAAGTTCTGGTATTCGGCCTCCGTGAGGCCCGAGTAGCCCACCTGGGAGTCCTCGTTGAGCCACGTGCCGCGCAGCGTGAGTGCATGCTCCTCACCCAATTGAGTCGCGTACTTGACGTTGATGTCGGTCTGTTCCAGTTCAAGGGTGTCGCGCGCGCCGTCGCCCTGTTTGCGCACCAAGTCGACGAGGAAGCCGCCGCCGCCCATGCTTGCGTGGCCGTTAAAATAGCTGCGGCTTCCGGCGGTCAGCGACAGCAAGCCGCCAAACTCCTCGGGCGGATCGGCGGTGATGTAGTTGATGACCCCGCCGATGGTCTGCGGCCCGAAGCGCAGCATGCCAACACCCTTCAGAATCTCGATACGCTCGTAGCGGTCGACCGGCGCGTGGTAGTAACTGGCGTTGTCGCCGTACGGGGCATAGGCGGCCGGGATCCCGTCTTCGAGCAGCAGAACCTTGGTCGAGCGCGTCGGATTGAGGCCGCGGACGCCAATGTTTGGACGGATGCCGAAGCCTTCCTCGTCGCGGGTCAGCACGCCGGCCGCTTTGCGCAGCGCCTCGGATACCGAGAACACGCGTGCCGAGCGAATCTCCTCAGCGTCGATCAGCGACACGCTGCTAGGTTGCGCCGCAGCGCTCTGTTTGTCGCCGACAACGACCACCCTCGCCAGTTTGCGCGTCGAGTCGCGATCGGGCGTAGGCAAGGGGACGGCGAATGCGACGGCAGACGACAACGCCGCACAGATTGCGGCGAACAGCAGGCGTTGCGGCATCCGGAGGCGGCTCATATTGTCGAGTTACGCGCAGGATATAGACTGCGAATCGAAATGACAACCATTCCTATTACCAATGGCTGAGTGTGCCCGCTGGGCGATGGGTGACTGGAAGCGGTCAACTGAGGCTGCTAGCAGCCGGTCGGACTTTCCTCGCGAGTGCGCCGGAAGTGCTTTTGGCGATCATTTTCTGGTCATTCTCGGATTGATTTTGATGGATTTCGATCTACTTTCGAGTCTGCGCTACGCCAAAAGGCCGTCCGACCCGGCGGGTTGCGCGTCCAAACGGCGTCTGCGCTGCGACGCTTAGGCAATGGAGGAGCCATTGCGTGCGCGCCGCGCCTTGCAGCCATCCGCTTAAGCACACACAACGCATCTCACGCGCAAAGCCCGACAGGCTGCAAGGATCATTGATGAAGTGCTGGCCAGGACAGGCTGCCAGGTTGAATAGTCCGCTCTGGAGGCAATCCAAGCGCCCAGTTTTTGCGCGATGATGTAGCGACCACTGCAGCACAGCGATACGCGACGATGGATGAAGAACTGGCCCGCTATCGCACGCTCGACGCGGAATTGGTTGCGTTGGTCAAAGACATCAAGGTGCTCAGCACGTTAAGTTGGCCGAAACGTGTGCAGGACCAGTTCCTGGCGGATTTTCGCGCGGGCAAACACGCCTTGCCGCAGATTGAATACAAAAAGTTCAACTTCGCCGAGCGTCGTCACGCGTTGAAGCACATCGCGTTGCAGTGCGATGCGGCCCACCCGATCGGCAACTATCTGCAACGTACGGCGCATTCATGGCAGGTCGCAAGCTTGTTACTCGACCATCTAGGTTCGCGCGCGATGACCGAGTATTCGGTGCATTTGTACGGCCGGCCCGGCGATCGCATCGCCGGCTCGGGGGTCAACAATCTGCAGGCCGCGCAGCATTTTATCGCCGCTGCCGACGATGTGCTCGGCAACGATGCGCTTGATGAAGTGGAGTACTGCCTAAGCGCCGACATCATCAAAGCGGAGATGGAACACCGGCTGGCGGACGTATTCACCCACCACAAAGTGCGGATCGACATTGATCCGGATCTGGTCGCCAAAGCCGCCGCCGGGCCGACGCGCATTCGCCTGCGCGCTAGCACCTGTTTCTCCGAATACGATTTATCGCAGTTGTTGGAACACGAAGCTTTTGTGCATTCGCTGACCTCATTGAATGGCCGCGCGCAGCGCAATCTGGGCAGCCTGGGCCTGAATTCGCCGCGTATTACCGCCACTCAAGAAGGTTTGGCGGTGTTTGCCGAATTGGTCACCGGTTCGATCGACATCATGCGCATGAAGCGCATTTCTTTGCGCATTTTGGCCATCGATATGGCACTGCGGGGGGCCAATTTCATCGAGGTGTTCAGCTTCTTTTTGGAGCAAGGACAGAGCGAAAACGAGAGTTTCACGTCGGCGATGCGGGTGTTCCGTGGCGTGCCCACCGAAGGCGGCTGCGCCTTCACCAAGGACACCGTCTATCTGCACGGTTTGTTGTCTGTCCACACTTTTTTCCGCTGGGCGCTGCGCTCACGCAAGCTGGAGTTAGCGCGGCATTTGTTTGCCGGCAAGATGACACTGCAGGACGTTGTTGAACTGGAACCCTATTTCGCCGCCGGATTCATCGACCCACCGCAATACCTGCCACCCTGGATGCGACGCAGCAATGGCCTCGCCGGGTACTTGTCGTTCTCGCTGTTCGTCAACCGCATCCGCCTCGACCATGTGGAGCGAGAACATGTGTTGATGGGCGTGTGAGTCCGCGCAACCTTGAACAAGCGCACCGACAGCGGGGCCTGTGGGTCAGCGCTGTGTGCTGACGCTTTCCACGACTAAAGCCTAAACACCACGCCCGGGTGCGCTTTGATCAGCGCGTACAGACTTTCCAATTCTTCGCGGCTTGCTACATCTACTTCGATGTGCACCGATTGGTAGCGGCCCGTGCGGCTAAATCGATGGGCGGTGGGTGTTGCGGTGCGGCGCGCGCCGGCTTCCAGTAACGCGGTCAGCAGAGAGGCGCGGAACTCCTCGTCTGCCGGGCCCATCGCGATCAAAATATGCGTGCCGGGGAAAATCAGCCCGGGCGCTTGCCCCTCGGGCGTAAATTCCAACTCAGTCACGGACCACCTCGTCGTCCTCAAACCACAGCCAGAAGCCATCGACGCTGCGACGCCAAATCCCACCCTCTGCTGCGGCACTGATAGCGACCAAGGGTCGTTCGAGCAATAGTTTCTTATCCAAACTAACGCGTACGCTACCGACGCGCTGGCCGATCTCTACCGGCGCAATTAACAAGGATGGCAAGTCCATATTGGCTTGCAACTGCTCGTATTTGCCGCGCGGAATAACCACCAAAACGTCTTCGGCAACGCCTAAGCTGACTTTGTCAACTTCGCCCTTCCACACTTTGGGTTCGGCGAGAATTTGATCTTTGGCATACAACTTGTGGGTTTCAAAAAAACGGAAGCCGTAATTAAGCAAGGATTGGCTTTCTTGAGCGCGTGATTCTTCTGATTTGCTGCCCATCACCACGGCAATCAGCCGCATTTCGCCGCGTTTGGCTGAACTAGCCAAACAATAACCGGCCGAAGTAGTGTGGCCAGTTTTAATGCCGTCGACACTTTCGTCGCGACGCAATAGCGCGTTGCGGTTGTACTGACGAATGCCGTTAAAAGTAAACTCAGGCGTTGCATACCACGCGTAATACTCGGGAAACTCATCGATCATGACGCGCGATAACAGCGCGATATCACGCGCGGTCGAATAATGCTCTGGGTCTGGCAACCCCGCAGCATTGGTGAAGTGCGAGGCTTTCATACCGATGCGCTGCGCATAGGTGTTCATTTGTTGCACAAAGCCATCTTCACTGCCGGCAAGATGCTCTGCCAGCGCGACGGTCGCATCGTTGCCCGATTGCACAATCATGCCAAGCAGCAGTTCTTTGGCGCTGACCGAGCTGCCTGCGCTGATAAACATGCGCGAGCCACCTAAGCCGCTCTTCCACGCGTTCTCACTGATACGCACTGGATCGTCGAGTTTCAGTCGCTCGGCGCGTAACTCGTGAAACAGCACGTAGGCGGCCATCACCTTGGTGATACTGGCGGGTTCAACGCGCTGATCTGCCGCTTGTTCGGCGATCACCTGTCCGGTGGATTGTTCGATCAAGATGGCCGACTTGACCGCCAACACGGGCGCGTCTGGGATCACCATCGCCGCTGGTTTGGGCGTCGGCAACGAGGGAACTGGCGTTGGGGTCGGCGTTTGCGCGACGGCGGTGAACGACAGCAACAGCATCACAAGGGGCAGCAATGTTTTCATCAGGTCTACTATGCACAATGCAACCGGATCGGAATGTGGGCGGTCCGGCGGCAAAAATAGGGAAGGAGGGCGCTTCTGGGCGTGCCCAGACGCTAGCGCATCAACGCTGTACGGTGGTTAATTCGAACCTTCAGGGTTTGCGCAGCACACGTGGCTCACCAAAGCCGCCAGTGCGCAAGCGCGATCGTACTGTATCGGCCTGCGTCATGGTGCTCAACGGCCCGACCCGCACCCGCCATACGCGGCTCTGATTGACCAGTGCCGTGAAAATTCGAACGTTGGCAAAACCCGCGGCGCGCAGCCGCTGACGATAGTTGGATGCGCCATTGCGAGTGCTAAACGCCGCTACTTGCACGTAGAGATCACCGCTTGATTGCACAATCTGCGCAGGCCGCGGCTGCCGCGGTGCGGGTAACGAGGCGTTGGCATCGTCGCCCACATGCAAAACACGTACCTCGACCGGCGCGGTGCCGTGGATATGCACGCCTAGCTTGACCGCCGCCGCATAGGATAGGTCGATCAATCGATCGCCGACAAATGGGCCCCGATCATTGATGCGCACAATGATGCTTTTGTTGGTATCCAAGCGGGTCACCCGCGCATAACTCGGCAACGGCAGAGTTTTGTGCGCAGCGGTGAACTGGTACATATCGTAGGGCTCACGCGTGCTGGTTAGGCGACCGTGGAATTTGGTGCCGTACCAGGATGCCGTGCCGCGTGCGACGTAGCCGGCGCTTTGTGGCAACACGCTGTATTTCTTGCCAAATACAGTGTAAGGCGAGTGGTTTCCGTAACGCGCCAGCGGCTCATCGCGCACGATGGGCTCCGACAAGGCGTTGACGTCAAACGGCACATTGGGCGGTCCGTCGAGTGGTTCATAGCTCGGTGGCGGGCGATCTTGACGCACCACTGGGCGCTCGGCGCCGCGCTTTGTGGCGCATGCGGCGAGTGTGGTCAGCAGCAGTGCAATGAACAATAGGCGTAAGCCGCTGCCCAGACCTATGCGGCAAAACGACAGCTTCACTGCGCAGTACCACCGGTCCGTTCACGAATAGCTTGAGCTAATTCATGCACCGCCATCGCGTACATCGGCGAGCGGTTGTAACGGGTGATGACCCGAAAATTGGCAAAAATAGCGTAATGCGCAAACTCGCTATCGGCCACTTCCAGCGTCAGCAAATTGCTCGATTGATCGGGCGCAACGGAAGTGCCATCGGGCGGCTGATAACCCCACTCAACCAATTGACTCAACGGAAAGATGGGATCTAAACCGGTGTCGCGCAAACGCCGCGCACCGGGGCCCGGCACCATGGGGATCGTCACCGGCCCGTCTTTGACCCAGCCGTGGTCGCGTAAATAGTTGCCAATGCTGGACAACGCATCGTCTGGCGAGGTCCACAAGTCGATTTTGCCGTCGGCATTTTCATCCAAGGCCCACTTGACGAAGCTGGTCGGCATGAACTGCCCCAAACCCATCGCGCCCGCGTAGGAGCCCTGCACGGTGGCGAGGTCGAGTATAATTCGGCGCTCGTTGGGCAGATTCAAAAATCGCACTAATTCGCCGCGGAAAAATGGCGCGCGCGGAGGGTAATACAAGCCTAGCGTGGTCAGTGCATCGAGCACTTTCCATTTGCCCATGATGCGACCGTAAAAGGTTTCCACCCCGACGATCGCGACAATGTACTCCGCCGGCACGCCTTGCTGCGCTTGAACCTTGTTTAACAACGCTCGATGCAGTTCAAGATACTCCGCACCCGCGCTGATCCGCGCTTCCGTCATAAAGATCGGGCGATAGCTAAACCACGGTTTGACGCCTTCGGCCGGTCGGCTGATTGCTTCAATAATCGCCGGTTGATAACTCGCAGCATTCAGCAAGTCGCGTAATTGTTGCGCGCGAACCGCATCGCCGCCGGCAATCTCGTCCACCAAAGCATTCATGCCAGGGTGTTTTTCTGTGTCTGCGCACGCGGTCGTGGCGATCAAACACGCCAAAAGTGCAGCAAGCGCAAGGCGTAGCACCATCATCATTCATGCCTCAAGTCAAAGCCATGCCCCGATGCTAGCAGCCTGTCGCGCATCGCAGGTTGAAACGATCGCCGGACTGTGATTTGGCACAAATTTGTTGGGCTACGCCTTGCCTGAACAAAAAATCCATCGCTTATGTGTTCCTGCATATCGTGGAACAAAGACGATTCGAACCGCGAACCGCTACGATTGACTGCTTGAACGTGAGCTCGCGCAAGCGCTATTCGCCGGTGATTTCGCGGATGCTCGGATAGGTCTTCACCTTCTCCTGGGTTTTCTTTTCGTTGGCATCGCCCCAGGCCTTCATGAATAAGTCATTGCGTTCCTTGTTGGGCTCAAGGTCGGCTGCACTCTTGACTCGGGTGACCAGCACCACGTTGAAGTCGCCACTCAGCGGCAACTCGCTGACATATACCGAGAAGCTCTCGATCTGCCCGAGCTTCTTCGCCTCTTCGTTGGACGCCACCCAGGTGCCGCGGATGCCTTCCAGGTAGTAGTCGATCATGTTGGCGTGCCAGACACTGCTTGACCAGACCGCCGTGCTGTCGGCGATGACCTATGTCGAC
>CAZLSB010000152.1:0-9913 GCA_964561825.1 uncultured Xanthomonas sp.
CTACCCCGTCCAACTGAGGATTCTAGGATTTATGAAATATCAGAACTAAAGGCAGTTCCGGTGCAATGCTAGGAATAATCGCTGCCAAGTCGCCGTTTAGAAATATCTTCACGACTCCTAACTGGACTGTTCAGGCGCTAGTGCAGGACAATTGGGGTATCAGCTGTCATTGAGGCGTCATCCCTTTGTCTACCCACCCACTGTTGTCCAGCATTAATGATCCAAAGGATCTGCGCCGTTTACCGCGTGAGCGACTGGTGCAGCTTGCCGATGAATTACGCGCCTATGTGCTGCAGTCGGTGTCGCAAACGGGCGGTCACCTGTCGTCCAACTTAGGAACGGTGGAGCTGGCGATTGCGCTGCACTATGTGTTCAATACGCCGGAAGACCGTTTGGTCTGGGATGTTGGCCACCAAAGTTATCCGCACAAAATTCTGACCGGGCGCCGCGATGCGATGTCCACGTTGCGGCAACTCGGCGGCTTGGCTGGATTTCCGCGCCGTGAAGAAAGCGTTTATGACGCCTTTGGCACCGCACATTCGAGCACCTCCATCTCCGCGGCAGCCGGCATGGCGCGCGCCGCCGTGCTGAAGGGCGAAAAACGTCACGCCATTGCGGTCATCGGTGACGGTGCGATGACCGCCGGCATGGCCTACGAGGCGATGAACAACGCCGGCATCGAAAAAGATCTGCCGTTGATCGTGATTTTGAACGACAACGATATGTCGATCTCACCGCCGGTTGGCGCGTTGAATCGTTATCTAGCGCGGTTGATGAGTGGCCAGTTTTACGCGCACACCAAAAAAGGCATCGGCAAAGTGCTGGCGATGGCGCCTCCGGTGTATGAGCTAGCAAGGCGCTTTGAAGAGCATGCTAAGGGCATGGTGGTGCCAGCCACTTTGTTTGAGGAGTTTGGCTTCAACTACATTGGCCCGATTGACGGCCACGATCTGGAATCGCTGGTGCCCACTTTGCGTAACATCATGGAGCGCATAGACGAAGGCGATGGCCCGCAGTTTTTGCATGTGGTGACCAAAAAAGGCCAAGGTTACAAACTTGCCGAAGCCGATCCGGTGCTTTATCACGGCCCGGGCCGCTTCAACCCGAGCGAAGGCATTCGACCGGCCAAAGCGGGAAAACAAAGCTACACGCAAGTGTTCGGCGATTGGTTGTGTGACATGGCCGCTGCCGACTCACGCTTAGTCGGCATCACGCCGGCGATGCGTGAAGGCTCCGGCATGGTGGAGTTCGAGCGGCGCTTTAAGTCGCGCTATTTCGATGTGGGCATCGCCGAACAGCACGCGGTGACCTTCGCCGCCGGACTGGCCTGCGAAGCGCTAAAGCCGGTGGTGGCGATCTATTCCACCTTCCTGCAACGCGCCTACGATCAGATGATTCACGACGTGGCGCTGCAAAACCTGCCGGTGACCTTCGCACTGGATCGCGCCGGTATTGTGGGCGCCGACGGCCCCACTCATTGCGGCGCTTACGATCTAGCCTATTTGCGCTGCATTCCCAATATGGCGGTCATGGCGCCGGCTGACGAAAACGAATGCCGCCAGTTGCTGTCGACCGCCTTTGCGCATAACGGTCCGGCCGCCGTGCGTTATCCGCGTGGCAATGGCCCTGGCGTTGAAGTACAGCGCAGTTTGGGCACTTTGCCATTCGGGAAAGGTGAGCTGCGCCGCCGCGGTCAGGCCAATAACGGATCGCGCATCGCCATTTTGGCGTTTGGCGCACTGTTGCATCCGGCCCTGCTAGCGGCCGAACGCCTGGACGCCAGCGTCGCGAATATGCGCTTCGTCAAGCCCTTGGATGAAGAACTGCTGATTGAACTGGCGCTCAGTCATGACGCGCTGGTCACCATTGAAGAAGGCTGCATCATGGGCGGCGCTGGCAGCGCCTGCCTGGAAGCGCTCGCCGCCCACAATGTGGCGATCCCTACACTGCAGTTAGGCTTTCCCGATGTGTTCATCGAACACGGCGACCCCAGCCGCTTATTGGCGCTGCTCGGCCTGGATGCCGACGGTATCACCCGCTCGATTCGCGAACGATTCCCGCGGGGCAAGAGCGTGCGTGCCGCGGCGTAAGGGGCCGCTCACCAAACTTATCGTAATTGAGCAAGATGCCGCTCTCTGATATCTATCGCAGCGTCGTGTTAGACCACAATCGCGCACCGCGCCGGTTTGGGCGATTGGCGATCGCCAGCGTGTACGCGAGCGGGGTCAACGCGCTGTGCGGCGATCACCTGAAGATCGAATTGCTGCTCAGCGCAGACCGTTTGCAGGACTTTGCCTTTGAGGCAGAGGCCAGCGCACTGACAATGGCCGCAACTTCGATCATGGGCGATTTGATTTGCGGCCTGCCCATCGGCGACGCGCAGACGCTGGCTGAGGCAGCGCTGGACCTGATTACGCGCAATCCGCAGGGCGCTGAGAATCCGCGTTTAGGCGAATTCAATGCCTTCCTCAGCGTATTGGGCTACCCAAACCGTCTCAAAACCATCACTTTGCCTTGGGCAACCTTGATCGGCGCCCTGTCTGGACGTCTTGCCACGTCTACCGATATCGACATACGCGGCGCACTGCAAGCGGCCGGTTCAAAGAGGAATTCAGCATGAGCGATTGGGTCAAAGTGGGCTTAGCAACTGGGCTTGCACCCGGCGGCTGGAAGGTCATTGATGTGGATGGTGCGCAAGTTGCAATTGTCAATGTGGACGGCCACTTTTTCGCCATCGAAGATGTCTGCACGCACGATGGCGGCGAACTCAGTGGCGGGGCTATTTGTGGCTTTGAGATCGAATGCCCACGCCACGGCGCGCGTTTTGATCTGCGCACTGGTGCCGCGCTGTGTGCGCCGGCGTATGAACCGACCGCAGTGTTTCCGATTCGCATCGAAGACGGTGTGGTTTGGGTCCGCGATGACCGTTGGGATTAGTCCGCCGCCACGCCCACTTGAGCGTGGATCGCAGCACTAGCCCGGCAAAGCTAGCCCCCGTCGCCCGGGTCGGTCGATAAGCCGGGTTTTGTCGTGAACGATCATTCCTCTGGGACCGACGTCACCGTCGGCCTCAAGCAGCCAACCCGGGGAAGACGCGAGCCGCGCCATGCTCCCCCTATTTAGCCTTGCTGCAGGTGGGGTTTGCCATGCCGTCGCGTGTTGCCACCGACGCGGTGCGCTCTTACCGCACCGTTTCACCCTTGCCCGCACTCGCCTTGCGACGAGCCGCTGGCGGACTATTCTCTGTTGCACTGTCCGTGAGCTCTCGCCCCCCAGATGTTATCTGGCACCTTGCTCTATGCAGCCCGGACTTTCCTCGATGCGCCGCCCTTGCGGGCCCGCACCGCGACCGTTTAACCAACGCCCGACGACGGGGACGCGCAGTGTAGCGGGTGCCCGCTTCTGTCCGCTAGCGATTAAACTGCGCGTCTGCCGTTTGGATTAACCGGAATGCCGCCCGCCAACACACCTGCGACGACTGCGATGGTGGATACCGCTGGCCATGCGCTGACGGCCAACGCCGCGTTGGACGCTAGCCGCGCGTCGGTAAGCCCGGAACTGGGAACCTATGTCGGGCCGTGGTTGTTGGGTCGCTTGCTCGGACGCGGTGGCATGGGTGCGGTGTACTTGGCAGAGCGCAATGAGCACGAATTCCAACAGCGCGCGGCGCTCAAACTCATCAAACTGGGCATGGATTCGGGCGAAATCCTGCAGCGCTTCCTGGCCGAGCGGCGCATTCTGGCGCGTCTGGAACACCCAAATATTGCCCGGCTTATCGATGGTGGCGTCGATCTGCTGGGGCGGCCGTATTTCGTCATGGAATGGGTCGATGGTTTACCCTTGCTCGATTACGCCAATGCCCAAAGCCTGGATGCCGCGGGCCGTTTGCGGCTGTTTTTGAAACTCTGTGATGCCGTCGCGCACGCGCACCGACAATTGGTGGTGCATCGCGATCTAAAGCCCGGCAACATTTTGGTCGATACACGCGGCGAGCCCAAGTTGCTGGATTTTGGCATCGCCAAGGTCTTACACAGCGAGCACGAAGACACCTCAGCCACCGGCCCACGCTACTTCACCCGTGCTTACGCCTCGCCCGAACAAATGCGCGGTGAACCGGTCAGCACGGCCACCGATATCTATGCGCTGGGCGCGGTGCTGTTTGAACTGCTAACCGGCGCCGCGCGGCATCGTGCGCGCACCACACTGCATGAAACCCGCGAATTGTTGGCGCAAGCCAGGCGCCGCGCGGGCATTGATGGCCCAGCGGCAGTAACGCCACGCATGCTGGCGGGCGATTTGGCGCTGGTGGTCGCCAAATCCCTGCGTGATGAACCGGCGCGACGTTATGTCAGCGTGGAGGCATTCGCCGATGACTTGCGTGCGTTTTTGGACGGCCGTCCGGTCAGGGCGCGCGCCGGCTCGCTGAGTTACCGCATGCAGCGCTACGCCCGACGTCATTGGCTGGGTGTATTGGCAAGTTCTGCGGTCGTGGTCGCTCTGGTCGGTGGTGCGGCGTTGGCGCTCTGGCAGGCGCGGATCGCCCAACAAGAGTCCTTGCGCGCTGAAGCGGTCAGCGCGTTTTTGTCCAGCGTGTTCGAAAGTGCCACTCCCGAGGGCGCCGCCGGCGGCGATATCACGGCAAAGTCGCTGCTGGAACGCGGCGAGCAACGTATAGAGCGTGAATTGGCTGGGCAACCGGCGGTACGCGCGCGCCTCTACGCCACGCTGGGCAAAGCGTGGTTTTACATTGGCGATCAGGCGCGCGCGGCGCGCATGTATGAGGCCGGCCGTGCGCTGGTTGCAGCGGATGATTGGCGCACCCAAACGGCGTTATTGCGCGGCTTGGCGCAGGCCGAACTGGCGAGCGGACAAGTGCAACTGGCGCGCACGCATATCGATCAGGCGCTGGCGCTGTTGCCGGCCGATGACACCGAAACCCGTTTGGAACACTTACGCACGCAATCCGTGCAAAAGAGCCTGTTGGGCGCCGAGGGCGCCACGCTGGCGGCGCTCAATCTAGCGCGCGACGTGTACGCGGGCTTGCAAGCCCAACTCGGCCCGCAAGCTGAAGAGAGCTTGCAGGCGCTCAATGATCTAGGGACTTGGACACTGGAATCCGGCGACGCGCAGGCGGCCCTGCCGATTTTGGATGCGGTGATCGACGCGCGACGCCGGGTATCCGGATCTACGCACCCCGAAATTGCCGCAGCGATGCACAACCGCGCGCTGGCTTTGTTCCGACTGGGACAGACCGAACAAGCGCTAGCGCAAGCGCGCGCAGTGGTGGCCCTGCGCCGCCAAATACTGCCGAGCGAACACCGCGACCTAGCACGAAGCCTGGGCGCGCAAGCGATGATTGAATCCAGTCTTGGCGCCACCCAAGACGCCTATGCCCTGCGCACGGAAGCCTTGCATCTGTTGCGCGAACAGGCGCGACCGGATCAACTATTGCTCGGGCAAGAGCTGACCAACCAGGGCACCGACGCCTTCCGCTTGGGCGATTTAGACAGCGCGGTGCGTGACCTAAATGAGGCCGTGCAGCGGCTGCAGCCGCAATTGGCGGTGGACGATCCGCGTTTGCTGGCTGCGAATACCTATCTAGGCCTAGTCGACTCTTTTCGCGGCAACTTGAGCGCTGCGCAAACGCGCCTAAGGTCGGTGGATCTGCAAGAACAAGCGCGTAGCGATGTCAATGCTACGCAGCGTCTGACCACGCTGCGCTATTTGGCCCGCGTGCTGCGCTGGCAAGGCCGACCAGCGGAAGCCATCGACGCACTGCGCGACGCGCAAGCGCTACTGGCAGATCAATCCCAAACGCTGCCTGCGAGCATCCGGCTGCGGCTGGCGGTTGAACTGGCGCTGGCCTACATTGACGATTCCAAATTGGAGTTGGCCCAGCTGCAGATTGGCCTTGCAATCGCCGGTTATCCGGAATCGGCGCAGCCGAGCGAACTAGACCAAGCGCAGTTGCTGCTCGCGCAGGCCAGGCTGGCTTTGGCGTTTGCGGATTTTGGCAGCGCACGCGAGCGCGCCGCCGCTGCGCTGCAGCGTTACCAGCGTCAGCTCAACGAGGGCCATTGGGACATTGGCGAAGCGCGCAGCGTGCTCAGCATGGCCAACTGGGGCCTGGCAAAAGATCGCAAAACTCGCGCCGGGCTGCTCAGCGCGCTCGATTGGCAGCAAGCGCAGCGCCCCTGGCATCCGGATACGGCACGCTTACAGGCGCTAGTGAAGCAGCGTTGAGGACACGCCAGCTTGGCGAAACCACGGCCTCGGCAGCGTTCAAACAAGCCCGAACCCGCCAAGCGCTACCGAAGCACCAGCGCAGCAAGCTCCGCTGGTGCTCAAGTGACTGTGCAGCTCTCTACAGCGCTGCTAAAACCGCTTCAGCGCTGGATACCTTGAACTCACCCGGCGCCTCGACGTGCAATACGGTAACCACGCCGTCTTTGGCAACCAACGCAAAACGTTGTCCGCGCACGCCCATGCCAAACTTGCTGGCATCCAATTCCAGACCGAGCGCTTTGGCGAAACCCGCGTTGCCGTCGGCGAGCATGTAAATTTCCTCCGGCACGCTTTGGCTATTGCGCCAGGCGTCCATGACAAAGGCATCGTTGACCGCAATGCAGACGACGCGATCGACGCCCTTCGCCTTCAGTGCATCTAGGTGGTCAACATAACCGGGCAGATGGCGTGCCGAACAAGTCGGCGTGAATGCGCCCGGCACGGAAAACAACACGACGGTCTTGCCGCCGAACAGTTCTTCGGTGCTGATTTGCTGCACACCCTCTTTTAGGTAACTGAGCGTCGCGACGGGAATGTGTTCGCCAACTTGAATAGTCATGTGCGGATTCCTTGAAGTGAACGGCCATTCTAGTCTTAGCTGGTGTGAAGACGAAGCTTCGATTCCGATGGCATTGCCCACCCCAGAGAACTCGCGCAGCTCAAGCAAGCGCGCCACGCCTCAGGTCGGCAATTGTGCCGCCTTTGGCAAGCGCCAATCGATCGTCTGTCCACCACGCGCTTGCAGATAACTATTCGCGCGTGAAAAGTGTTCGCAGCCGATAAAACCGCGGTAAGCAGACAGCGGCGACGGATGCGGCGCACGCAGCACCAGATGTCGACGCGGATCGACCAGTTTGCCTTTGGCTTGCGCGTAGGCGCCCCACAGCATGAACACCAGACCTTCGCGTTCGCTGTTGAGCAATTGAATGATGCGGTCGGTAAAGGCTTCCCAACCCTTGCCTTGATGCGCACCCGCGCGGCCGCGCTCGACACTGAGCACGGCATTGAGCAGCAGCACGCCACGATCGGCCCACGGCAACAGGCAGCCATGGTCGGGCGCATCGATCTGCAGGTCGCGCTTGAGTTCAGCGTAAATGTTGAGCAAGGAAGGCGGCACGTCGACACCCGGCGGAACCGAGAAACACAAACCTTGCGCCTGTCCCGGTCCGTGATACG
Source organism: uncultured Xanthomonas sp. (assembly GCA_964561825.1). GTDB lineage: Bacteria > Pseudomonadota > Gammaproteobacteria > Xanthomonadales > SZUA-5 > JADKFD01. The sequence continues at coordinate 7,462 of CAZLSB010000152.1, forward strand.
GATCTTGGCCAAGAATGACCACCGCAACGCGCTCAAACGGTGTGTGATCGAGAGCGGCAAACATCAGCCGCGCCGGCGGATAGATCTGTTTGCCAGCCTGGATCTGCGCTTGCAGAAACTCGCGCAAAGCGAGCATCGGCGGCGCCAACAGCTCCGGCAGCAAACGCTGTTTCCAACTGTCGTGAAGTCGAATTCGAGATGCGTCGGTCATGACAGTTGGCTAGTTATGCGGTTTGCCGGAATCACCCGTGCACGGCGGGTGAGAGCTTCGCGACGCAAGTTTGCTCGCGCAGCAGCAATCACAAACATCGATCAAATCGCGCCGCTTAGCCTGCCGCCTGCATCTGCTTACGCAAGGCTTGCGATACACGCAACTGGAAGGCGAGTTTGGTGATCAACAGGCGCTCTTCGGTGGGCTTTTGCACCAAATCGTTGGCGCCTGAGCGCAATAGGGCGGTCTGGTTGGCGGCGTTGTCGTCGCCGGTCATGACCAAAATCGGCAACAGGCCTTTTCCATAGGCAAAGCGGCCGCGTAACTCATCGAGTAAATCACCGCCGGTCATGCCACCTTTCAAGTACACGTCGGTGAGCACAATATCCGCACCGATGCGCCCTTCACTCTTGGCTTTTTCCAGGATCTCGATGGCTTCTTCCACGCTGACCACGTGATTTACCTTGAGCCCGTGTTTTTCCATCATGCGCCGCGTGGCCACTGCGACAACACGCGAGTCCTCCACGTACAACACATCGCCGGCCGGCATGCCTTCCGGGCGGATGTAGCCGCGAATGAAGGTACTGAGTGCCTGCGGACCTAAGGATTTATCAAAATAATCGGTGACATCAGAAGCGAGATCGCGATTCAACAGGCGTTCTTGCACATCGCCGGATACCACGATGATCGGAATGTAGGCCTGTGGTGAGTGCTCACGCACGTAGCGGGCGAGTGCCATGCCATCCATATCGGGCAACCGCAGTGCCGTGGTCACCAAGTCAACCACCCCGGCTGCGAGGTGCGCCTTGGCTTCCTCACCGGTGCTGCAGGCCAACACGGTGACACCGGGCATGTCGTGATGTAATAACTGATCGATGATCTTGCGGACCACTTTTGATCCGTCGACGACCATCACCCGCGGTGTTTCGCTGGAGATGTGTCGTGTCACCGATATTTCCATGCCAGCCCCCTTCCCTGCTTGGCGCGCTTAGACGCCGGTACTCAAACACCAAGTGATTTAACGTGGTTCCGCGTCGCGCAGGTGCCGCGCACTCGCCAGCCACGCACCTAACCATCCCAACGCCGCGCCGTAGGCGATCAGTAGCGCCGTGCCACGACCGCCCAAACCCTCTAAGGAAATACCCGCATCGTAGCTTAGCGCGAGGCGATCAACGGCGGGCTGCACCCAGTGTAGCCCCGCATAGACCAAGCCCAACGCCAGCAGGCCGCCGACAATGCCGTACCAGATGCCTATATACAGGTATGGGCGTCGCACATGACCATCGCTGGCGCCGAGCAACTTCAAGATCAGGATCTCTTCGCGCCGCAAGGAAATCTCCAAGCGGATGGTATTACCGACCACCAGCAGCACCGCGACCGCCAAAATTGCCGCGCCCAACACGATTGCACGGCGCGCTAAATCCAAAAGCGCGTCTAGTCGCTCCAACCAGCGCCGATCAATTTGTACCCAATCAACTTCAGCGCGTGCGGCAAGTTCGGCCTTGAATTCATCCAAACGCGCCACGCCGACTGGCGTCAAACGAATGATGACCAAAGCGGGCATCGGATTGGCATCCAGCGCGCCCAGCGCTTCGGCGAAATCGCTCATCTGACGCAATTCGGCGAGCGCATCGTCGGGCGAACGCACGTCGGCCTGCGCAACTTCTGGGCGATCTTGCAAGGCATCGGCCAGTTCGATAGCGCGCTCGACCGGTTCTCCGGCGGCCAAAAATACGGTGAGATCGCTACTGGGCCGCCACGCCACCGCGGCGCGGTCAATCTGATCGAGGGCCAAAAAGCCAAAAGCCGGCAAAACCAGCGCAACCGCAATCACCCCCAGCGTGAGCAACTGGCCGAACGGATCGCGCAGCAAACGCCGCAAACCGGCGCCCATGCCTTCGACATGTGAGCGCCACCAAGCGCGCCGTTTATTGCCCTGCGGTCGACTCAATTCACTCGCCTCGGTCATACCAATCCTCCGGGCGAAAGTCATCGATCAATCGACCGTTTTCCAGCACCAAGGTGCGCTTATGCATGCGTTGGATCAATGGCAGATCGTGGCTGGCAATGATCACCGTAGTGCCCAGTTCCTTCAGCGAGATCAATAAAGCCATGATTTCGGCGGCAAGTTTGGGATCCAGATTGCCGGTAGGCTCATCGGCTAGCAACAAATCGGGCACACCGACCATCGCGCGCGCGATGCCTAAGCGCTGCTGTTCACCGGTCGAGAGTTCACGCGGT